>JAJQFS010000022.1 GCA_021200995.1 Lachnospiraceae bacterium | reverse complement strand
TCCGGAAACAGCCTCTCTGTGGCAAAACACATAGGCGAGGCGCTTGGAAATACAACGCTTTTGTCCATCTACTCCCTGCGGGATGACCCTAAGGTCCCGGCAGATTACACCCGGATTGGGATTGTGACCGCTACCTGGTTTGTCCGCCCGCCGAGAGTGGTGAAAGAGGCCTGTGAAAAACTCCGCTGCTCCAGACAGCAGAAGATCTTTATTCTTGCCACCTGCGGCGGCTATGACGGTTATGTCTGCATTGATCTGAAAGCGATTCTGCAGCCGAAAACGGACTTTGCTGTTCAGACCTTTATGCTGCCTATGCCGCCCAATCACATTGTGGGGTTTTCTCCCATGCCGGACTGGATCAATCGTATCTACCTGAACCATGAAGCCAAAGCTTCTGTCAAAATCGCAGAGAAGATCCAATCGGATGCGCCCACGAAAAACCGGAAGGGCATTAACCGAAAGGCTCTTACGTGGGCATCAGCGACTTTCAATCAGCGTTTATTGGGAGTCGACCGGGATTCTGTTGAGGGCGGCTTCTACACCTCCGATGCCTGTACAAAGTGCGGCGTCTGTGAGAAACTCTGTAAAAACGATAACATCCATATGACGGAAGACGGTCCGGTCTGGGGCCACGACTGCCAGCAGTGCATGGCCTGCATCATGTGGTGTCCAAACAGGGCCATCCGTCATCCGAATGTACCAGAGAAACGCAGACGCTATCAAAATCCGAACGTCACCCTGAATGATATGATGCAGTCGGAATTTCATGTGGAAGAACCATGTATCAAAGAAAGAAGGCAAAACAATATGTGTAAAATTTGTAAGATGGATGAAGAGGAAGTCCGGAAGTTCAAGAAGGAACACAGTACGTTTATCGCGGTAGGCACGACGCTTATAATTGTTGGTGTTGCTGCCGGGTTATGGAAGATGATGAAGAAGTGCTGTTGCCGGTCTCAATCATCCAGATAATGAAGTCCTGTCAGTTCTTTTGAGACTTCCCAGAGCCTTCGCGCGGTATCAAGATTGTGAGAAGCTTTATTGGATGGAACCACATCCGGCATCCGGTCCTTTGAAGACCCGAAATACTCTCCTCCACAGACCGATTGATCTGTGGCCGCGCGAATGAGCGGCATTGCGCCGTAGATGGTAGGCTTTAAAGTATAGGAAAGCAGCGTTAGCAGCTTCCTGGAAACAGCATTCTTAGCCTGCGCCGGCATAATATTTGTCTGCGCCAGACCGGGATGTGCCGCGAGCGCTTTTGTGGATTTCCCTGCCGCTGTCAGACGGCGCTGCATCTCATAAGCGAACAGCAGCATTTCCATTTTGGAGCGCCCGTATGCCCTCCATCTGCCGAACCCTTTCCGGTTTTTATAGTACAGATTATCGAAATTGATTTTATTTCCAAAAAAGTAGGCCAGACTGCTGACACAGACAACCCTTGCCCCAGGTGTCGCTTCCAGCAGGCAAAACAGTCTTGCAGTCAGGGCAAAATGTCCGAGATAGTTTGTGGCGAAATGATTTTCAAATCCATCAACTGTCTCGGAATAGGGTGCGGCCATGATTCCCGCGTTGTTGACGAGGGTATCAAGCCTTTCGTATTTTTCGAGGAATGCGTCCGCAAAATCAGCGACACTTTTCTGACTGGCAAGATCTAAAATCATGACATCCAGATCGGCATCCGGAATTTCATCCATAATCTTTTTTCTGGCTGAATCCGCTTTCTGTGGATTCCGGCAGGCCATCACGACTTTTGCCCCTTTACGGGCAAGTTCCTTTGTTGTTTCCAAACCAAGGCCGCTGTTGGCTCCGGTTACAATCATCACCTTGCCGGAAAGATCCGGTATATCCTTCAATGACCAGCTCATAACAAACGTTCCTTTCCGAAGGCGGAACTTCTGAATTTTAATCTGTAACAGTTTTTTCATTTACTTCTCATATTTTTCAAAGCAGCCTTTATCTTTATACCTGCGGTACATCATAATGCCACTTTTGAATGGTGAAGCTGATTCATGAACTCGCACCATATAATTAAGACATTATATCATTTAGAAGCCCGTTGATCTCCAGACTTCTCAGCGCTTTATGTGCGAAGGACGGTTCATTGGCAAACATCGAATGAAGAAAAGCGTGATCGAGCAGTTTATAATATTTATCCGGCTCATTCCTGAGTGTATCCTCCGAAGCCAGCGGCAGAAGCTCCGCCACATTTTCATGGTCAAAGTTCATGCTGCCTGCGGAAAAGGAAATACCGGCGCCGGTGATGGCAATAGTATACCGGCTCTCGTTCAAAGCCTTTTTTAACTGAAGTGCCTGCTTGGAAATATCCATTCAGAAAGCCTCCCTCCGTTATTCCCACGAAGCAGTGCAGGAGTCATCCTTGTGCGAGAAGTTTCTGCAGAATTCTCTGTAGTTGTAATCCTTCCCCGGCCGGCAGAGCACAGCAAAATCAATGGAGTCAAACAACTGACCGCTCCCCTTGCCATGAAATGAAAGGTTTTGTATCGCATGATAGAATAAGTTGGAAACAACAGCGGCGTCATTGCCGAATACGCCGCAGCCGAAAGCACCCAGAATCAAGTGACGATAATTCTGTGATGCAGCTGTGAGAAGCATCCCCTGAATGCGGTGGCAGAGCATCACTTCATATTCCTGCTGTGACATACCTTCCAGTCCCAGGCGGATCATCGGAGCCGCGCAACTCATGATGGAAATCGGGAATGGCTCAGAAAGTGTCTCAGAGGAACCATCCTTGAGGACTTCCACATATGGAGAAATCATCACGCCGTCAGAGCCCATGTGTGTCTTCCTCGCATTGTTGTAATCATAATATTTTTTCGCTTCGTCACTTTCCAGGGAAAGCAGGAGCGAGGTCCTGCGGCAGAGGTCTTCCTCCTGGGCGCTGGCGCCCTTGCGGGTCTGGCCGCCCGGATGTGTGGAACTTGCCAGATTCAAAACTAAAACTTTCGGGTCTGATTCTCCGTTTTCCTTTAGTTCCAGATACTTCCTCTGTGCGAGTACCAGTGCATCGATATTTTCACAATCAAACGTACAGCCTGACTTTGCCCGCGCCCGGCTTTCATCTCTTTCCGTATCATCTGCAGCAGAGACGATTTCAGCGGCAGGTTCAGAAGCAGAAGATTCCTCTGTCCGCAGCGCATCAATATCCTCTGGCAGAAACACCTGTATTTTCCGCATCTGTTCCGGGGAGAACTTAAGTTTTATTTCCTGTCTTTCTTTTTCAAAACGGCCTTTTTTAAGAATTCCCAGAGTGTCCTCCAGTATCTCTATATTCTTTTTTCTGCGCATTTCCTTCTGCTGTTCTCTTTCCTGGATTTCTTCTTCGGAAAGACCTTTGCATTCCGCAGCCCGCATCTGTGCTGCCATCTGCTTCATGCGTTCTTCTTCGGATAATTTAGTATTTGTCTTAATATCAGCCATTTCCGTTCCACCTTTCTATCAGCCTGTGAAATACGTCATCACTCGCTTCCCGGATATTTAAGTCCGCGATCCGATCAAAACCGGTATGTCCCGGATTGATCTGCACGATGACGGCATCGTTTCTCCTGTAATTCCAGTACGCGCTGCTGTAATAGCCATTCGTTCCAATCACAAGGATGAGGTCAGCTCTGGAAATCCATTCCTGTGCTTTTTGAACACCTTCCTCCCAGAGACTGATGTGGCTGTAAAGCTCCCAGGGCAGGATTCTGCCTCCGCAGGATTCACACGTTGGCAGCTCGTCCTGTTCCCAGATTTCATATCCGTCATAGTGGCGGCCGCATTTCGAGCAGCGGTTGACCTGAAATCCTCCCTGAATTTCCGCCACGTTTTTGGAACCCGCCATAGTATGCATGCAGTCTTCATTCGTTGTAATAATTCCGATCAGCTTTCCGGCAGCCTCCAGATCGCGCAGCGCGTAGTGGCTGAAGCTGGGCTTATAGCTGTGCATGGCTTTGACATAAGAACGCAGGAACTCATCGCTTCCAAAACCTCCCGCGCGAACCGTTTTAGAAAGCTGACTGTATGTAATGCCGCCGCCGGCAAGAGAGATGCCGGCTCCGGTAATGGCGACCATGCTGTGGCTCTGGTCAATATAATCCGCCAGCTGTTGTATTTTATCTACGTTCTGATTGCCTCTGGCAAATCTCATAAGCGTCACATCCTCTCAGTTTTCTGTTTATCCATTTCCGTCCCGCAGTTCCTTTAAATTTCTGAATTTTTCATGATTGACTGTCTCCATCCAGCCATTTTCTGACTGTTTCTTCATCAATCTTATTTAAACGAAGGCCGGAATGGACTCTCGCGCCGGCACAGGCCTTCATCAGTTGTTGTACCGCAGTTTCAGGACCGGTCATTCCGCTGCTTTCTTTGTTGCACCGCCTCTTGAATAATAAGCAATCAGTGTTTTCATAATGTCCTCCTTAAAAAACAGCACCCATCAAAGAGAGGTGTGATCTCTGGTGGGTGCCGCTTTTCGTCAATGATTGTTTCAGATGTAATTTACTGACAGAGAGACTGAT
>JAJQFS010000012.1 GCA_021200995.1 Lachnospiraceae bacterium | reverse complement strand
ATACCGACAAAGATAACACTCTGAAATATGTCCACCAGACCTCCTGGGGCATGACGACCCGCTTAATCGGCGCAATCATCATGGTGCACGGCGACAACCGCGGCCTGTGCCTGCCTCCGAAAGTGGCGCCCACGCACGTCATGATTATCCCGATTCAGCAGAAAAAAGAAGGTGTGCTGGAGAAAGCGGCGGACTTAAGGGATCGCCTGATTGCGAAGGGGTTCCGTGTCAAGGTGGACGATTCCGACAAGAGCCCCGGCTGGAAGTTCGCGGAGCAGGAGATGCGCGGCGTGCCGCTTCGCATTGAGGTCGGTCCCAAGGACATCGATGCCGGTAAGTGCGTGATCTGCAGAAGAGACACCTTTGAAAAGATCGATGTGCCGTTTAATGAACTGGAGGAGAAAGTCGGCGAAATCCTGAAAGCCATGCAGCACGACATGCTGGAGAAGGCGCGGGTACACCGCGACAATCATACCTGGACTGCGTTGAATATGGAAGAACTGGAGGGCATCTTCGCCGAAAAAACCGGTTTCGTGAAAGCCATGTGGTGCGGCGACCAGGCCTGCGAGGATCAGATCAAGGAAAAATTATCGGTGACCAGCCGCTGCATGCCCTTTGAGCAGGAGCATCTGTCCGACGTGTGCGTCTGCTGTGGTCGGCCGGCGAAGAAAATGGTTTACTGGGGAAAGGCGTATTAATTATGAAAAGAGACGATTGTATTTTCTGCAAGCTTGCAAACGGGGATATCCCTACCAGAAGCGTGTATGAGGACGAGGAATTTAATGTGATCATGGACGCGAGTCCTGCGTCAAAGGGACATGTCCTGATTCTGCCGAAGGAGCATTACAGCGATATTCACGAAATCCCGGCCGAGACTGCCGGAAAAGTGATGATGCTGGCGAAGAAGATGGCGGATCAGCTGACGAAGAATTTAAACGCGGACGGCATCAATATTGTGCAGAACAACGGCGAGGCCGCGGGGCAGACTGTATTTCATTTTCATTGCCATCTGATTCCCCGCTACGCGAATGGCCCTTCGATGGTAACCTGGAAGCCGCAGGAGCTGCCCGCGGAAGAGATGGACGCCATTCAGACGCAGATTTTGGGAAAATAAAATGAGAACAATTTCAGTTTCAGAAATAACAGACAACATCCGGGACATGTGCATCGAAGCTAATCACTTCCTGACGCCGGATATGAAGGCGGCACTTGCAGACGCGAAGGAGAAGGAGACTTCCTCGCTGGGCTGTCAGATTTTGGGGCAGCTTGAAGAAAATCTGCGGATTGCGGGCGAGGATATGATTCCCATCTGCCAGGATACCGGAATGGCCGTGATTTTCATGGAAATCGGGCAGGATGTGCATTTTGAGGGAGGAAATCTGGAGGAAGCCATTCAAGAGGGCGTCCGGCAGGGATATACGGATGGGTATCTTCGCAAATCTGTCGTGAAGGATCCTCTGCTGCGGGAGAATACGAAGGACAATACCCCGGCGGTAATCCATTATCAGATCGTGCCCGGAGATGAGGTGCGTATCACGGTGGCGCCAAAGGGTTTTGGCAGCGAGAATATGAGCCGCATCTTCATGCTGAAGCCCGCTGATGGAATCGAGGGCGTGAAGGATGCCGTTCTGACCGCGGTCAAAGACGCCGGCCCGAATGCCTGTCCGCCCATGGCGGTGGGAGTAGGCATTGGCGGTACGTTTGAGAAGTGTGCGCTCTTAGCCAAGCAGGCGCTGACCCGTCCGGTGGACATCCGTTCTGAGATTCCGTATGTTGCGGAAATGGAGCGGGAACTTTTGGAGAAAATCAACGCGACAGGCATTGGCCCCGGCGGCCTGGGCGGCAGATGCACCGCGCTGGCGGTGAACATCAATACCTATCCGACGCACATCGCGGGTTTGCCGGTGGCGGTCAATATTTGCTGCCATGTAAACCGGCACGCGGTCCGGGTTTTATAACGCGTAAATGACCAGCTATTCATTTCGCAGGAATTTGCCAGGAGAAATTTATGGAGAAACATATTCAGATTCCATTTTTAAAAGATGTGGCCGCGTCGCTTCAGGCCGGCGATTACGTTTATCTTACCGGCATACTTTACACGGCCAGAGATGCCGCTCACGCGAGAATGGCGCAGGCGCTGGCTGAAGGAAAAGCGCTTCCTTTTTCAATAGAAGGAAATCTGATCTATTATATGGGGCCGTCCCCCGCGAGGGAAGGCCGCCCGATCGGCTCAGCCGGCCCCACTACCGCCAGCAGAATGGATAAATACACACCGCAATTGCTGGATCTGGGGCTGGGAGGCATGGTTGGCAAGGGCAGACGCTCCCAGGCAGTGATCGACGCGATTGTGCGAAATGGATCCGTGTATTTTGCTGCAGTAGGCGGCGCGGGCGCGCTTTTGTCCAAGGCAATTCTTGAATCAGAAGTGATAGCCTACGACGACCTTGGCGCGGAGGCGATCCGGAAGCTTCGGGTGGAAAATTTCCCGGCGATTGTGGTGATCGATTCTGCGGGAAATGATCTTTACGCCAGGGTGAGCGGCAGGAAAAGCTGATGTCTGGCCATTCCCGGAATGGCGCGGGAGTAAAATGAACGCATAGTGGCTATGTGAGGGGTAAAACATGGAGGCGTATAAAAAGACAAAAGGGAAGATTATCAACTGGTTCAGGGAAAATGGCTTCACACTGGCCGCGAGTCTGACGTTTGGCCTGATTGTGTACTGGCTGATGATTTCGCAGAACCTCGTGAATGATCTGGATGGCTTGTGGCACACGTCTAATTATGTGGCCGGGAGCTGGGAAATTTCTCTGGGAAGATTTATGCTCCGGTATGTCGACAAATTATATGACGGCGTTCTTGCGGCGCCGGTGACTGCGGCTATTACAATATTTTTGTTTTCACTGGGGAATATTATTGCGTTTCACATGCTTCAGATCAGACAAAGAGGATTTCGGCTTCTTCTTTCCTTTTTCATGCTTGCCAGTCCGTTTATGTGTCACACCTTATCGTACGCATACACTTCCGTAGGATATGGGGTCGCGTACCTGTTTGCTGTGTTTGCGGCTGCATCCTGTTTTTATTTTCATTGTATATGGGGAATCCTGGCCTGCGGAATATGTATTGCGTTTTCCATGAGCTGCTACCAGGCATATATAGATATTTTCTGTGTGCTTGTGTTGCTTGCGCTGATCAAAATGATACAGAAACAGAAGGACGTCCGTTCGCTGGCAGCTTTTCTGGGCAGAGGGCTTTTTGGGGGAGTGCTGGGTGGAATTTTTTATTTCATATCCGCAAGACTGATGCTTCTGTATGCGGGAGGGTCGCTGGCTTCCTACAAAGGCGCAGGAACGGTTTCCATCGGACAAATGCTTAGGAGCTTGCCGTCATCTATTGTAAATTGCTATCAATGCTTTTATGAGTTCCTGGTCGAAAAAGCAATGTACATAAACAAGGGAGCATATGAGGTGACACTCCGGGTGGTTCTTGTGCTGCTCGCGGCAGGTGTTGTATATGTCTGCGTGAAGATTTTTCACACTTCCATCATGTATGGCGTTGCTTTTATCGTATGTATTCTTGTCTTCCCGATGGCGGCGAATGCTGTTTTGCTGCTGGCTCCCGGCAATAGTGCGACTTTGCTGATGTCCATGGGCTCGATGTATATTGTTGTTCTGCCGGTGATGTTGCTTCCCGAAAACGGGACGTTTGACTTTTGTCTCAGAAGAGTCTGTTTCCTGGCGGTTTCTTCCTTGTTATGGGTGAGTATTTTAACGGTAGAAAATGATCAGCTTGCTCTGTCCGAGGGAAGAACTGCCGCTGTGACACTGGCACAGAATATTATAGGCGAATTGAGGGAGAAAGGGTACTTGGGCAATGACTATGCGATAGCCCTGGTCGGACGGCCTGCCAACAATGACCTGTTCAGAGGAGATACGGCCTTCTATACAGCAAATGCGTATGCGCAGTTTGGCTATTGGAGTACACAATCCGGAAATAACAGAGCTTCATGGGAAGGACTGATCACACAATATTGCGGGGTGAGGATCAATCTCTGTTATGAAGAAACCTATGACATCATACGACTGATGGATGAGGTGGAGAACATGCCGGAATTTCCGGCGGAGGGGTCAGTACAGGAGATTGAAGGAGTGATTGTTGTAAAGGTTTCGGAATTATACCGAGAGAATAACATTGCGCAATCTGAGAAAATTGTATTTTGTGTTTGAAATTCCGCTTTTTCACAACATCTTGTGGCGGTCAAATTCATGAGAATTTTCGTTGATTTTTTCTAAAAAAATTCGTTGACAAAGCAAAATTTGATATGTATAATCATAACTGCTCTCTGAAAAAGAGCGGCTACATTTGGTAGCGGATGTAATTCAGCTCGCGGAAATACTCAAGTGGCTGAAGAGGCGCCCCTGCTAAGGGTGCAGATCGGGCAACCGGTGCGAGGGTTCAAATCCCTCTTTCCGCGTTTTCCGGGCTTGAAAAATCCGGAAAATAATTCAAAAAAGTTGTTGACAAGCGACCAAAACAGTGATATATTAATCGAGTTGTCGCTGAAAGGCAACGAAACAGGACCTTGACAAATAAACAGCAATGCAACCCTGAAGATTCCAAGAAAAAGGG
>JAJQFS010000038.1 GCA_021200995.1 Lachnospiraceae bacterium | reverse complement strand
CACATACAACACCTAAAATGAAAAAATTTGACAAAAAAATAAGCCTAAATCAAGGTTTTGAGAACATTTTCAGGTTAAGCAAGTGTCGAAGACCCGCTCATTGAGTTCGGATTTTTCGAATTTTCTGCTGTATTCACATTGACATTCCGACAGATATGATATATGATGATTTCAGAAAAGGTGTTGCCGTAATGCAGACGGCCGCCCTGAAATTTGTTTCGTTACGAAAGGTAACTGTTCAGTTTCTCAGGCTGAGGACAGTTACCTTTTTGTATGTTTACCCATTTCATAGCCAAGCTTATATGATGCTCCACATAAAATTGATGCGATAACTACCATATAATAAACAGCTTCCAAAGAAACAGTCATCATACGCAAAGCACCTCCTTTCGTAGATTCCCGAAGGTCTCTATGTAAAACAGGGCTTGTACTCCCTGTGCAGAGGCGACCGTCCTGCCATCTTAGCAACACCGTCATCATTTTACTTATTATTTCTGTACTTGTCAACATTTACAGCGCTTTTTGTTGTCCTTCTTTACATTTTATACGGTTAGATCAATTCTCATATTTTCTCATAGTTCAGTAAATGTAATAAATCACGAAGAAGTGAAAAGCAGCCGGATTATTTTTCAGATAAAGCTTGCCATTTTGGGTATGCTCGGGTAGACTTACATTTGTATTATTATATTTTATAGAAAGCGAGTATACCCATATGAAATTTATTTCCTGGAACGTCAACGGCCTGCGCGCCTGCGTGGGCAAAAATTTCATGGAGGATTTTGAAAAGCTGGACGTGGATTTTTTCTGCCTGCAGGAGACAAAGCTGCAGGCCGGACAGATCACACTTGACCTGCCCGGGTATCATCAGTATTGGAACTACGCGGAGAAAAAGGGCTATTCCGGCACCGCTGTCTTTGCAAAGCGGGAGCCACAGAGCGTGACCTATGGACTCGGCATCGAGGAGCATGATCATGAGGGGAGAGTAATCACCCTCGAGTATCCGTCCTTTTATCTGGTGACGGTTTATACGCCGAATTCCAAGGACGGACTGGCCAGGCTTCCTTACCGCATGACCTGGGAGGATGCGTTTCGCGCTTATTTACACGGGCTGGCGGAGAGAAAGGGCGTCATCGTCTGCGGCGACATGAATGTAGCGCATGAGGAGATTGACCTGAAAAATCCGAAGACCAATCATCAGAACGCCGGCTTTACAGATGAGGAGCGCGGCAAGATGACAGATCTGCTTCAAAGCGGTTTTGTGGACAGCTTCCGTTATTTCTATCCGGACACGACGGGCGTGTACAGCTGGTGGAGCTACCGCCGCCATGCCAGGGAGACGAACGCGGGATGGCGTATCGACTATTTCCTGGTGTCTGAGAACGCGAAGGAGGGGATGCGGGGCGCGTCCATTCATACGGAGATTTACGGGTCGGATCATTGTCCGGTGGAACTGGAGTGGGAGTGCGAATAATTCGCAGCTCTGTATTACATGTCCCGTATAGCCAGCGCCACCTGTATGGGAAAGAGATCCTCCGCTGTCTTCAACGGCGAGTTTAACAGCTTTCTCAGCTTCTGCAGCTGATAATTGACGGTATTGCGGTGGATGAACAGCTCCTTCGCGGTGCCGTCCAGACTGCGGTCATTGTGAACGTAGGCGCGCAGCAGCTTCATATATTCGTGCCCTTCCTGATCGAGGCGTTCTACCTCGCCCAGCACATCATCCGCGTAGGAGGAGAGCAGATCCTCGTCCGTGATGGAAAATAACAGCCTGTCAAATCCCATTTCATTGAAATTAATGACTGTCTGCTTCCGGTGCACCGCCATTTTCATCGCGGTGGTAGCGCGCTGGAAGCTTTTATACATATTCTGAATGCCCATCACCTGCTGGCCCACGCCGATGTAGATGTCGTGGGTGACCAGCACTTCTTTATAGGCGTCCACAATGACGCCCAGCACATGGTCGGAGAGCTCCGGCGTGGTATGATTTAAAATCAGAAGTTCCAGATTTTCGAGCGTCACAATTCCGATGTGAAGGTGCGACGCGCCCAGGCGGCGTTTCATGCGCCTCAACCCGGTCTCCAGCCAGTAATCCATGGAAGAGGGAAGATCAAAATCCCCTTCCGTGTCTGACTGCGATCCTTTTTTAAAACGGGAGCAGATGGTGATGACTAAAAAATCCGCGTCCAGTTCATAATAGGATGACAGGATATCCTGGTACGCTTCCGGATTATTGTGTCTTAAGATCGCGTCGCGGATTGCCTGGTCGTGAATGAGACCCTCCTGCCGTTTGTTCATGATGTCGATACAGAAGGCCTGGGTCATTTCCGTGATGTGAATTTCCCAGGGCATGGTCAGAAGGGGAAAATCCTTTTCATTACAGAAATTCAGCACAGGCTGCGGGATTTCAAAGACATACATGCCCACGTTGACGATCATGCCGGACACATGCCGCCTGTACAGGCTCTTGACGATCTCCAGAAGCCAGTCGGGATCTTCGGATTGACGGCGGCCGGTGGTCACGACCAGCTCAGAGCCGTGAAAATAAGGAATGATGTATTCGTCCTCCAGCATGTAGATCCAGTTGACGATATTGGTCATGCCGTTTTCGCCGGCAAGAACCTTCAGCTGAAAGAGATTATTGTTGTCAGCACACAAGTGTCTTAGTGAGACGGACACGAAAATCACCTCCGAATTTTTTTGAATTTTTTTGTACTCACAGCACAAATTATACCACAGAACTTTGAACTTATCTACCATTTACTTCCATAAATATTGCGATATAATGAAGTTACAAAAACAAAGAACCACAAAAACCAATTCAGACGACTGTCTTTCAGACAAAGACAGGATGATGGGAGATAAAGGAGGCAGGAATATGTATAATTATGATGTGATGGGCAGCTTCGACGTCAACGGCAGCAAATATAATCTGCCGGAATGGATGGTAGATGAGCAGATGTACAACTGCGAAGGTTTTACCGTCTCTTATTACAACAATCTTTTTTCCAGAGCACTCAATAAATTGAAGTTCTGGAAATAAACCGGACAGACATTCCGGTATGCGCGTTTGCTGAACTGAAGGCAGACGCATTTCCCTCAGGGTAATATCTTATATTTAACCATACAGTCATAAAGGAGCCTTCACGCGACGGATCTCTCGCCCGGCGTGTGAAGGCTCCTTTGCGTTTAAGTATTCATATCGTCACGTTTTAAAAACACAAAGCGCTTGTACTGACCGGATTTATTTGCTATAATGAATAGCAGTGACAAGCTGCGAACAGGAAAAACGCGCAGCGCGTTTCATAAAATCAAAAGGAGAGTAACAGTATGAAGGGAAATATCGTAGTAGGACAGTCCGGCGGCCCCACCGCCGTGATCAACTCCTCTGTCGCGGGCGTTTATGTCGCGGCGAAGAAGCTGGGCGTGGGCAAGGTTTACGGCATGATTCACGGAATCGAGGGCTTTTTGCAGGACAAGCTGGTGGACCTGGACAAATATCTGGACAACCCGACCGGCGTCGAGCTTTTGAAGAGAACCCCGTCCGCGTTCCTGGGTTCCTGCCGTTTCAAAATGCCCAAGATCGAGGGACATGAGGACGTATATGAGAAGGTGTTCGAGATCATGGAAGCGCATGACATCGAGTGCCTGTTCTACGCGGGCGGCAATGATTCCATGGACACGGTCAAGATGCTGTCCGACTACGCGGCCGCGCACAATAAGCCCCAGCGTTTCATGGGCGTACCCAAGACCATTGACAACGACCTTCCGATTACTGACCACTGCCCGGGCTACGGCTCCGCGGCTAAATATATCGCTACCAGCTTAAAGGAAATCATCCGTGACAACGAGTCCTTCGGTGCCGAGAAGCCCACGGTCTGCATCGTGGAGATCATGGGACGCAACGCGGGATGGCTGACCGCAGCGGCGGCGCTTGCCAAGGGCAGCGACTGCTCCGGCGCGGACGCGATTTATCTGCCGGAGAAGGTGTTCGATATGGACGCCTTCATGGCGAAGGTGAAGGAGCTGGCGGCGACCAAGAGCAGCGTGGTGATCGCGGTTTCCGAGGGCGTGCATGTGGCGGACGGCCGTTATGTATGCGAGTTGGGTAAGGAAGTGGCGGTTGACGCCTTCGGTCACAAGCAGATGTCCGGTACAGCGGCCATGCTTGCCAATATGGTAGCGGCCGAAACCGGTTTAAAGACCCGTGCCGTGGAGCTTTCCACCCTGCAGAGAGCTGCGACGCACCTGGCTTCCCTGACCGATATCAATGAGGCCTTCCAGGCGGGTTCTGACGCGGTGAAGGCCGCGGAAGAGGGCAAGACCGGCATGATGATCACCTTAAACAGAAACGGAGATGATCCTTATCAGTGCGGCACCAGCGCCTATGACATCCACGCCATCGCGAACGTGGAGCGCAAGGTTCCGGACGAGTGGATTACCGAGGACGGCACTGGTCTGACTGAGGCGTATGAGAAGTACGCGAGACCCCTGATTATGGGTGAACTGCTTCCGATCTTTGTGGACGGTCTGCCGCGTCATATTGTGATGGACGAGCTCTTAGTGAAATAAAGTGTCGGCGCCCCAACATCCGTGGGGCGCCGGTTTTTTCAGAATTAAATTCGATGTTCCAAATGCCCGCAAATAAAGGTTTGCAAAACCTACGA
>JAJQFS010000030.1 GCA_021200995.1 Lachnospiraceae bacterium | reverse complement strand
GCCTAAATCAAGGCTTTGAGAACATTTTCAGGTTAAGCAAGTGTCGAAGACCCGGCGCTGATCCTGTCTTGTTTTTTTATTGTTTTTCTTTGTATAAAACATGTTTTTTCTCATAATTTGTCGGCGTTTGCACCAAATTAAACATTGACGTATGCTGCTGATTGTTGTAAAATTCATATAACTAAGTGAAAATTTCATGCAAATGGAGAGGTAGTCTCCTATAGTGTTCTGTAAGTATCGTACTTACAGAATTGTGGTCAGGATTTGCGGCATGTGAATGCCGTTTCTCAAAAAGGCGGGATACGGTTGAGAAAGAAAAGTACAGAAAATCAGATTGCCCCGGGATATCGTATCGGTCATCTGACCGTTGTCAGTGATTCTCATGAGCGCAAAAATGGATACGTGGCCTGGAACTGCCGCTGTGACTGCGGCAGGGAAATCAAAGTAGACAGACGAACCCTTTTGCGGGGAACTGTCACAGACTGCGGCTGCATGACGAAGGTGAGACCCGGCCAGCGGGACATTACCGGCCAGCGTTTCGGGATGCTGACTGCCAGGTACTGTACTGGCCGGCAGGGATACGGCGGCAGCTATTACTGGCATTGTACCTGTGACTGCGGCGGGGAGATTGACGCATCCCTCCATCAGCTGCAGGCCGGTTATCGCAAAAGCTGCGGCTGTCTTTCCCACCCTCCTTTAAAGGATTTCGTGGGAAAGCACTTCGGGCAGCTGACCGTAACCGCCTACGCCGGAAAGTACGACGGAATGCACCACTGGACCTGCCTTTGCGACTGTGGAAAGGAAACAGTGGTTGGTCAGACACTTCTGCAAAGCGGCAAGACCAAAAGCTGCGGCTGTATCCGTGCCAACATATATAAGGAGAATCTGAAGCTTGTAGCCGGTACTTCCGTGACCATTCTGGAGACTGTGCAGCGCCACACAAACGCCGCAAATGTCAGCGGTTACACAGGCGTTTACCTGAACAGAAAAGCAAACAAATGGTGCGCGCAGATCGGCTTTCAGGGTAAGACCTATTACCTTGGTTCTTATGCGCACAAAGAGGACGCGGTGAAGGCCAGAAAGCGCGGCGAGGAAATGCACCGGGAATTCCTGAACTGGTATTATCAGGAGTATCTGCCGGAGAAGAAACTGGAAATACAAACAGAGGGGAATGGAATAGATCAGGATCATCCGGGTTTTCAATATGCCATGGATGCGACGGTGAATGATCAGGCAGGGAGGATGTCATGAATAAGAAAAGGGAATTTGGGAAAAAACGCCTTATCACGCGGGTTCTGGCGAGTCTGCTGGCAGCGATGATGCTGTTGTCTTCTGTGGAAGCGGCCACGTTTGCAACAGAAAGCGACACGGACATACAGACGGTAGATGTAACAACGACAGAGCAAACTGCCGATGAGAATGAAACCACAGACAGCACGGCTGAGGCTCAGGTGGGATCCTCCGGTGAAACGCAGGAGACGACCGGTGCGGTCACGGCAGCTGAAACAGGGAGTTCAGGCTCAGAAGAGAGCAATACCTCAGAAGCAGTTTTGTCAGGGACGGAGGAAACAACTGACGCAAACTCCGCCGGAGCGGAAAGCGGCAGCGAATCAGAAGAGGCTGACGGGACAGCGGAGGAAGCGGCAGCTGAATCCGAAGAAACAGACGATGAATCTGAGGAAACCGGAACGGCAGGAGAGGAAGCGGCGTCTGATGAGGAGGGCGCCGGTGAAGAGGAAGCTTCTGAGTTAACAGTAACAGCCGCGGAGACTCAGATCAGTGTCGCCTCTCTTACGGTGAGCGCACAGAGTACTGACTATACCGAGGGACTGGAAGATTACGCGGAGCAGTTGTTTGGGACAAACGGCACAGCAACAGTAGCGGAACTGACCGTTGAGCAATCTCCTGAGGGCGGCAATACCATTCTGTCCGGTGAGACGATTACCTGGAGCATCTCACTGCAGACTCTGGGCAATTCTTATTTTCAATATTCAGGGTTCAATTCTCGTGACATGACGATGTTCGATGAATACGAGAACGTCTCCCTCACAATCTATGCTCCTGCTGGCGTCACCATTACAAATGTTTTTTTCCCAGGGTTATGATTTTACTTATACAATTTCGGAGGATGGGTCATATGCCGTTATAAATCTCGGCACGATCGACGCGACAAATGGCGACTGGGTGACTTCACTTGGCATTACAGCAACGGTGGACACTGATCCTGAACCGGCAACAGGAACGATCTATGAACTGACGGAGGATGATATTGTTTATTCCACGACGGTGACGGTGGTGGATCGTGACCTGGGCGGGGAGTTGGAACCCTGTACTCTCGACAGTGATAACTGTGCCATCACAATGTCCGACATGACGTTGACGAGTACCACAGACGACACTGAATGGGAGGTAGAAAAAACACCGTCTGGCGAGATTGAGACTACAGAAATAAATGGTACGACTTACATTGTGGCTGCCTATGAAATTACCATGACGCTGGATAATATGACCCAGCTGGCAAACTATGCCCGCAATGGCCGTGTCAATTTTGATGCTTTTACATTGACGGATACTCCGGTTATGACAGATGACGAGACAGGGGATGAAATATATCCTGTCTGTGTTGTAGTGTCTCCGGGTAATTTCAGCGGCAGCGATGAAATCACTGGTTCGCTGACAAATACGAGTAGCTCCGTGAGCAGCGTCAGCATCAGTCAGTACGCGACAGCCGAAACTGTTACGGTGGATGCAAGTGATACAGAAACGATAGCGGCTCTGGCTTCTATCGAAGACAGTGTTCCGGTACTCAGCACTTATACAGTAACGGTATATTATCTGGCTGACGACTGCGACAGCACGTTCTATGACGCGCAGTATTATACTGTCGAAAATACAGTAAGCCTGAGTTATGTCCTGGACTATGAGGAGGGAACAGAACCAGTCAGCGGATCAAGTGAGGACGCTGTCAGTGATGATTATGAAAATATTACGGAACCGGCGGTGCTCAATCTGAGCAAATACATCAACTCCATCTTTGGCGGCGGCAATTATGTGACAGAGGCAGATGATCTGGATGCTGACTATACCGGAACTGTGACTTTTACCCTGGCTGACAGCAGTGGAAACAATGCCGATGTCTGGGCTTATATAAGCGACGCCTATGTAAAGGTCAGCAATGTGATTACTATGGATCGCGGCCAGATATATGTGACCATTTCGGGCGGCAGTTCTCCGACAGCATATGATGGAGCGCTGTATCTGGAGGGTGGCAGTTATAGTGTCACAGAGACAAGCTGCGAGATTGAGCATGTGGAAGCGGATTATTTCACCGTAGATGGCGATAAATTAGATGGCAATTCAGCTTCTTTCACAGTGGATGCGGGAAACAGCGTGACTGTCGTTGCGTATAACACTGAACAGCGCGGCAGCATTGCGTTTACCAAGTATGAAAAAACCTATGCAGGGACTTATACAACCACTGCAGTGAAGGGTGCCCAGTTTACGCTATATGATGAAAATGGCAATGTGGTAGACACTGCCACATCGGACGACAATGGCAAGATAACCTTCTCCGAACTGGCGGTCGGCACCTACACGCTGAAGGAGACAAAAGCGGCGAGCGGCTATCTGCTGGATAGAACTGAGTATGCAGTAACTGTCTCCGCCAATACGATTACCTACGCCAGAAGCGGAGAGGTCTATAATACGAAAAATCAGGCGGATCTGACCTTTGTCAAGTATCTGTTCTCTGTCGATTCAGCTGGTAACCTGACTCACGTGTATGTGCCCAGCTCGAAGCTGGCAGATTTTGTTGGTGCGTTTGAACTGCAGTACCGCATCGGTGAGGAAGGAGAGTGGGAAACCTACGATACTGAGTCCATCAGTCTGGACGTTGTGTCGACGGCTGTCAGCACCTACTCCTCTCAGGATACACTGAGTCTGCCTGTCTACTATGTGGCTGATGACGGCACGGAAACGTTAATTTATTATCGTATTGTGGAAAAACTGCCATCGGGTTATGAGGGCTATAAGTATTCCGGTGACATCAGTTACACCGTGGATTCTGGAAAGCTAACCACGGACGCGTTTACGCTGAAGAATGGGGACCTGTCCGTCTCTCTGACCAATTACACTCCAGGCGAGATCAGCGCCACGAAGTATTATTATAATGTCGATGAAAGTGGATATACGTCCGAAGCGGCAAGCGGTGTGACGTTGTATCTTCTGGCTTACGACAGCAGCGATAACACATATACCATTCAGAATTCGCAGACAACGGATTCAAGCGGAGCCGTTACCCTGACAAAAGTGCCTCTGATCGACAGCGATGGAGAAGTGATCACTTATTACTGGGCCGAGGAGGTTTCCAGCGAATATGTTTTGCAGGACAGCAAGGCTGACACTGTAGTAGTCGATGGTTATACATTGGTCATTCGCGATAAGGAAGCATATGCAACCGCCTATGATTCCACGTACAGTCTGACGGAACTGTATAATCTGAAAGCGCAAGTTCGTTTGACGCTGGAGAAGCGCAGCACGGCCAGCGGGAACGCGCTTGTCGGTGGCGCTGCGTATACGATATATCAGGTTGATGAAAATGGGAGTGAAGTTTATTACACCAAAGGTACGGTTGGCAGTACGACCCTGATTCTGGATACGGGGTATGTCTATCGTGTTTACGAGACGTCTGCGCCGGATGGTTACTCTGATCTGTCAACCTATAGTGGTGAGACAACGAAAGGTAAATATATCACCATTGATTTGGAGAACGTTTCTCTCACAACAGAATCAAACGGCGTGAAGTATGGCACCAGCTACGGCACCTATACGCTCTACAACACGCCCTATCCGACGGTAACGCTTACCAAATACCTGGTTGACGGCAGCGGCAGTCAGACGGAGTATGACGCCACATTCACGGTTTATTATTCCACAGATGGAGAAACCTGGTACGAATACTCTGACTACTCCACCTACATCGCCAACAGCCCGAGCGGCTATCTGGAGCCAGGGTATTACTATGCCTTCGTGGAGACCGTGGAGGATGGAAATCTTGATCCGGCGGATAATGATAATTATTATAAGCTGACCAGCAGCTGCCTGAAAGCAAAAACGATTACCATAGGCAGCAGCAATATCCTTACTCGCATTATCCGGCTGCTGACCTCGTCCGGCAACACTGCCTTTGCCTTTGTGACCACGACTAAACTGGAGGCAGGCGTGGACTATGACCTGGGTACGCTGTTGAATTATAAGAATGAAGGCAGTCTTTGCGTCTATAAAGAGAGTGCTACGGATAATAGTCTTCTGGAGGGTGCTACTTTCAAGCTCTATTATTATGATGAAAATAGCGAAGAGGTAGTTGTGGGAGAACTGACCACAGGCAGCAACGGTTCTGTGACTTTCGCAGGGCTGAAAGTATATGATGATAATGGAGACGCTATCACATACTGTCTCGAAGAAACTGATGCGCCGGAAGGCTATTTTGCTGATGAGACGGTTTATGAAGTAACCCTGACTGAGGGGACTACATTTTCAATGACAATCACGGATGAGGAGGGGCTGACCGTATCCGTGCCTGTGAAGTGGGAGGACTGCTATTATAAGGATGATCCGGAGGTCCCATCTACATATTCATTGGCCGGTGCCACTGTGTACTGCTATGTGAAAAATGCCGACGGCACTTACACATTAAAGGGGGAGGCCGTCTCTGATGAGAACGGTTATGCCACCTTCAGCGGCCTGTCACACAGCAGCACGGACAATTCGGTGGAGTATGTATTTGTGCTGGGCGATTCAGGAGCGGACACGAACGATGACTATTACCCGCTCTATGCCTCTGAAGATGATAGTAAGATTTATGCTGATGGCGATGAAACGCTGTCAGAAAGTGATCTGGAAAATTATGTCTATGTGTCGTACACCGCGACCTCGAATCTGGCCGAGACGGAGGTGAAACTGAATGATGACTATACACTGCTAAACCACAAGCTGTATTTTCAGGTGAGCGTTCAGAAGTACTGCACGACGTCTGGACATGATGACAACACTAAAATCACCATAACAACCCTGCCTGACGGAACTGTTGCGTACTATGTCAATGGCGCAATTTTCTATCTCTACCAGCAGGAGCTGTCCGATGAGGAACTGGAAGAGCTGGCAACAACTGGTACACTGTCGCTGACCTATGACACAGCAAACCTGACCCGTGTGGATTCAGGCAGCAGCGGTGAAGATGCAAATACAAGCGGCAGCCAGATGACCGGCTATCTGACGCTTGACGCCCAGACCTACGACTCGCGATATGTGTACTGGCTGGTGGAGGCAGTACCGGCGACCGGCCACACCTGGCCGACCGGTACCTCTTATTACCGGATTCTGCTTTACGCGAGCGAATTGCCGGACCTGTACGGAACAATCACCAGCGACGACGCGACCGACGTCCAGACATATGAAAAGAATACAGAATCCGTGTATGAGGTGGAAAATATTCATTGGAGCGGCAGCCACGAGTACTTTAAAACCACGGTTTACATGAACAAGTGGGGCACGGAGTGGGATGCATATGGCAACGCTTCAGAGGATTACTTCCCATTAAACAGCGCGTACTTTATCTTCAGTCTGTCCAACGGAATAAAGGGATTTGAACTTTCGAAGGATATGAGCGATGGAGATACCGCGGTGCGGGCGGAATATGACCCGAATGATGGCAGTCTTACCAAAGATCCATCTGAAAATACCAAGGGCCAGTTCGGCGCGGGCACGCTGCAGTTCGCGAAGCTGTATAACGACTGGCTGGTGTATGTGGTGAATGACAGCGGAGCAAATGGGACGGCTGCGGTTTCCAGTATTTCCGACATTACATCTGGCATGCTGAGTGATGTCAACTGGAGCAATTACACAGATATGCTCTACACATCCAGGTATATTGACGCCAGCGTAAACGATCTGCTCGACCTGGCTGACGATAACGGTTCAATTGCCATTCAGATGTACGACGCCCTTGTGAGTTATCTGGATACCAATGGCTATGGCTCGCTTAGCGATCTTATAGATTTAAGTGATACGAGCAGAGAGGAAGCAGCAATTTACAAGACATACATCGAATATATGGAGAATGTCATGTCCTCGACAGGCAGCCTGCACAGCAACTATGGCTATGTGTCCTACTATGCTCATATTACTTTCTCTGAGGACAGCGCAGTCACAGGCTATGACCAGAATACGACCATTTACGAATTGTATGTCCAGTTCCAGCCTACCGGCGAAGGCGGCAGTGTGAATACGAAATATTTCTATCTGGACAGCGTGGACAGGGACGGCTATTACTATGGCACGGAGCCGGTGCAGGACCCTGAAATCCCCATTGACATGAGCATGGATAACACGACAAAGGTTCAGATCGGCAATGTGAAGACCTGGACCTATACCACGACCATTACTAAGTATGGGTATACCTTAACGAAAGATACGACTGGTCTGACAGATGCGCAACTGGATACTTATTTCGCAGAGGAGGCTGAAGAAGCCACAGCTGATCCAAGCTATACCGCTGCAGCGCGCACAGGACTTTCAGGCGTCACCTTTGCCATACAGCGCTATGACACTGAGACGGGCACATGGAGGTACTATGTCTCCTGCACAGAGTCGACCAGCGAGAGTGTCAGCGATTACGTCTGCACTTATACGGATAATGTAAATAATGCCCGGCAAGTGACTACCGGTTCAGATGGCTCCATCTCCGTCGAACTGCCCATCGGCCACTATCGTTTGATCGAGTTAAACGCGGCCAGCGGCTATGAGAACATTCCTAATGGCGATTCTGTCGATATTAACAATAGTAGTGATACCACAATGGCGGCCTGCTATTTCTGGGTGACAGACTCTTCGAACGAAGTCCATGTCTACGATCCGGACTCTGTGGATCTGACCATTCAGAAGGCATCTCTTACTACGGGCGGGAACCTGAGCGGTGTTACCTATACGCTGACAGGTGTAGATGTGACTTATACAGCTTCCAGGACGACAAGTTCAGGCGGCAGTGTAACCTTCACAAACCTGCCCTGCGGCACTTATACCGTGACGGAGACTGTTGCTTCCGGTTCAGGAACGACGGCGGAGTATTTCATCGATTCCTTCACCATCACCGTGGGTTATACCAGAGAGGCGGAAACAGGTACAGCTTATACATATACAACATCCAACGGAACGATTCTGACCGATGTAGAGTATGCTACGGTGGTAACTGGGGTGACAGCGTCCCGCACAGTGGATTCCGCTTATGAAAAGTATGTCACCATTACAACGACAGACAATACCGATGATG
Source organism: Lachnospiraceae bacterium (assembly GCA_021200995.1). Lineage (GTDB taxonomy): Bacteria > Bacillota > Clostridia > Lachnospirales > Lachnospiraceae > RGIG6307. The sequence goes on along the minus strand of JAJQFS010000030.1, from coordinate 128,962 downwards.
TGACATTGACTGTTACCAACCCGCGCACGGGACAGCTGATCATTACAAAGCAGGATGCAAACGACGCGAGCGCGAGCCTTGCGGGCGCTGTATTTACGTTGTATTATCGGGCGTTTACGACAGAAACATCGAATCCTTACCAGGCTGATGTGACAACTGCTCCCTCCTTTGACTTGTCAGATACTACCGGTTGGACAAAGCTTGACACAACGCATCAGATTGGTTCTGGCAACACAGTTACGGCATCTAATCTTACGCCCGGCTGGTACGCTGTGGTGGAGAGTACGACGCCCAGCGGTTATGAGACCGCAGAGCCTGTAGTAGTCTATGTCAGCGGTGATATGACGATAAGCAGCGGCGGTCAGGTGGTAAGCAGTGGGTATCAGACCAACAGCGTGACCATTAATGATACCAAAAAGGTAAATCTGAACGTGCAGAAGACGTTTGCGCTGGGCGATTACTACAGCACAATGAATACTGAGGTGATGAATTACACTGTCACCTATGGTCTGTATGTCAAAGGCACAGATGGCACAATGTATTCAGCCGATACCTTCGGTCTCGTCGATAGTGCCGCTGTGACTATTCAAATGGCGTCGGTTGATGCGTCTAATTATGCAGTAGTGAGTAGGACTGGCACATGGAGCAATGTGATCCAGATGCAGGAGTCACTGAATCAGGACGGCACCTATACCGCGACATTTGCATCTGACAGTTCGACGACCTGTATTCTGGACGGATATTACTATATTAAGGAAGAGTCTGTAAAGGATTCCGGCCAAAATGAAGTGACCGATGACTGGTGGATTTCCGCTTACAGTATTTCTCCGTCCGGCAGCATGAGCATTGTGGAGGACGGCGACTATTACAAGGTGACCGGCATGGCGGGCAACACTGTCGGCACGGTATCTTTCACCAACAGCTACGGCTATGCTACCGTCACGATTTTGAAGACTGATTCGAACAATGATGGTCTGGCCGGAGCGACGTTTGCCGTGTATACAGATGCGGAAAAGACACAGAAAGTGACTGACGCGACCATTACCGATAATGGGAATGGAACCTACACGATCGTGATACCGGTTCAATCACTTACAGGGAATACCTATTATATCTATGAGGAATCCGCGCCGCAATACTACACGGTGAAGGAAGAACCGCTGACGGTCTCGCTTAAATCAGGTGATGTGAAGGCTTATAATACCACTGGCGGACTGACCATGACTGACAGCAACGGAATCGAGATCATGCTGAGAAAGTTTGACAATGTAGTGTCAAATGCCGGCGTGGCTACCGGATTGAACGGAGTGACGTTTGTACTGTACAGAAGTACATGGGATACCTCTGCTAATGATTGGGGCGACTGGGAGCTGGTGAAAACGTCGACGACTCAGACCCCGACCCAAAACAGCACGGATTATAACGGCGTCATTGACTTCGGCGCGCAGGTGGCCTCGGACTTATATCAGTATATGGTCGTGGAAGTCGCCTGGGATGATAATGCCTACGTCGGACTGGAAACTATCCGTAATGTGACCTATAGCGACGGTACCTTTGGTGGGACGGCGACAGAAGAGGATTCTCTTACGACCGCGACCATTGAGTATGAGGGGACCGAATATACTGGATATGTCTTCCAGATCCCTGAGACCATGACGGCCAGCACCTACTACCTGGAGGCGTTCAACGAGCCGCTTCTGGACGTGTCTTTCTCTAAGGAAAGTGGTGAGGACGGTGATACAGCAGTGCCTACCGCTGCGCTGGAGGTCTACGCTGCAGATGGCTATACGTCCGGTCAGAGCCTGACGGATGAGCAAATTGAAACGTTGATGGCGGGTGCTTTGATTGCTTCCGGAGAAACGACGACCGCGAGCGGAGCAAGCAGTTCTACTGTGACTTTCAATCTGCCTGCGGGCACCTACCTGGTGGTGGAGACTTCCACGGATGGCACATCGGATAATGGCTATGATTACACGATAAATAAGGAAGACGCGCGAACCTGCTGGTATCAGATCGTTACCGTGGAGATTCCGACGGACGGGTCTAAGACTGTCGCCTGGGGGATTCCCTTCGTCAATGTGACAGAGTCCTATGATCTGAAGCTGACCAAAACCACTTCAGATACGGTGGACAACGCGCTTCTGACGGAGGGCACATCACTGACCTATGAACTGGCAGTCGATGTGGATGTCAGCGGTCCTATCAATAAAATGAAACTGACTGATGATGGCCTGACGGTCACAGAGGTCTATGCCAGCGCCGCCAGTGATGATACGACGGTGGTGACGGGAACAGAGGCTGCGGGCTATCTGAACGGGATGTATTCCATTACCTCCGTACAGATTCCTTCGGACGCGTATTATGAATATGAAAATCTTATATTTGATGACAGCACAGAAAAAGAAAGCTTTACGATAAGCATCACTGCGACAGTGACCTTTGCGTATTCCGATGGCAGTAACAGCGAAGTACCACTGACGCTGGACGGCACATCGGGCGGGTATATGACCGCGACGTCTGATTCCGGCAAAAAGGCTGTCAGCTTTACTGTGACATGGAGTGACGCGGCCCTGCTGACGCAGACCGGCTATGACCTGGGCAGTGATTTCACAATCAGCAGTTCCAATAATCCGATCAAGGTCAATGTGACCATCGACGGCCAGGCTGAAGGCAGTGATGCGTACGCGGTCGCGAAGATCGTGAACACAGCCGATGTAAGCTATGCTTACTACAGCTGGACAGATCAGGGAACAAAGGCTTCTGCTTCTGAAAAGGATGATTCCACAGTTGAGATCATGATTCCCAATGTTGAGGCTGCGGAACTGACTTTGACAAAGTCTGTGGAGAATACATCCAGTGCTGCCAGAAATGCAACCGGATCGGTCATTATCGGGGATAAGCTGCTTTACACCATCACCCTGAGCAATGCTTCGAGTACTGTTGCCATGGAAAATCCTGTGATCATCGACCTGCTGCCGCAGGGACTGGAAATCAGCACGGCAAGCGAAAGCATTCAATATGCGGGAAATCTGCAGATCATCACCGAAAACAGCGGGCTTGAGATCGAGGAGGTACAGCTGGTGACGCAGGATGGGTATAACCTGTTGGCTATCACGACGACAGGTTTCCTCGCTGCGGGCGGGACGGTACAGCTGACGCTGGAGGCCAGCATGACTACCACCATTGTCAATTATCTGACCAGCAGCGCCGATATAAGCAACACTGCTTGGGTGACCAGCACTGACAGCGGAACAAAATATAAGGATAATACAGTTCCGTCTGTGTTTAAGAGCGCGGATACCCTTCTCTGGGCGGAAGGTCTCGGTTCCACGTCAGCTGATCAAATTCTGCAGGATATGTTGGATCTGAGCAGCTATTACGGTTATCTGACGGCGACCGCGCCAGTTTCGTACATCGCGACTGACAATGTCAGTGTGCTGAAAGAGATTCAGGGGGACCAGGATGGAGATGTATGGTCCCGCAGTGGAAAAGCATCAGTCACCGACAGCGAATCAACGGGATGGGTTCAGTTCCGCCTGACGATGACCAATGGAAATGATCAGGATTCCCTTCATAATCTGATGGTGATGGATGTGATCCCACAGGAGGGCGGCCTGGATTTCCATACAGATACCAGCGGAAGTTCGACGAACAGGTGGACGCTTGTTTACAGTGAAATTGAATCTGTGATCATCCGGGATAAAAACGGAAATGAAACGCCCCTGACGGAAGGCGATGACTATACCATCTGGTACTACACTGAAGCGCTTGATGACAGCGGCGATGTCAATGCTATGATGTCTGCCTTTGAGACGAAAGAGACATATGCCGGAAATTGGACTACTACAAAGCCTGCTGACGGAAGCATCACAGCGTTTGCTATTGTGGTAGACAACAATTATTCGTTGGCGCCCGGCGCGAAGCTGATCGTGACTTATAAGACCACGGTTCCGGAAATGTCGGATGATGATCTGGAAGCCGCCATTCATCAGGCGACATATAACTGCTACACATTCTGTTATACGAAGGGAAGCTCTACAGCAACGCAGAGCCAGGCGAGCAACCGCGTCTATGCCGTGCTTTCTTCGGAACCTGTTGATGTAGGCGGCATGTTCTGGATTGACGCTGACGGCGACGGCATTCAGGATGCGGAAGATGTGACATTGAGCGGAGAATACAGCGGCGGCAGCAGCGGCTCGGCAAGCGATATTCTGGCTTATTCGGATTATTATAACAGCCGTACCAACTATTATGCAGACTATGCAATCGTATCAGCTCTTCTGAACACGGCATCTGTCTCCCTGCGTACCTATACCGGTCTGCAGCTGGGAGAGACCCTGACCGCAGCTGTATCAGGGACGAGCATGTGGCGTTTCCACTTTACCGGTCTGGACGCCGCCAGCCTCAGTTCCAATATGACAGATGAGGCGGACGCCTATGATGAAAGCGGAATTATTTACAGCAAGCTGGCCGGCGTCTCCAGCGCCACGTATTACCAGCTGGTAGCGGCCATTGGCGGCGTAAGCGGCGTGAAGTATAGTGTGACGACCACGCGGGCGCAGACGAGCGACGGCACTGCGGTAAATTCTATTTACTCAATCAACCCGTCCAGTCTCTATGATACATCGGGCAGCAGCTTTGCGGCATATATGGGCAGTGTGCTGGCGGACAGCAATGTAACCGGCACGAGTATAATCGATGGAACTTCCACAACGGTTACCTCGGAGAAATTCTTCCTCTACGCCACCAGCGACGGGATTTATGATCTCTCCAAGGATATCGGCCTGGTGCTGTACCGCGATCTGGAAATCACCAAGCAGGATTCGGACGGCGCGCCAGTGAAAGGGACGATCTTCAAAGTATACGGACCCTATGCGGCAGGTACGGCTGATACTGTGGAAACGCTGGATGAAAGTAAACTGATTGCGACCCTGACGACTGATTCTGGCGGCAAGGCAAGCCTGGAAGACCTGTTATATTTCCAGGAATATATCATCGTGGAAGTTTCTACGGATGAGCAGTATGACCTGGCTTCCGCGGACGCGGACAGTACCAATGTGACGGACGCCACAAATACCTATACCGGAACAGACGGAGACGGCAACACTGTAACTTACGCAGCCTGGATTCTGAACATTCCTTCGGATGCGAAAACAAGTGAGGTAAACCCGACGTCCACCAACACGCAGACCACCGATCATGTGACTGTGACCAATTATAATAAGATGACCATTTCCCTGACCAAGATTGACGGAGTAGGGATTGGCGCGGACACAGACTTTGACAGTCTGACAGCTGACCAGCTGCTTTCCGGCGCGGTATTCCAGCTGTATGATCCGTATGATGTAAGCTTCACCTCAACAGGGAAAATACAGGTGGACAGCGATGATGCACTTTATACCGCAATCAGCAACAGCAGCGGAGAAGTGATATTCTACACGGTGAATCTTGATGATGGAAGCTTCAATTACGAACTTCTCGAAAGCGGAACATATTATCTGGTAGAAACAAAAGCGCCGGGCGGCTACACCCTGCTGGCCAGAAATTACTGGTTAGTGGAAGTGGATACAAAAACGCAGACCTTCACACTGACAAGTGGAATTTCCTATTCCACAACGGATGCGGACGGCAATACGAAGTATTACATTCCGAACTACACGCAGTACACCCTGCCGTCCACCGGCGGATACAGTGTACCGATGCTGTGGATCACACTCTTTGGCTGTGTGCTGATCTTTACAGCGGCGGGACTGTGGATGTGCAGAAAGCGAAAAAAAGCGGGGACCTGAAAAACGGTCTCCCGCTATCGGCGGAAAAGGTATGAACCGAAATGATATAAACTGGAACCTGTTGGACCGAAGGATGCAAACTATCTCAGGTGAATCTCATACAATGGAGGAGATGGCGAGATGAAAAAGAAAGCAAAAAAACTTGGATCACTGCTGCTGGCAATGGTTCTGATTCTTACAATGAGCCTGCCGGTGACGGCGGCAAGTGCCGGAAGCGACAGGGTATACGGCGGCAGCGATGATACGGGGACGATCACCGTCTATGGCATTGAGGATGAAGCCAAAGAGAGCGGCCTGACTGTAACAGCGTACCCGATTATTCTGGCGTCTTATGACAGCAATGATAATTTTAAGGGATATGTATCTCTTTACAGCTGCATTGATCTGGACGATATTGAGAAAACTGAAACGGATTCTTCAGGAAATACGACTTATAGTTATGGACTGACAGAAGCACTGTTGGATACAGTACGAAATCTGATTGCAGGCGGCTCCGCTGTGACGGCTGATGAAATCAGGACTGCGACAAACAATGCAAACGCCGCAGCTTCTTATTCGTTGCTCGAAGACACTTCAAACAGTGGGTATACAGCGGATGTTCCGGTTGGTTCTTATCTGGCAATCATTAAGGATGCGGAAGCGGTTGTTTATAACGTGGCAGTGGTTTCCTACTATTATGTAATAAACAGTGAAGGAACCGGCAATGAGATTCAGGATAATGGCGTTGACATGATCAAAGACGGCGTCTCCTGGGTAAAATCAGCCACGCCGGATCTTGATAAGAAAATTACAAATGGCGATGTTTCTGACAATGACAGCGCAACCTCCAAAAATATTGGCGATACTGTCGACTATCAGGTAACCGTTGATAATATCCCCTATTATGGCGGAGAGTATCCGGTCTTTCAACTGACGGATACCCTCTCTGAGGGCTTGACTCTGATCACAAAAAACAGTTCGGGGGATACGACAAATACCGGAATTGTAGTCAGGGTGTATGTCGGCGCAGAAAATACAAATTATCCGGATGCAGATGCTGACGGATACATTACCCTCACCGAAAATACGGATTATAAAGTGACCGTTTCCGCAGATGCCGGCACTGGTGTGACAACGCTGATCATAAACTTTGTGCTGACTGAGACTGTGAGCGCACAGACAGTTTATACCTATACGCTGAATGACTATGAAGGAAAAGAACTGGTTGTTACATACAGCGCGGAATTAAATGAGAATGCCGTGATGGCCGAAAATGGTAATGACAACCATGTGGTTCTGGATTATACGACCGATTCAACCGTGCAGAGAGAGTCAGCTGAACTGGATGATAAAACATACACATATACATTTGATATTGATGGCGTGACTACTTCCAGAGTCATCTCGAAAGTGGGGAATGCGACGACTGACGACGGGGCAGGTAATGAAGTGAGAGATCCGTTGGAGGGCGCTCAGTTTACATTGTATACAAAGAACGCTGCAACCGGTTCCTATGAAACATACACAAGTGATAAATACCCGGATGGATGCATCGTTGAGTCTGACAGCGACGGACAAATTTCCATTTATAGTCTGGCAACAGGCACTTATTATCTGAAAGAAACCAAAGCGCCGACAGGATACACATTGAACACAACTATGTATACGATTGTGATATCTGCCGCATACAATACGAATGGAACTTTGCAAAGCTGGAAGATTGTGATCTCCGATGAAAGCGGAACAATCATCAATACCTCTACCTTTGAAGTGGGATATGTCAGTGACAGTGAAGGGGTTGTGACGGATACCGTACTGGAGGTTTTATCCGACAAAGAGGAAACGAAGATCCTGAACACCAAAATCATCTCCCTTCCCTCTACCGGCGGCATGGGTACCATCGTGTTCACCATTCTCGGCTGTGTGATTATGATCACCGCGGCGGGCCTCTACCTGGGATATCGCCGCAGGATGAAAAACCAATAAAGGGGCGGATGTGAAAAAAGGAAAGCCGAAAAAGGAGAAAAGAGAAAAGGATACCGGTCTGATGATTGTCTGTATCGTTCTTTTTCTCCTTGGCCTGGGCATTCTGCTTTACCCCGCGGCGTCGAATCAATGGAATAAATGGCGTCAGGAGCAGTTGGTGAGCGACTATACTTCTTCGCTCACGGAGCTGGAAACACAGGGAGAGGACTTCAGCGCGGAATGGGCACGGGCTTACGCTTATAATGAAACGCTGCATACCGCCACACTGTCGGATTCCTTTACGATTACAGGAGCGCAGGAAGAACCGGACGAGGAGTATATGGCCTGCCTCAATCTGGCAGGAGACGGGATCATGGGTTATGTTTCTATTCCCAGCCTGGATCTGAAGCTGCCGATTTATCACACAACATCCGATGAGGTGCTGCAGGAGGGTGTCGGGCACCTGGAGGGCAGTTCCCTGCCGGTCGGCGGGGAAAGCACGCATGCCGTGCTTGCGGGACACAGAGGCCTTCCCAATCAGGAGCTGTTCGCGAATCTGGATCTGCTGGAAGAGGGAGATGTTTTCCTGATTTATGTGCTGGATTCAACGCTCTGCTATGAGGTCGATCAGATTCTGGTGGTGGAGCCCACGGATACGGAGGCGTTGTCCGTGGTGGAAGGACAGGATCTGGTGACGCTGCTGAGCTGTACGCCTTATGGGGTGAACACCGAGCGTCTGCTGGTGCAGGGTCATCGTGTGGAGTACGAAGAGGAGACTGTGGAGGAAGAGACTCAGACAGTTTCTGTGGTGACGACTCATACCCATTATCTGCTCTGGGCGCTGGGAGGGCTTACGGTAACGGCTCTGCTGACTGCGCTGCTGTATCTGTTTCTGAAAAAATCGGGAGGCCGGGACAAAAAGCATGAAAGGAAAGAAAGCGGGGAGGAATGAGAAACAGCCGCTTAAGGTGAGACTGACGGGTATGGCTTTCGCCCTGCTGTTTCTGACTGGTTTTGCAATCCTGATTTATCCTGCGGTTTCCAATCAGTGGAATACATTCAGGCAGAGCAGACTGATCACTTCCTATCAGTCCGCTGTGACAGAGACGGAAGCGGAAGATCTGTCAGGAGAATGGGCAGCTGCCGCGGCCTATAATGAGGGTATTATGGAGCTGTCGGAATATCTGGACGCGTTTGATACTGAGAGCGTTGAGGAGGAAGATTCTGAGTATTGGAATCTGCTGAATCTCTCAGGGGACGGCGTGATGGGCTATATTTCCATCCCGAAAATTAACATTCGTCTGGCCATTTATCACGGGACGGACGAAGAAAGCCTTGAGACCGGCGTGGGACATCTGGAAGGCTCCTCGCTTCCGGTCGGCGAGGAGGGAACGCACGTCGTACTGGCGGGACACAGAGGGCTTCCCAGCGCGCGCCTGTTCACCGACCTGGATCAGCTGGAAATCGGGGATTGTTTTTATCTGTATATTCTGGATGAGGTTCTGGCCTATGAGGTGGATCAGATCCTGCCGATGGTCGACGAGGACGATTATGACACCCTTCTTGCTGCACTTAGCCCAGTGGAGGGCGAGGATTATGTGACGCTGTATACCTGTACGCCTTACGGGGTGAACACGCACCGCCTGCTGGTGCGCGGACACCGGATCGAATATGTGGAAGAAACGGTAAGCAATCCTGCGATGACGGCGGTTCTGCAAGCCATACGGGATTATTACATGCTTTATCTTTTGATGGGACTGGCTCTGACAGCACTGGAGATTCTGGTGGTGAGAGCGGTGCTGTCCAGACGGGAGCGATGCGGGCAATCCTGAAGCGTGGACGACCTGGGCAAACATGAAATAAGGATGAAGCGAACCAGTATGCAAAAGACCGGAACGGACAATCATGAGAAAAGGGACAAAACGGGAGACTATGAGAAAAACCGGAGCAGGCACTGTTCTGGAGACGGCGGGCATTTGCCTGTTGGTATGCATATTGTTGCTCTGTGTGCCTCTGACAGTTCCCCGCGCCATGGGGCTGCAGATCTATGCCGCCATTGATTTTAATTATGGTCCCGAAGTGGCGGAGGGTAGCCTGATTTACGTGGAGCAGGCTGTGGGAGGGGATCTGGCTGTTGGCGATATGGTGACGTATTACAGCGCGGACGGCGGCGGTGTGGCGCTGCGTCTGGTGGGAGAGAATGATGAACAGGCGCAAAGCATGTATGTCACGGACGGATGGGGAAACGGAGAAACTGTTTCTTGCGCGCGGGTGATGGGACGCGTGGTGGCGATTATCCCAGCGCTGGGGCCGCTGATGTCGGCGATATCGACGGTGGGCGGCGCGCTGTGTATCGGCGGGATTTTTCTCCTGGGACTTTTGCTGATCGCTCTGGGAGAAAGGAAAAAGGAGACCGTTTCGTCTCCGGATGGAGGAAAAACAGAATGGAGCTGAAACAAAATCTGAAAAAAGGGCTGAGGCTGTGTATGGCTGTATTGACTGCAGCGCTGGTGTTTCTGGGAATGCGCGTGAATGTGCTGGCGTCGCAGACAGCGGAAGTAATCGATCCGGACAAAAGCGGGTCTGTCACAATCACCATGCGCAACTCGGTCGGGGAAACCGTGGGCGGCGGAAAGCTGGCACTTTACCGCGTGGCATATGTGTACGTGGACGCTGTCGGACAGAATTCGTATGTTCTGACATCTGATTTTTCAAACAGCGGTGTGGACCTTGACGATATTTCCCCCAATGATTCCGCGCTGGCAGCGACGCTGGCCACATATGCAGACTACTGGCAGTTGAACGCTTCTCAGACAGCGCAGGTCGGAGCAAACGGAGCCGTGACTTTCTCAAACCTGCCGGTGGGCGTGTACCTGGTGGTGCAGACAGAGGCCGCGGAGGGGTATTATCAGGTAAGTCCTTTTGTCGTCACGGTTCCGTTGTCGGTGAACGGAACGCTGATCTATGATGTAGACGCCTCGCCAAAGGTGGAAACGCTGAATCAGCCTTCCGAAGAGACTCCAAAGACGCCGAAGAAAACAACGGGAAGCACGACGGATGCGCAAACGGATACGAGTCTTATTCTGCCGCAGACCGGCGCGGTTCTCTGGCCGATTTTCCTGATCGCTGGGATTGGTATGGCGGTATTTCTGACCGGCTGGCTTCTGGCTTTTGGCGGCGGATTAAAGAGGAGCGGCAAAGATGAAGCGTAGGATCGGGATCGGTCTGATGATAACAGGGACAGTGCTGCTTTTGACCGCACTGTCCCTTACTCTGTTTCAGTTGTGGGAGGAGATGAAGGCCGGTGAGGCCGTATCGGAAGCTCTGGTACAGGTGAAATCCGCGGTTGTCACGCAAGAAGAAATCAGCTCCGAAACGGACAACAGCATCGGGATGACTGTGGTGGAAATCGACGGGTGGGACTATATCGGCTATCTCTCGGTGCCCGCGCTGGGGCTGGAGCTGCCGGTCATGGCAGAGTGGAGCTATGAGGGGCTGGAAATCGCGCCTGGGCGCTATTATGGCAGTGTCTGCACGAACGATCTGGTGATTGCGGGTCACAATTACCGACAGCATTTTTCCGCGCTGAAAACGGTTCTGGTCGGGACGATCGTCATTTTTACCGACATGGACGGCAATTCTTATTATTATGAGGTGATACGGCTTGATACGCTGGAGCCGGATCAGATCGATGAGATGGAAGGACTTACGGGGGACGATGACTGGGATCTGACACTTTTTACATGCACGACAGGGGGAAGGGCGCGGCGAGCGATTCGCTGCGTCAGGACGGAGTAAAGTCCGGAAATTTCTGTGAAAAAAGTTTTGCAAAGCTAAAGTGACGACATATCGTCTACCTTTTTGCGGGTTATCGTGTATAATGTCCTTTACGGGAGTATTTTGTCGAAACGGGGATACTTCCGGGGAAGGAGATTATATGGATAACCCGCATTCTTTTACAGAAGATAATCTCTTACCAAAGAAAAGCTGCCGGACCGACCGGATCAAGGCGGACGAAAAGCGGCTTGTCGAACAGCTTATCCGCAGGAATTTACTAGAGTGCAGAGCTATAAGAAGCACCGTCACGGATCTTTCCCATCTCTCCGGTGTTCACCCATCCACACTCAAGAGCATCCTTTACGGCAGAAGTCACAATCCGGGGATTGTGACGATCTGGCGGATCTGCAACGGACTGCAGATATCGCTGGATGAATTTTTCAAAAAGAGATATTTTTCCAACTGATGGAAGAGGATTTCGAGAGCTTTTATAAGCGCACCAGCCAGATGGTAAGCCAATACCTCCTCGCGCGGATGGCGGACGCCCACGAGGTGGAGGACATGGTGCAGGAGACATACGCGGAAGCGCTGGAGCAGTGGGATATGCTGCGGGAGCATCCCAACCCCTGTGGATGGCTTTTGCTGACAGCGAAGCATATCTGCCGCAGGTATTACAGGCGCGTTTATACACGCACGGAGAAGCTGTATGAGGACAGTATTGCGGCGGAGGATCCGGCCTATGATATGGTCGTGATGGAGGATCTGCTGCACAGTCTGTACCGTTCGCGTTCAGAGAAGCTGGCCCGGGCGTATTTCCTGGGAGGGGCGACCATACCGGAGCTGGCGGAGGATCTGCATATGAGTAATAAAAGCATCAGTGACAAGCTGTACCGGATCCGCAGAAAGCTGCAGGATGAGTGGAATTGAATGGGAACAAAGAAGGGTCCGCCTTTAAGGCGGACCCGATGATGATCTTTTATTCGTCGGGAAGCGGTCTGAGTTTGAGGGTTTAAATCAAACCGTTTTCACCGGAACGGATATCAGAGATTAAGCCATTGTATTGACAGCTTTTGCGATCGCGGAAACCTTGCGCGCAGCGGTATTTTTATGAAAAACACCCTTGCTGGCAGCCTTCTCAATCACAGAAGTCGCTTCAGCTAAAGCTGCAGTAGCCGCAGCCTTGTCGCCGGATTCCACAGCAGCGTAGACTTTCTTGGTCTCAGTCTTCACGCGGGATTTGATGGCTTTATTTTTCTCGTACTTTCTGTTATTGACTAAGATACGCTTCTTTGCAGATTTGATATTTGCCAAGATGTACACCTCCCATATATAAGATACATTTCGCTTCTTGCAAACGTATCCGCGGCATCAGACACGGAATGCGGCGAACACACTTTGTTTATTGTAATTTTTCCCTTATCTTTTGTCAATAGATTTTTGCATAATTGCCCCAAAAAAGTTTCAGAATAAGGCTTAACAGGGGATGTCTGCGCCAAACGGCTAACCAGATACCGGCTGCATTGGTTCATATGGATGTCAGCGGCGCATTTTCCCTGTTTTAAAACAGGCTGGAACAGTTAAGAAAGCGGAAAAGGAAAGCAAAGTATGGATGAAAAAGAAGACCTTCTGCGCGGTGAAAACCGCACGGACCTGGCTCTGGAGGCCGGTGAGCGCCTGCAGAATGAAAATGCTGTGCCAAAAGGCCTTCGGGTGGAAACACTCCATGCAGGGCAGGCGGGCGCGGAGGTCACCAGGGCTTATGTGGAAAGTAGGGAGGCGGCGCGGCGCATGGGAAAGCCGATGGGCGTCTACATTACGATCGAGGCGCCGGATCTTGCCGGTGAGGATAAAGGATATCATAGAGAGGTCAGCGGCCTTTTAAGCCGCCAGATCAGGGAGCTTCTGCCAAAGCGGCGGGATCGGGAGGAGCTTTTGGTGGTGGGACTGGGAAACCACGCGGTGACGGCGGACGCGCTGGGACCGAGGACTATCGACCATCTGGCTGTCAACCGCCACCTTCTGTCTTTGTTTGGCGAAGGGGTAAAGGAGGATGGCTTCACGGTGCTCTGCGCGATTGAGCCGGGCGTCATGGCAAAGACAGGGATTGAGACTGCAGAAGTCGTGGCGAGCATCACCGCGCGGCTGAAGCCGGACGCGGTTCTGGTGCTGGATTCTCTGGCGGCCGGCAGCGTCAACCGGCTTTACAGGACGATTCAGATCAGCAACACCGGCATCGCGCCGGGCAGCGGCGTCGGAAACCACAGGAACGCCATCAATCAGGAAACGCTTGGCGTGCCGGTGATTGCAGTGGGAATTCCCATGGTCGTGGACGCGGCCACCATTGTGCGGGACGCGTTCCGCGGCGCGGGGCGGCGCGGCGGGGAGGAGCTTAACAGAGGTGATTTCGCACTGCAGAAATTTCAGAATATGTATGTGACCACCAAGGAGATTGATGAGATGACTGAACGGCTGAGCTTTACGCTGTCGGAAGCAATCAACATGCTGGCGGGTTGAGTCTGACGAAACGGATGATACCGGATACCATTCTGATCAGTCCTGAAGCGTTATTTTGGGAAGCATATCAGGATTTTTCGGACATACAATGAAGATGGGGGTCATGGATATGCAGCGTGTCTTCAGGCGAAAAAGAAAATTAAAGTCCGGACTGCTTCCGGGCGGCTTTATTCTGGCTGTCCTGGTCTGCTCGGCTGTCCTTTTGCCTGTCATCCCGGCAAACGGGCTGCGGGCGCTGTCTGTATGGATGCTTGGCAGAAGTCAGCCTTCCGTTGTAAAATATGTGATACATATGGAGACACCGCGCATGAGCCTCCTGGAGCGGCTGTTGTCTCCGCAGCTGATGCGCTATAGTTTTCAGACAGCGGCTCGGAATGGAACGATTACGGAGACTTCGGGTGACGCCGTATATGACGCCTCTGATGGTGCGGATACATCTCTGCAGTTGTCGGTGGGAACGGAATATCAGACAGAATTATTGCAGGAAAATATCTATGGAGAAACGGAGACGGAGACTGAGTCTTTAACGCAAAGTTCCGGCAATGCGACTTCAAATCTGACTGTTTTTGATGAAATTACGGGACAGAATGCGGCGGAGAGCCTTTCTCCGGTCAAACAACGGAGCTTTAACCTCGCGGACTTTGATAGTCTGGAGGCGCTGATTGAGGAGTTTTATGTGGTGGATTCCTCCACGCGGGCGACGGCTTCCCTGATTAATCTGGACAGTCTGACCTCTTATGACTGCACCATCAGTAAGGAGGATGAGGCGCCGCAGATTCTGATTTATCACAGCCATTCACAGGAGACTTATATCAATTCGGATGAAAATGACCCTTCCACCACGATTGTGGGAGTGGGCGGGTATCTGTCGGAACTTCTGGAGAGTTACGGATATTCGGTCCTGCACCATGAAGGAACATATGACGTGCCGAGCAGGGACGACGCTTACAGTAAGGCGCTGCCGGCGATTGAGGCGCTTTTGGAGGAGTATCCCAGTATTGAGGTGGTGATCGACCTGCACAGGGACGCGGTCGCGGAGGGTACAAGGTTAGTGTATACCTACGATGGGAAGGACTATGCCCGTTTTATGTTTTTTAACGGCATCAGCCGTACCGCCTCCGGCCCGATCGACTACCTTTATAATGAGAACCTGTCGGCCAATCTGGCCTTTTCTTTCCAGGCCGAGGTCATTGCGGAGAGCTATTTTCCGGGCGTCACAAGGGGCATTTATCTGAAAGCCTGGCGGTATAACATGCATCTGATGCCGAAATATATGCTGATCGAGCTGGGCGCGCAGACCAACACGGTGGAGGAAGCGATGAATACCTGCGAGATTCTGGCGTTTGTGCTGGACCAGGTGCTGAGCGGGGAAAGCGACTAGCGTGTGGACAGCGTTGAGAAAATGTGTTAAAATACGCGTTGACGAAAGAGGATGCCCGAAGAAGCAGGAAGGATGAGAACTTCTTCGCAGGCGTCCCTGCAGATTTATGACCCGAGAAACGAAAAGAATACGGAGAGCAGTATGTCACATACCGATCAGAGTAAAATCAGAAATTTCTGCATCATCGCCCACATCGACCATGGCAAATCCACCCTGGCGGACCGCATTATTGAGATGACCGGTCTGTTAACGCAGCGTGAAATGCAGGCGCAGGTGCTGGACAATATGGACTTAGAGCGCGAGCGGGGTATCACCATCAAGGCCCAGGCGGTGCGCACGATTTATAAGGCGAAGGACGGGGAGGAATATATTTTCAACCTGATTGATACTCCCGGCCATGTGGATTTTAATTACGAAGTCAGCCGCTCTCTCGCGGCCTGCGACGGCGCGATTCTGGTCGTGGACGCGGCGCAGGGGATCGAGGCCCAGACGCTGGCGAACGTCTATCTGGCGCTGGATCACGACCTGGAAGTATTCCCTGTGATCAACAAAATTGACCTGCCGAGCGCGGAGCCGGAGCGGGTGAAGGCGGAGATTGAGGACGTCATCGGCCTGGAGGCGATGGACGCGCCCTTAATCTCCGCCAAAAACGGGATTAACATTGACGAGGTTTTAGAGCAGGTGGTAGCGAAGATTCCTGCTCCTTCAGGAGACGAAAACGCGCCGCTGAAGGCTCTGATCTTTGATTCCTTATATGATTCGTATAAGGGTGTCATCGCCTTTGTGCGCCTGATGGACGGTTCGGTCCGCAAGGGCACGCGCATCCGTATGATGGCCACCGGCGCGGTTGAGGAGGTCGTGGAGGTGGGATATTTCGGCGCGGGCCGCTTTATCCCCTGCGAGGAGCTGTCCGCCGGCATGGTGGGCTACATCACCGCCTCGATCAAAAATGTCCGCGACACCGCGGTAGGCGATACCATCACGGATGATGACAATCCCTGCGCCGAGCCGCTCGCCGGTTATAAAAAGGTGCAGTCCATGGTTTACTGCGGCATGTACCCTGCTGACGGAGCGAAATATCCGGACCTGCGGGACGCGCTGGAAAAGCTGCAGTTAAATGATGCCAGTTTAAATTATGAACCGGAGACTTCGATTGCCTTAGGCTTTGGCTTCCGCTGCGGCTTTCTGGGACTTCTGCATCTGGAAATTATCCAGGAGCGCCTGGAGCGTGAGTACAATCTGGATCTGGTGACAACCGCTCCCGGCGTCGTTTACAAGGTTTTCAAAACGGACGGAACCGTCATTGAGCTGACCAATCCCTCCAATCTGCCGGACCCCTCCCAGATCGAGCACATGGAGGAACCGATCGTCAGTGCGGAAATCATGGTCACCACGGAGTATATCGGCCCCATCATGCAGCTGTGCCAGGAGAGGAGAGGCCGCTACATCAGCACGGAGTACATTGAGACCACCCGTGTTCTGCTGAAATATGAATTGCCTTTAAATGAGATTATTTATGACTTTTTTGACGCCTTGAAAAGCCGGTCGCGCGGCTACGCGAGCTTCGACTATGAGCTCAAGGGCTATGAGACGTCCTCTCTGGTGAAGCTGGACATTCTGGTCAACCGCGAGGAGGTGGACGCTCTTTCCTTTATTGTTCACGCGGACAGCGCCTACGAGCGGGGCCGCAAAATGTGTGAGAAGCTAAAGGAAGAAATTCCCCGCCACCTGTTTGAGATCCCCATTCAGGCGGCCGTGGGAGGCAAGATTATCGCGCGCGAAACCGTGAAGGCCATGCGCAAGGATGTCCTGGCCAAGTGCTACGGCGGCGATATTTCCCGTAAGAAAAAGCTTCTGGAAAAACAGAAGGAGGGCAAAAAGCGGATGCGCCAGATCGGCAATGTGGAGATTCCACAGAAGGCTTTCATGAGTGTGCTGAAGCTGGATGAGTAGACCTGGAAAGTATGCATGCCGGCGGACAAGTTTTATTGCTGTGGTCGTATATCAGGCTGAGAGAGATTGCACAGGCGGACAGGCTTTGGAGTCTGCCGCTGTGCTGCCTGAGTAAGGAGGAAGCCTGTGAGCAGAGATTTAAGCATCTACGTCCATATTCCCTTCTGTGTGAAAAAATGTTTATACTGTGATTTTCTCTCTGCTCCCGCGTCCGTAGCGATTCAGGAGCAGTATTTGCATGCGCTGTGCCGGGAGATTACGGCAAAAGCGACAGCGTTTTCGGAATATCAGGTGCGTACAATCTTTTTTGGCGGCGGTACGCCGACCGCGGTGCCTGCGGAGAGCTTATGCAGTGTGCTGGAGACGATATATCGTAATTTCAGAGTAGATCCGGACGCGGAGATTTCCCTGGAATGCAATCCGGGCACAGCATCACCGGAAGCGTTGCGGCTTTATCGTAAGGCAGGCTTTAATCGTTTGTCTGTCGGCTTACAGTCCGCAGATGACGGGCTGTTAAAGACACTGGGACGCATCCACACCTATGAGCAGTTTCTGGAGACATATCGGTGGGCCAGAGAGGCAGGCTTTGAGAATATCAATATAGATCTGATGAGCGCTCTTCCGGGGCAGACTTTAGCGCAATATGAAGACACGCTGTCAAAGGTCCTGGCTTTAAGGCCGGAGCATATTTCCGCGTACAGTCTGATCGTGGAGGAGGGAACACCCTTTTATGAGATGAACCTGGACTTGCCGGATGAGGATCTGGACCGCCTGATGTATCAGCGCACCGGAGAGACGCTGCGGGAACATGGATATGAGCGTTATGAGATATCCAACTATGCCCTGCCTGGCAGGGAGTGCCGCCACAATCTGGTGTACTGGGAGCGGGGCGCATATCTGGGGCTTGGCCTGGGGGCATCGTCTTTTTATGAGCATACAAGGTACCGAAATCAGTCGGATCTGACGAAATATCTGACAGAAAGGAACAAAGCAGATTATGAGAAGCGCACGGAAAACTGTGAACAATCCAACTGTGAAGAACCGCTCAAAGGAAGCTTTGAGGAAAGGCAGGCCCTCACCCCGCGGGAAGAAATGGAGGAATTTTATTTCCTTGGCCTGCGCTGCATGCGTGGTGTGTCACAGAGCGCTTTTCGCGCACAGTTTGGGGAAGACGCAGAGGGACAGTTCAGGGAAGCGATAGAATCGAGTATCGCGGACGGGCTCATGGAACGGTCGGCGGACGGAAACAGGCTGTTTCTGACGCCCAGAGGCATTGATGTCAGCAACATGGTGTTTGTACGTTTTCTGGAGTAGTGATCATGGGAAACAGAAGAAAAAAGAAAAGAGCAAAAAAGCGGGGCAGTATGATTGCCGGCTTTTTCGTAGCGGCTTTGATAATCATTCTGGGTGTGGAAATTTTTGTCCTGCTTATGAAAGGCGAGGCCGATTCGTCCGGGCAGACAACAGATTCCGCCACAGAGCGTGCACAGGAGATTTTAGCTGATATGACGCTGTGGGAGCAGGTCTGCCAGCTCTTTATCGTAACGCCGGAGCTTCTGACGGGCGTGAGCGTGGCGACGCAGGCGGGTGAGACGACCAGACAGGCTCTTGAAACTTATCCAGTGGGAGGAATCGTATATTTCGCGGCGAATATTGCGACCAGAGACCAGTGCAGTACCATGATATCAAACAGTCAGTCTTACTCGAAGATTGGCCTGTTTATCGCGGTGGATGAGGAGGGCGGAACGGTGGCCAGAATTGGCAATAACAGTGCCATGGGGACGACTTCCTTTCCGAACATGAAGACCATCGGTGATACCGGCGATGCGCAGAATGCTTATGACGTGGGATACACCATCGGCAGCGAGATTCGTGAACTGGGCTTCAACCTGGATTTTGCGCCTGTGGCGGACGTGGATTCCAATCCGGATAACCCGGTGATCGGAAGGTATATTTTGAGGTTATGAAATCTTTGTGAAATAAAGCTTCATAAATTTATGAAGAAAATTTAAGAATTTTTCGTATTGAAGGTCAAAATATACTGATGTATGATGAAAAAGGCGCAGTCATGTCCGCTTTGACAGGCAGATTTATCTGCTTTACAAAAGCGATATCATAAGGAGAGTAGAGTCCTGTGCGGTACATCAAAAAACATGCAGTTTTTATTCTTTTTTTTGCGGAGTCGCTGGTTCTGGCCTTTTTTCAGACGCTGGACAACACCGACAGGCTCTGGAATTATGTCTTTGCCGAGAATATCGCCTCCGGCCTTCTGCCGTACAGAGATTTCAACCTCCTGCAGACGCCGCTTTCCTGTTCAATCAACGCGATTTTTCTTTCCCTGTTCGGCCACCACATGCTGGTGATCAATATTCTGGGAGCCGTTCTCTTTACCTGTATCTGTATGCTGCTTTATCAGCTTTGCCGTACGCTGGGCGCGTCTAAAGTCACTTCGATGATTCTTCCGCAGGTGTTCCTCATGCTGTTTTGTTATAATGTATTCTTTGAATACAGCTGCCTGATTTTGTTTTTGCAGCTTGTCCTTCTGAGGGAGGATCTGGCAGCTCTGCGCGAAGAAAACAGGGCTTTTACACGACCTGCCGGTCAGTTTTTTCTGGGTGTGACCGCGGGACTTACGATTTTATGTAAACAGACCTACGGGCTTTTTGTTGCCGGCGCCTCATGGCTTTGCTGCCTGTATGTTTCCCGCTGCCTGAAAAAAGAAAAAAAGGAAACCTGCGTTTATCTGACTGCCCGCGCGGCGGGGATTCTCTGCCCCTGCCTGATTTTCCTGACATATCTGTTTCTCACAGGGACATTCGCTGATTTCTGGGACATGGCGGTGGCGGGCACTTCCACCTTTTCCAGCAAATATTCTTATATTACACTGGCCCGTGAGAAAGAGGGATACCTGATCGCCTGTATCGGCGCGCCGCTTTTGATTGTCATTTCACTGATCATCGGGCTGTACAAAAGGAAGACGCTTTATGGGCAGACACTTCTTCTGATCTGTTTTTACGGGCTTGGCGGCCTGATTAATATGTATCCCATGGCCAATGCCTATCATTTTTCTGTCACGGTGATTCCGTTTCTTTTACTGATCCCGGCCCTTTTACCGTCCGCCTTGTGGAAGAAAAAGCTTCTGTCTCTGGTGGGCGGCGCGGCGGTGGCGGCGCTTGGATGTTATCTGGTTTTCTGCATACCGTACGATACGCTGGACGACCATCATCTTTGTACCACGCTGGATCAGTTTGAAGGAATTTTTATCGGCGCTTCGATGGAGGAGGATATCCTGACAGTGACCACCTATGTGCGTGAGCAGGAGGCAGACGGGATGACGGTTTATATCCTGGATAACAGAGCCACTTCTTATTTCCTGCCGCTTCATGAATATCATAAATATTATGACATGTTTCTTCTGGGCAATCTGGGCACTACGTCGCCCGGGGAGTTGCTGGAAGAGGTCTGTGAGGGGGATGTTCTTTTTCTGATTCCAAACAGTGAGCGCAGTGAGTGGCAGTACCCGCGCGAAGCGGTCAACGCGCTTAAGAAAGAATTGAACCTTGTCGGGAGCGTCGGAGATTTTGAGGTTTATGCAGCGTCATAGAGAGAACTGGTCAGGGTGAATTTTGCGGAATATCAGGAAATCATGTGCGATTTTCATTCCTCCACTCTCTGGGTGAAACCCCATACACAGATTTAAAAGCTCTGGAAAAATGCAGTTGGTTTGGATAGCCGACTGCATTTCCTGTATCTGCCACTGACATGTCTGTCAGTTTTAAAAGCTCCGCTGCCTTCGTCATGCGGTAGGAGATGAGAAACTGCTGCGGGGACTTTCCCGTGGCTTCATGAAATATCTTTCCGAAATAACTCCGGTTCAGGCCGCAGACCGCGGCGATCTCTTCCACAGTAATCGCATTCTGAAAATTCTGCTCGATGTAGGTGAGGGCTTCCTTGACATAGAAGTCTCTGAGCGAACTGCCCTTGTTTAAGCGCATGGTGCCGGAGGCACGCATGAAAAAGTCGATGAACAGATACAGGTGGCCGATCAGGTGAAAGGGGGATTCCTCCCTGTGGTCAACGATGTAAAGCATCTCATTTTTCATTGCTTCGGCAATATCTTTGTTGCATGCTTTGAAGACGGGATTGTCCGGACTTAAGCCGGCCAACTCCACGCATTCCTTGGCGCGCAGGCCGTCAAACTCCAGCCACGCATATTCCCAGGGGAGATTGCGGTCAGCGATGTAGGTTGTGATCTGGCCCGGGAAAAGCATAAAGCCCTGGCCGCTCCTGACCTGGTAGGTGATGGTCTCGCCCTTGCTGTTGTCGGCATAGAGGGTACCTGTGCCGGAGAGGCAGTAATGGAAAAGATAGTGATTTCTGGCAGCCGGGCCGAAGGAATGGGAGGGGTCGCACTGCTCCCTGCCGAACTGGTACAGGCCCAGATCCACGAAGTTTTCACTGGGGAAGACGGAAAAAATGACGTTGCTCATTTAACACCTCCTGGGAAATAATTCTGCTTGAGCTATGTCAACTCAGCAGAATCCTCTGCCTTGTCCGGATATTATATACCAAAATGCGTCATGACTTCAAGCATAGAAATGAAAAGCGGCAAAAATCCATAAAACAACCGATATCCAGCCATTCATTGCAAGCATAATGACATGTTACAATACGCTTATCAACAAAGTTGAATCCCGGGAAATCAAAAATTAAAGGAGAAATGCTATGAAAGCAGAGAGGGGTAAACGCGTGAGGCGATCCCTGGGGCTTGCGGCCGCGGGAGTTGTCCTGGCTGGATTTTCACTCACCGGCTGCGGCGGCAGCAGTACGGAGAGTGAAAAGACCGTAATTGAGATCGTGCAGTACAAGCCCGAGGCGGCGGACTATTTTGAGGCGCTCGAGGATGAGTTTAA
This sequence comes from Lachnospiraceae bacterium, assembly GCA_021200995.1. Classification (GTDB taxonomy): domain Bacteria; phylum Bacillota; class Clostridia; order Lachnospirales; family Lachnospiraceae; genus RGIG6307. The sequence goes on along the minus strand of JAJQFS010000030.1, from coordinate 106,691 downwards.
CGCAACGCATGATGATATTGAGTTAAAAATCAGCTCGCCCAACGACGCCAGCACGATCTTAAAAACCCGTTTCATCCGGGAAGATTATCCGGATATCATCGGGATTGGCGGTGATATCAACTATTCCTATTATGTGGATGCCGATATTCTGGCGGATGTCTTTGACTATGAGGGTCTTGCGGATGTCAATGAGGGGTATCTGGAAATTCTGGAAAATCTGGAATTTGTGCCGGTAGACGGAACCTACGGCGTCCCCTATGTGGCTAACGCGGCCGGTATCCTGTACAACGTTGACCTGTTCGAGGAGTACGGCTGGGAAATTCCGACTACATGGGATGAGTTGATTGCTTTGTGCGAAGAAATCTCCAGTGAAGGAATTTTACCGTTTTATTTCGGCTACAAGGATACCTGGACCTGTCTGGCACCCTGGAATGCTATCGCGGTGAGCCTGTGCGATGCGGATGTGACCAAACAGGTGAACCGCGGCGAGACGACCTTTGCGGAGGAATATCGCGAGACCGCGGAAAAATATCTGGAGCTTTTACAGTATGGTGAGAGCGGCCCCTTCGCCTATGGTTACAATGACGCCTGCACGGCCTTTGCCAGAGGAGAATCCGCCATGTACATGATCGGCAGCTATGCGGCGCCGCAGATTTTGTCCGTCAATCCGGATATGAACCTGGGCTCCTTCGTTCTTCCGGCCAATGATGACGCGGACGCCAACACGCTCAATTCCGGCATTGATCTGATGTTCTGCATGACGGAGGCCTGTGAAAACAAGGAAGCAGCCTATGAGGTACTGGATTTCCTTCTGGAAGATGAAAACATTCAGAAATACATAGACGATCAGACAGCCATCCCCTGCAAGAACGGCGACTTTACCTTATCGCCTATTCTGGACGGTATGGCGGATTATATCGAGTCCGGCAATATGACTGACTTCCAGGATCACTATTATCCCTCGGAAATGTCCGTGGACGCCATGCTGCAGACCTTTTTAATCGAGCAGGACGTGGACGCGTTCCTTAAGGATTTTAATACCGACTGGCAGCGGTATAATCGGGACATCATCCGCATGGTGCAGGACTATGAAGCTTCACAGGAGTGAGCTGGAAAGGAGCGATGAAACAATTATGAAAAACGACAGAAAAGTAACCTTTTTATTGATTACCATTCCGATACTGGCGCTGTTTGTCTGCTTTAATACCGTTCCGCTGATTCGCGGCGTGATTTACAGCTTTACCAATTTCAGAGGATACGGCAGCTATGACTGGGTGGGGCTGCGCAATTATATCGATCTGTTTTCAGATGAGAGAGTCGGAAAGTCCTATCTCTTTACTTTTAAGCTGGCGATTGTCACGACCATTGTGGTCAACGTGATAAGCCTTCTGCTGGCACTGTGCTTAAACAGTAAAATAAGGGCAAAGAGCTTTTTCAGGGGCGCGTATTTTCTGCCGAATGTCTTAGGCTCCCTGGTCGTCGGCTATATTTTCAATTATTTCTTCACCTATATTCTTCCAGCCTTCGGCAATATGATCGGGAGCGAGGCGCTCAGCACGAGCATTTTATCCCGGACAGGGACGGCCTGGATCGGCATCAGCATCGTCTGCGCGTGGCAGTCCATTGCCATGAATACCATCATTTATATTTCCGGTCTGCAGACCGTGCCGGAGGACGTCTATGAGGCGGGCGGTTTAGACGGCGCGACCGGGTGGAAGCAGTTCCGCTACCTGACCTTCCCACTCATCATTCCGTTCTTCCCCATCAACATGGTGCTGTGTGTGAAAAACTTCCTGATGGTCTTCGACCAGATTGTGGCATTGACCCAGGGCGGGCCGGCGCAGAGCACAGAGTCCATTTCGTATCTGATCTATAATAACGGTATGTCGGGCGGCCAGTTTGGTTTCCAGAGCGCCAACGCGGTGGTCTTCTTCATTGTCATCGTGGTCATTTCCGTGACCCAGATGCGGATTACATCAGGTAAGGAGGAGCAGTTATAATGAAAATCAGGCATAAAAGCAACTGGGGCGCCATGGCGGTTCTGATACTGGGCCTCTCGACCATTATTTTCCCACTGTATTTGACAGTGGTGATCGCTTTCAAACAGCCGTCGGAAATGACAAATTCGATCAGCGGGATTCTGTCCCTGCCCGCCTCCTGGAGTCTGCAGAATTTTAAGGAGGCGATGGAAATCACGGATTTCTGGCATTCTCTTTTCAACAGCCTGAAAATCACGGTTTCCACGGTGGTGTTGGCGGTGGTGCTGCACTCCCTGATGGGCTACGCCCTGGGCAGGAATAAAAAGAGCAGCAAATTCTATAACTTTGTCTATCTTTTCATCGTCAGCGGCATGTTTGTTCCCTTCGCCATTCTGATGATGTCACTGGCAAAACAGACGGCGGAAATGGGGCTGGACAACTGGTTCGGCGTCGTGCTATTGTATGTAGTGTTCTACATGCCCATGAATATCATGCTTTATTCGGGTTATCTGGTGAACATCCCGATCGCGCTGGAGGAGGCGGCCAGGGTCGACGGGGCTTCCACCTGGAGAACATACTGGACGATTATTTTCCCGATTATGCGGCCCATGCATGCCACCGTGGCGGTTCTGACAGCCCTGTCAGTCTGGAATGACGTGATGACGCCGCTGGTGATCATGGCCGGTTCGGATGAGAATACGCTGCCGCTGGCGCAGTTGAATTTCCAGTCGCAGTTCGGGACGAACTATAATCTGGCTTTCGCTTCCTATCTGCTGGCGCTGATCCCGATTCTGATCTTCTATGTGATCTGCCAGAAGCAGATTCTGAACGGGGTAGTCAACGGAGCGGTGAAATAAATAAAAAAGGAATTGGAAATAACATGGCAATCACCTATCAGGAAAAAGAACGGATTTTTACATTACAGACTTTACATACGACTTACCAGATGAAGGCGGATGAGCACGGCGCACTGCTTCATTTATATTATGGACAGAAGACGGCGGGGAATCTGGATTATCTGTTGACCTTTTATGACAGAGGTTTTTCCGGAAATCCCGCGGATGTGGGCAGGGACCGCACCTATTCCATGGATACGCTTCCCTTAGAATATCCGACGCTGGGGGTGGGAGACTACAGAAGTCCGGCGCTTGTTTTAGAAAACGGTGACGGCACAGTCTGCGCGGATCTGCGGTACTGCTCGCATGAAATCAGAAACGGCAAGTATGCGCTTCAGGGTCTTCCCGCGGCGTTTGCAAATGAGGAGGAGGCGCAGACGCTTTCCGTTCTGTTACAGGATTCTGTGAGCGGTGTCAGCGTGGAACTGTTGTACGGCGTGATTGAGGGGGAGGATGTGATTACCCGCGCGGCAGTGATCACCAACGCGGGAAAGGACGTCGTGACGATACAGAAAGCGGCGTCCGCCTGCCTGGATTTTCTTTACGGGGAGTATGATCTGATCAGCTTTTACGGCAGGCATGCCATGGAAAGAAGTGTGCAGCGCAATCCGGTGGGGCATGGCAGTTTTTCCATCGGCAGCAGGAGGGGGACCTCTTCTCACCAGTATAACCCAGGAGTAATTCTGGCCGGAAAGCATACCACGGAGGAACAGGGCGGCTGTTACGGTCTTCTGTTTGCGTACAGCGGCAATTTCAGCTGTGAGGCGGAGAAGGACCAGTTTGATCAGACTAGAGTGCTGATGGGACTGGGGACGGATTTCCTGCGCTATCCGTTACAGCCGGGAGAGAGCTTTACGGTGCCGGAGACGATTATGTGCTATTCCGATCAGGGGCTGGGAGAGCTGTCCCGTCATTATCATGACTGTATCCGCAACCACATCTGCCGCGGCAAATATGCGAAGGAGGCCCGGCCACTTTTGTTAAACAGCTGGGAGGGCGCCTATTTTCACTTTACAGGGGAGACGATTGTGAATCTGGCCAGGGAGGCGAAGGCACTGGACATTGACATGGTGGTCATGGATGACGGCTGGTTTGGAAAGCGGGAGGATGACAACAGCGGTCTGGGCGACTGGCGGGCGAACGAGGAAAAGCTTCAGATGTCCTTAGGCGAGCTGGTAAAGAGAGTCAATAATGAGGGCGTTCGCTTCGGAATCTGGATGGAGCCGGAGATGGTTTCCGAGGACAGTGACCTGTACCGGGCGCACCCGGACTGGGCGTTGTGCTTTCCGGGAAGAGCGCCGGTCAGAGGGCGCAATCAGCTGGTGCTGGATTTCTCCCGGGAGGATGTCAGGGAGGCGGTCTTTGCCCAGGTATGCCAGGTTCTGGATTCCGGGAATATTGAATATCTGAAGTGGGATTTTAACCGCTCTCTTGCGGACATCGCTTCCGCGCAGCGTGTGCCGGGAAAGGTTACATATGATTATGTCCTGGGACTTTATGATTTTCTGGAAAAACTTTCGGCCCGGTATCCGGATCTGCTGATCGAGGGCTGCAGCGGTGGCGGCGGACGGTTTGACGCGGGGATGCTTTACTATACGCCGCAGATCTGGTGCAGCGACAATACGGACGCTGCGGACCGGGTTTTCATCCAGTACGGGACATCCTTCTTTTATCCGGCCTGCACAATGGGCGCGCACGTTTCGGCTGTGCCGAACCACCAGACGGGGCGCGAGGTGAGCCTTTTTACCCGCGGCGTCGCGGCCATGGCGGGGACCTACGGCTTTGAACTGAATCCTGCGAAGCTGACAGACGCAGAGAAAGAGGAAGTGAAGGAGCAGGTTCAGACGTTTAAAAGGGTGGAAGTCCTGGTCAGAAATGGGGATTATTATCGCCTGAGCGATCCGTATGAGGAGGCGTTCGCGGCCTGGGCGTTTGTGTCAAAAGAGAAGGACAGGGCGCTTCTGAGTGTGGTCATGCTGAAAAAGCATGGAAATATGCCGGTTTCGTATGTCCGGCTGAAAGGACTTTTTCCGGAAGAAATGTATGAGAATACGGCGGATGGCAAGGTGTATGCTGGATCCGCGTTGATGGAGGCGGGGATTGCGCTGCCGCTTCAGATGGGGGAGTATCAGAGTTTTATGATGGAGTTTCGGAGGAAGTAAGACATTGCGAAAGGGTCGCGTGAAATGTCTTTTGAGTATGCAATTAGAGACTGTCGCATGAACATTAAGTATGGAAAATTTAAAGGAGAGCATGGAAATGCCGGAGAATAATTTGCAAAATGTGAATCATATTGTAACGCAGAAAGCACTCTATGTATACACGCAGATACGGAGCTCGCTTGCGGAGAAGCTGGCCAGAAACCCGCACCGCAGGGTTGTCGTCGGCATCAGCGGCGGTTCGGGTTCAGGCAAGACGAGCATCGCGGCGCTGTTAAAAGAAAAACTGGAAGCGGATGGGCTGGGCTGTTATGTGCTGGCGGGGGATGACTATCCGCACAGACTTCCGAAATATAATGACGCAGAGCGGCTGCGTATTTACAGGGAATATGGTCTGCGCGGTATGGTGGACGGTGGTGTTTATACGCCGGAACGTTTTGCCAGGATACAGCAGTGGCAGCAAAAGGGTGAGGACGCGGACTTTGCGCACGCAGGGGAGAACCTCTGGTTCTGGCATTATCTGGATGTGGGAAGAAAAGGACTGGCTGCGTATCTGGGCTCGCCCAGGGAGCTGGACTTTCAGAAGGTGGAGTCTGTCCTGGCCAGCTTCCACGCAGGAGAGGATACGATCTGGCTAAGGAAAATGGGTCGTGAAGAGACGGAGGTCTGGTATGAGAAAACGGACTTTCGTGGCGTTTCTGTCCTTTTGCTTGAGTGGACGCATGCGAACAGTGGCTGTTTCCAGGGCGTAGATTTATCCATTTATCTCGACAGTACGCCGCAGGAAACGCTGGCGCGCCGCATGGCGCGAAACCGCGACAGTGGTGTGGACAGCCCCTTTACGGCCATGGTGCTGGAAATTGAGCAGGAGCAGCTTAAAAACCAGGCAAAGACAGTGGATTTCGTTTTTTCCGAGCTGGTGGACAACGGTCCCATGCTGAACGCTTATCCGGATAGTCTGGGCGGAAAACTGTCTGATATCACGGGACTTTTCAAAACGCCGGAGTGGCCGGGCGCCTTTCAATCCTTTTACATATTGCCGAGTCTCTATCATTCGGACTTAGACCGCGGTTTCTCGGTCATTGATTATGGTCTGAATGAGGAATATGCCGGGCGGCAGGATCTGGAGGAGTTGAATCGTCTGGGAATCGGTCTGAAACTGGATTTTATTTTAAATCACGCGTCTGTGAATTCGCCTCAGTTTCAGGACCTGCTGCGGAACGGAGAAAAATCTCAGTACAGGGACTTTTTTATTGACTGGAACCAATTCTGGGATGGTTGTGGAGAACTGACACCGGAGGGATATATTTACCCGCGCAATGAGCTGATAAAAGACATGTTTTTCAGAAAACCGGGACTTCCGCTTCTGATGGTGCCATTCCCGGACGGCAGGAAGGTTCCTTACTGGAATACCTTTTATCAGGAGATCAGGCCGGACGGCAGTTTCTTAGGTCAGATGGATTTAAATACTCACTCTCCGCTGGTGTGGACGTTTTATGAGGATACATTAAAGACGCTGGCCGGATACGGCGCAAAGATTGTCCGTCTGGACGCTTTTGCCTACGCGGACAAGCGTCCCGGAGCGAAAAACTTTCTGAATGAACCAGGCACCTGGGATGTTCTGACGCGCGTACAGAAGATTGCGGATAAGTACGGGCTTACGCTGCTTCCCGAGATTCACGCGGGCTATGATGAAAAAATTTACCAGGTGCTGGCGGATAAGGGATATATGACCTATGACTTTTTCCTGCCGGGGCTGATTCTGGACGCGCTGGAAACACGCAACGGGGAAACGTTGCTTCGCTGGGCGAGAGAGATTTATTCTCAAAAAATTCAGACAGTCAATATGCTGGGCTGCCATGACGGAATCCCACTGCTGGATTTGAAAGGACTCCTCCCGGAAGAGCGGATTCAGGCTCTGATTCAAACCGTGGTAGGCCGCGGCGGTTATGTGAAAAATCTCCATGGCCAGAAAAACGTCTATTACCAGGTCAACGCCACTTATTACAGCGCCCTGGGTGAGGACGATGACAGAATGCTGCTGGCCAGAGCCCTGCAGCTGTTCACGCCGGGAAAACCGCAGGTCTGGTATCTGGACATTTTTGCCGGCAGAAATGACCACGCCGCGGTAGAGCGGGCCGGCGCGGGCGGGCACAAGGAGATCAACCGCACTAACCTTACTGCGGAGCAGATCAGGGAGAAAATGCAGCAGCCCGTGGTGACAAAACAGCTTGAAATGCTGCGCTTCCGCAATACCTTTCCGGCCTTTGGCTTTGATGCCGGGATGGAGGCGTCAATCGGCTCAAGCAGCCAGAACCTGCTCACCATCAGCTGGGAGCTGCGGGGATGTAAGGCGGTTCTGACGGCGGATTTATCGGACTGTTCCTTTCAGATCAGAGCTTTCGATGGGGAAGGGGAGAGAATGGTGATGGAGAATTGCTGAAGGTCGCTTACATCCACTCAAAATTTTCTTTACCAGCACCAAGCTCAAAATGATATTTGCCGATTCCCAAATCCGCACCTGAATAGGAGCCGTTGTCGCAGGTCATGCTCACCTTGTTGCCTTTGCCTTTGATGGTAAATGCCTGCTTGTTCATCGCCGTAGGAGCTAGCAGAGCCGCTGCAACACCTGCTTTGAACCACTCCGGAGCAGTGCCTTCATAGGACGAAATCTCTGATGCCGCTTTGGACTTGTGCGCAACTCCCTGGTTCTCACCATAGCCGACCACGACGATTCCGATAATTTTAGTGTTTTCTCCGGCATTGGCGTTCTTTTTTGCGTTTTTACGGCTGTACATGCCGCCGATCCACCAGGTGTTTAAACCGAGCGTCTGCGCATAAAGCATCAAATCGGCGCTGCTGTATCCCAGCTTCTCGTCAATGCCCGGAGTGTCAGGCCCCGCCAGGATGATATAGTTTTTAACGCCCTTCGACATCAGCGCCGCTATGATTCCCGGCATCGCATCCTTGCTTTCCGTGACAAGCCGCATATTCAGACCATATTTCTGATTCTGCGCTTTGATCCTGTCATTGAGCTGCCGGATAACATCAGCTGACAATGGTTTATCCTTGTATTTGCTCACCTTATGCCGTTCGCTCATCGCTTCCTGTAATGTCATAATGACCTCCTTATCCGATTTAATGCTCCAGGGGCTTATATTTAACCTCTTATGGATTTCACATTTAAATCTGAATTGATTGCATAGCTACACTTGCGCAATAATATTATATCGTGACAAAATACGTCACGATCCAATTCGCCGCTCTTCGTTTCACTACGGTCCGCACTGAACAGACGTCCCCCGGACGTCTAGCGCCGCCGCGAGTGAGCACACTCCCTCGGGCTCGCCTACGCTCATTATATCGCTCCGCTGGTCATTCATCAAGTGACAATTCAAGACAAGTGTCTTACGATAGACAGGTGTCTCTTGTTTTTCATGTCCATCTGCTGTAAAATGATAGAGCTTACCTATAGCAAAATGGGGCAGCTGCTCTTTAACTTTATGGTGTATGTTACAGGAGAACAGTATGAATAAACAGCCTGAAATCACAGATGCAACAAGAGAAGCCCTTATCAACGCATTTTTCCAGCTTGCACAGAAAAATAATATCACTCAAATCACTGTCCGCGAGATTATAAATTTAGCCGGGTACAGCTGGGCAACTTTTTATCGGTACTTCAAGGATGTCTTTGCTCTGATAGAATATGCAGAGGATAGTTTTTTTGAAAAAACAAGAGCGGCATTAGCAGAACATGAAGCAAGTAATGGTGTATATGACAGGCGGTTTTTTGAAATCTTCCTCAAGTGTTTCAATGAAGACCCTATGCGTATATCCGTGCTGATGTCAGAACAAAACCTTTCCCATTTTATCAGAAGAATGAGAGAAAAAACAATTGACAATATGAATACAAAGATTGCAGACACACCCAAGAAAGAGGCTGTAACAGATATGTTCTTTTCCAGCGTTTTTTCTTCAATAGCAAGCCACATACAAAGTCCGGATATTCTGACAGACGAAGACATGTTGGATATTATCCAAAAGCTGTTTGCTGACTGGTATTGGCCGCAGATGGTGTTTGTGGTGGATGGTTCTATCGGGAAACCTATGGAGGAACATATTAAAAACATTGCGGTTTAAGAAAATGCAAGGTATAATATTCAAGAATGAGTGGCGGAAGGGATAGTTCGTTTGAACAGCAGGAGGTGAATGGAAATGGATTATGCCATATTAAGTAGTGATAGGAAATATACTTATTTTTCATTTCGGGATCAGACAATACGTTTCAGAACTTCTCACCATTTGGAGCGATACACAGAGATTTTGGAATGGGATGCGGGTTATATTGTTGTAATGGCAAAGTATGAAACTGTTCCGGAAATGGAAGATTATATTGACTTGATTCCGATATTGAAGGATCTGTATATTAATGTGGATGAGTTTTTAGCACCGATTCAGAAAGTGAAGGTTCAATATGAATGATATTCAAAAAGTGGCGGATGAAGCTGACATGATTATTTCAGGCTACGCATTTACCAGGGCTGGTGATAAAATCCGCGTCCTGAATCTAAATAATCCCAGCAGGGCGGCAGTATTGGCTATAGATGGAGAAGTCCTAGAGGCAAGTATGCCAGACATAGAATTAACAATCGTAACCAGATACTATGTTGAAAATCGTGAATTTATGGAGGTGCAGGGTGCCGAAATATTATCAGTATAAAGCATGTGGATATTATCTGTATTTTACTACGGCTTGCATAATTGAGGCTATGCACGTTCATGCAAGTGATAAAAAACTGACGCAACAGGGATCTGCCAAATTTTTTGTTAAGGCTGACGGGGAAACAACCGTTGAAAACAGAGGTGTACTAACGGATCACGAGATAAATGAGATAAGAAAATTTATAAAAATCCATTATTTGGAAATGCTCAGCAGATGGTCTGTTGTAAGTGACAATGGCTTCTATGGGGAATGAGTACATATATGAAATGATGGGAGAAAGGCTGAAATTATGAATTATTGCAACATCAAAAAAACAGATATCGCCGACGGCCCTGGTGTGCGGGTTTCACTCTTTGTGTCCGGCTGCACCCACCACTGTCCGGGCTGTTTTCAGCCGGAGACCTGGAATTTTGACTATGGGAAGTCGTATACATCGGATACGGAGCGGGAGTTATTGGAGGCACTTACGCCGGATTATATTGCGGGTCTGACTTTGCTCGGCGGCGAGCCCTTTGAGCCGGGCAACCAGCGGGCGCTTCTGCCTTTCCTGCGGAAGGTGCGGGAGACGATTCCGGGGAAGACAATCTGGGCTTACAGCGGCTACGAGCTGGAGGAGCTGGCAGGCTGGGCTGAGGGCACCGGGCGCGCGCGGTGCGAGATTACGGATGAGATGCTTTCCCTGATCGACGTATTGGTGGACGGGGAATTCAAACAGGAGCGGAAAAATATCTCCCTGCTGTTCCGAGGCTCGGAGAATCAGCGGCTGATCGATATAAAGAAGACGCTGGATCAGGGAAGCGTTGTGCTGTGGGGAGAATAGGATATGCGTATCGCGGTGATTTCGGATACACATGATGTGCTGCGGGAGGAAGTCCTTAAACAGATTCGTATGGCGGACACGGTGCTTCATGCCGGTGATGTCAGCAGCCTCAGAATCGTGGAGCAGATCAGGGAAAATCTGTGCAGGGATGCAGGATTATATCTGGTGCGGGGCAACGCGGACGGTGACTGGGCAAAGGAGATCCCGGAAACGTTGGAATTGGAGCTTGAGCAGGTTCGTTTTTTTGTGGTGCACGACAGGAAAAAGGCTGTGATCCCGGAGGACTGTGACATTGTGATTTCCGGACACACGCACAGGTTCCAGGCGGAGACAGTGGATGGCAGGCTTTTCTTAAATCCGGGCGGCTGCGGGCACAGACGATTTCGCCTGGAGCTGACCATGGCAGTCTTATATATTGAGGGAAAATCCTGGCGGGTGGAAAAAATTGCGCTGGAAGAACCAGTAGGACAGTCCGCGGAAACAGGAAAAGAAACTCCGGCGAATATAGCGGCGGAGAGTATGCTTGACCCGCTAGAATTATCCTCCGGAGAGCTCCTGCGTCTGATTGAGAGAATCCTCCGTGGCATGAAGAGAGGAAAGAGCATCCCGCGGATTGCGGGCGAACTGAACCTGGAGCCTTCCTTTGTGGATGAAATCTGCAGGATTTACGTCACGCATCCAGGGGTCACGGCCAATGGTATCTTAGACAAGCTGGAGGTTAATCGACGCATTGGGGCCTGAGTGGTTTTCAAATGGGGTCGTGTCCCTTTGGCGCCTTAATCATGAATAAAGCCATTTCAGAACGGAATGACAGCAAAATGGAGACAGGAACTTACAGGAATGGACATTATAAAAACACTCGCACAGGAACTGGAAATTCGCGCATCGCAGGCCGAGGCCGCGGTCAAACTGATCGATGAGGGCAATACCATCCCCTTCATCGCCAGATACCGCAAGGAAGCGACGGGTTCTTTGAATGATGAGGTGCTGCGCAAATTGTCAGAGCGGCTGAATTATCTGCGCAATCTGGAAGAGAAAAAGCAGCAGGTGCTTTCCACGATTGAGGAGCAGGGGAAGCTGACGCCGGAGTTAAAAAAGCAGATTGAGGAAGCGCAGACCTTAGTGGCGGTCGAGGATCTGTACCGGCCGTATCGTCCGAAGCGCCGCACCCGCGCGACTATTGCAAAGGAGAAGGGCCTGGAGCCGCTCGCCAATCTGGTTTTGCTGCAGATGCTGAACCGGCCTCTGGAAGCGGAGGCGAAGGCTTTTCTTTCTGAGGAAAAAGGCGTACTGACTGTGGAGGAGGCTATTGCCGGAGCCGGCGATATCCTGGCAGAGATGATTTCGGATGAGGCGGATTATCGCACGCGCATCCGGGATTTGACCATGCGAGAGGGGCTGATTGTCAGTGAGGCGAAGGATGAGAAGGCGCAGTCTGTCTATGAGATGTATTATCACTTCACGGAACCGGTTTCAAAGGTGGCGGGACATCGGATTCTTGCCTTAAACCGCGGAGAAAAGGAAAAGTTTTTATCGGTCAGCATTGAGGCTCCTGAAGAGAGAATTCTGCAATATCTGGAAAGACGGGTGATTGTGCGGGAGAATCCGTACACAACGCCAGTGCTGAAGGCAACCGTACAGGACGCGTACAATCGTCTGATCAAACCGGCGATAGAGCGGGAAATCAGATCTGCCCTGACGGAGAAAGCGGAGGACGGCGCTATTTCCGTCTTTGGCAAAAATCTGGAGCAGCTTCTGATGCAGCCGCCGATTGCGGGGCAGGTGGTTTTAGGCTGGGATCCGGCTTTCCGTACAGGATGCAAGCTGGCAGTGGTGGATGCGACGGGCAAGGTACTTGACACAGCTGTCGTTTATCCGACCGCGCCGACCAACGAGAGTAAAATCCGCGCGGCGAAAGACACGGTGAAAAAGCTGATTGCAAAATACGGCGTCACCCTGATTTCCGTGGGAAACGGGACGGCGTCCAGGGAGTCTGAGCAGATCATTGTGGAAATATTAAAGGAAATCCCGCAGAAGGTGTCTTATGTGATCACCAATGAGGCGGGTGCCTCGGTGTATTCTGCGAGTGCTCTGGCGACGGAAGAGTTTCCACAGTTTGACGTGGGACAGCGCAGCGCTGCCTCCATTGCCCGCCGTGTGCAGGACCCGTTGGCGGAGTTAGTCAAAATTGATCCGAAGTCCATCGGTGTCGGACAGTACCAGCACGATATGAATCAGAAAAAGCTGGGAGAAGCCCTGGACGGCGTGGTGGAGGACTGCGTCAACCGGGTCGGTGTTGACTTAAACACAGCCTCCGCGCCGCTGATGGAGCATATCTCCGGCATCACGAAGACGATTGCCACGAATATTGTCACCTGCCGGGAGGAGCATGGCCGCTTTCAAAACCGCAGGGAGCTTTTAAAGGTATCGAAGCTTGGGCCGAAGGCGTTTGAGCAGTGCGCAGGCTTCATGCGCATTACCGGCGGCACGGAACCGCTCGATGCGACCGGGATTCATCCGGAGAGCTATGAGGCGGCGGGAAAGCTTTTGCAGACTCTGGGCATGACCAAAAATGACTTTGTCGCGCAGGACGCAAGGTCGATACTGATTAAGGATTACAAACAGATGGCACTAAAACTCGGAGTCGGAGAGCCTACACTGCGCGACATCGTCAAAGAGCTGTGCAGCCCGGGCCGCGACCCGCGAGAGGATCTGCCGAAGCCGATTCTTCGTACCGACGTCCTGGAGATGAAGGATTTAAAAGAGGGCATGATTTTAAAGGGAACGGTCCGCAATGTCATCGATTTCGGTGTGTTTGTGGATATCGGGGTGCACCAGGACGGCTTGGTCCATATTTCCCAGCTCACGGACAAAAAGTTTGTGAAGCACCCGCTGGAGGTAGTAAGCGTGGGCGATGTCGTGGATGTGAAGGTGCTGAGCGTTGACCTGCAGAAAAAGCGGATCAGCCTGACCATGAAGCTGTAAGCTGTAAAAGAACCGGTTAATCCACGCAGGGAAATCAACCGGTTCTTTTTATAGTTGGCTGGAAATTATACCTCCGCGATCAGCTCCACTTCGCAGAGCACATTTTTCGGTAAAGTTTTCACCGCGACGCAGGAGCGTGCCGGTTTCTCGGTAAAGTATCCGGCGTAAACTTCATTGAAGGCTGCGAAATCGCCCATGTCAGCCAGAAAACAGGTGGTCTTGACAGTTTTCTCATAGGAGCTGCCGGCGGCTTCAAGAAGCGCGCCCAGATTTTTCATGACCTGCCCGGCCTGCTCCTCGATGGTAGTGCCGACTACGGCTCCGGTTTCGGGATCAAGCGGCACCTGGCCGGAAGTGAATAACAGACCGCCGGTGATGTAAGCCTGGGAGTAGGGGCCGATGGCGGCCGGTGCGTTTGTGGTGGAAATTCTTTTCATATTGAAATACCTCTTTTCTGAATGTTTTTAAAAATCTCTGTGGCTATTATACATACTTTTGAGCCTGAAGGCAATCCTGAAACGCCGTTCATTTCAGCTGATATAAAATCTTCTCGAAACATACGCCCTCCGTTTCCGGAACATTCGCGGCGTCGGAGACAAGCAGGCATTTTCTTACGAAAGCGGCGGCTTTCCGGACTGCGGCAGTGAGCGTTTCCTGCCGGAAAGCAAGCCCTTCGTCTGAAGTCTCTTTCAAAAGTTCCGCGGCCAGGATGGCTGAGAAGATATCGCCGGTGCCATGGCGTGACTGCGTGACCTTTCTGCTGCGCAGGAGGGTGGCTGCTTCCTTTTCCTGCCGGTGCGCATTTTCAGGCAAAGGCTTTCCGCCAGACGGAACATTCATATCTGTCATACATAGATTACCGATATAACCTTTACAGGGAATACCGGTGATGACAACCTGTTTTGACCCCATTTTTAAAAGTTTCTCCGCCATCTGTATCAGTTCCTTTTTCGTAAAATCAGGGCGATACGGGGTGTCGGTCAAAAGGCAGGCTTCCGTCACGTTCGGTGTGACGACGTCTGCCAGGGCCACCAGGGAGCGCATGCTTTCCTGAATTTCCTTTCCGCAGGTGGCGTAGGCTTTGCCATGATCGCCCATGGCAGGGTCCAGGATATACAGGGTATTTGTCTTTTTAAAATCCCGCAAAAACTGCCGGATGATGTTGGCCTGCGCCTGATTTCCGAGAAAGCCGGTCAGAATCCCGTCAAAAGAAAAGTCAAGCTGCTTCCATGCGGCGAGGTAATCCGGCAGTTCTTTCGTGTAATCTGTCATATGCCAGACCGGATATCCTGTGTGGTTGGAAAAAACAGCGGTCGGCACCGGACAGCACTGCACGCCCAGCTGCGAGACGATGGGCATGGCCACTGTCAGGGAGCAACGTCCGTATCCCGCCAGGTCGTTGACGAGGGCGAGCTTTTTGGGCGGAGGTGTATTTGAGAGTTTTGTGTTATTTTTGACTGGCATGTGATTCAACCTGCTTCCATAATATGGCACAAGGGACAAAAGGTCAGAAATCGAATGCTTACGCGAGGTACGTCCTTCAGGTGTACATTCGTATTTATGACAGAAACAGTATAGCCCAATTTCAGGATTTATGCTATACTGGATTGCAAGGAAATCATGAAAGAGATAAAAGAGCGTGACAGAGAGCACAATTGATAAGATGAAGGGGAAGCACGGCCTGCGGGTATCAGAGGCATTTTTATTCGTCAGTATCAGGAAAGCATCCGCTCAGTGAGGTTCAGGTTTTATGAGTCTGCAGTTTATTCTTGGGGGCAGCGGCAGTGGCAAGAGCGCTGCCCTCTATCAGTATATCATATCAAAAGCACGGGAAAATCCGCAGCAGCAATATGTATTACTGGTGCCGGATCAGTATACCATGCAGATTCAGCGCCAGATGGTGCAGCTGCATCCGGGGCATGCCCTTTTTAATGTGGACGTGTTGAGCTTTGGCCGCCTGTATTATAAGGTGAAGGAAGAACTGGGCGGCGGGGAGAAGGTGGCGCTGGACGATACCGGCAAAAACCTGATTTTAAGGAAGCTGGCGGCCTCCATGGCGCAGGAACTGCCCGCCATCGGCGGACTGATGGAGAGGCAGGGCTATGTGACAGAGATCAAGGGGTTGATTTCTGAGTTTATGCAGTATGGTATCTCCCCGGATGGGATGAATCAACTGATCGAAGTCGCGGCCTTAAGGCGGGGACTGCAGGCGAGGCTGACAGATATTCAGAAGCTGTACGCCGCCTTTTTGCGTGAATTGGAGCATCAGTACCGCACCGGGGAGAGCATGTATCCGGAGCTCACAGGCCTGCTGTCGGAATCAAAAATCATCCGGGACAGTGTTGTGGTGCTGGACGGCTTTACCGGTTTTACGCCGGTGCAGCTGCCTCTGGTTCGTCAGATTATGTCTTTGTCGGCCAGGTGCTATGTGGCTCTGACCATTGACTGCGATCCGGCAGTGGTGACGCAGGAGCAGCAGCTTTTTTATACCTCGGCGAAGACAATCCGGGAGCTGGAGAGACTGGCGCAGGCAGCAAAGGTAAAGGTGGAGCGGTATGCCTTCTGTAAAAGCGGGAAGCGGTTCACTTCCCCTGAGCTGGCTTTTCTGGAACGGCATCTTTTCCACTATGACAACACTTCCTATGACGGCCCGTGTCAGAACATTCATATCGCTTATGCGCAAAATCCGGCGCAGGAGAGCCGTCAGGCGGCCATCCTCCTGCGCCGCCTGGTGCGGGAGCAGGGACTGAAATACCGGGACATCGCGGTTATCTGCGCGGGGCTGGATTCCTACAGACATCATCTGGAGGAAGCTTTCGCGCAGCTTGATATTCCCTGCTTTGTCGACGCCACGGCGGGGTTGTCCTCCAATCCGCTGCTGATTTTTATGAATGGCCTTTTTGACCTCGTGGAAAAGGATTTTTCCTTTCAGGCGGTGCTGACGTATTTAAGAAGCGGCCTGTCAGGGATTGCCCGTGAGGAGTCCGATCTGCTGGAATTATATCTCAATCAGGCCGGCATCCGGGGAAGGCGGGCGTGGGAGCGGCCCTTTATCCGTCTGGGCAGCCGTTTTGATCTGATCAAAATTAACGAACTCAGGGAGAGACTGATGGCAGAGCTTCAGCCGGTTCTTTCCATCGCTGACGAGGGTCACGCGGAGGATCATCAGACGACTGTGAAAGAGCTGCTGACAGCTCTGTATGACTTTTTAACGCGGACAGAAGCGGAAAAAAAGCTGGCCGCAATGGAGACAGCTTTTGAGGAAGAAAATGATCTGGTTCGTGCCAGGGAATACCGGCAGGCATTCGGCAAACTGATGGCTCTGTTTGACCAGATGGCGGCGCTGATGGGAGAGGAACTGCTCCCCTTTATGGAGACTGTGAAAATCCTGCGGGCCGGCTTTGAAGAGCTGCGGGTCGGCTCTATTCCGGCCAGACTTGACCAGGTGCTGGTGGGAGATCTGGAGCGAACCAGACTGCCCCAGGTGAAGATTCTGCTGGTGTTGGGCGTGAATGATGTGAATATTCCAGGCAATAACGTAAGGGGCGGCATGCTCTCTGACCTGGAGAGAGAATATCTGATGGAACAGGGCGTGGAGCTTGCGCCCAGCCGCAGACAGCTGCAGTTTCGCCAGCGCTTTTACCTGTATCAGCAGCTGACGAAGCCGTCGGAGCAGTTATATCTGTCATACTCCCTGGTGGACAACGCGCTTCAGGAAATACGGCCCTCTTATTTTATACATACTGTGCAGACTCTTTTCCCTGAACTGCGGATCAAACAGATGGGATTTGAGCAGCCGGAGCATGCGAGTGAGCTGCCGGGGCGAACAGCGGTATACCTGCAGAAATATGTCCGCGACGGACTGAATGAGTCTGAGACAGCTTCTTTATTGAAGCTGTTAACTCTGATGAAGGAATATTATGGGGAGGAAGTAGTCGAAAGCTATCTTGAAAGGGCATTCTTGGAAGGCGGCAAAGAGCATATTGCGCCTGAGGTTGCCAGGAAGCTCTATGGCAGTGTCCTTTACGGCAGCATCAGCCGGCTGGAAAATTTCGCTTCCTGTCCCTATGCCCATTTCCTGAAATACGGACTGCGTTTGCGGGAGCCGAAGGAGTACATTCTGGAGAGTGTGGATCTGGGAAATATTTTCCACGACGTTTTGTCCGCCTTTGGCAGAGATCTTAAGGATGCGGGGTATGACTGGCGTACCTTCCCGCCTGACTTTGCCGAGGAGAAATTAAACGACAGGCTGGAGCAGGTCAGGGAGCAGTATGGGGATGAGCTCTTGACAGACAAGGCCAGAAACGGTTATGCCCTGACCCGCGCGGGAAGAATTCTGCGGCGTACGGTTGAGGTATTACAGAGACATATGCAGGCCGGCGCGTTTGAAACCTACGGACTGGAGCTGCCATTCTCGGTGGACTGCGAATGGAACGCGTCCAGAGAGCTTTTCATGCGGCTGGAGGGACGCATTGACAGGGTGGATGTAGCCAGGCAGGATCAGGATGTGTTCGTGAAGGTGATCGATTATAAGTCCGGGAATAAACAGTTTTCCGTGGACAGCTTATATGCCGGCCTTTCACTGCAGCTGACAGTCTATCTGGATATGGCGTCAAAACAGCTGGCCGAGCATAATCCGGATAAAAAAATCCGGCCGGCCGCCATGTTTTATTATCGTGTGGCTGATCCGGTGGTGGACATGGAGGGAGCGGAGAATCTGGACGATCTGCCAACGCTCCGACTGCGGGAGCAGCGTTCCCGCGGTATCTTAAATGAAGACGATACGGTCGTGCGGCTGTTGGATCACACTTTTGAAAAGCAGTCCGACGTCATTCCGTTTTCTTACAATAAGGATGGACAGGCGGCTCGTGGGTCGAAGGTCTGCGCGGAGGAAGATCTTTTACTGATGGAACGGTTTTCCGAATATAAGGCGGATGAGCTGGGACGGCAGATCCGGGAAGGGCACATCGAGGCCAGTCCCTACGAGCATGGAAATGAGGAGGGCTGTACTTACTGTCCGTACAAGGGCTGCTGCAGCTATGATGAGAAGCTGCCGGGCTATCAGAAAAGAAGGATTCCTGTCATGGAACAGGCAGAAGCCCTGGATAAAATGAAGGAAATCCTGCAGGAGAAGGTATGAGCGTCGTATATACTCCCGATCAACAGCGTGTGATCGATACAAAAAAGAAAAATATTCTGGTGTCCGCGGCGGCCGGCAGCGGCAAGACGGCGGTCTTGGTGGAGCGCATTATCCGGCGGATCACGGACAGGGAAAACCCGCTGGACATCGACCGCCTGCTGGTCGTTACCTTTACCAACAGCGCGGCGGCCGGCATGCGGGAGCGCATCGGACAGGCGATCGAGCGCGAGCTTGCCCTCTATCCGAACGACGCGCATCTGCAGCGGCAGGCGGTGCTGGTGCACCAGGCTCTGATTACTACCGTTCACAGCTTTTGCCTCTACTTGGTGCGCAACCATTTTGAGGCCATCGGCCTGGAGCCGGATTTTACGGTGGCGGAGGAAGCCACGATCAAACTTCTGAGCAAGGATGTAAAGGATAATCTGCTGGAGCGTTATTTCGCCAAAGAGGATCCTGACTTTCAGTATATGGTGGAATATCTCTGTCATACCGGCAGGGAGTCTGTGCTGGAGGACTACATCGATCAGCTTTACGAGAGGGCCATGAGCATGCCGTTCCCAGAAGAATGGCTGAAGGAGCGGCGGCAGGATTATGATTTTCAGAATCTGGATGAGTTCACGAATCGCCCCGCGGGGACTTTTTTGCTTGCGCATATCAGGGGGCTTCTGTCTTCCTATGTGGAGAGCTATCGGGCTGCTTATCAAATGGCCATGGAACCGGACGGCCCTTATATGTATTCCGATACGCTGGAGTCGGAGCTGGAATTTTTAGAAAAGCTCTGCGCGCTGGACAGTCTTAAGCAGTTGGGGCAGTATCTGCCTGCCATGGAGTTTAAACGGCTGCCCGCGAAGAAGGACGCCTTAGTTGACCCCGTAAAACGGGAGCAGGTGAAGGAGCGCCGCAATGAGATCAAGGCCAATATCCTAAAGCTGGGGAAAGATTTTTTCGGGAAAAGCCCTCAGTCCATGGAGATAGAAAACGCAGGAGCGAAGCGCGCGCTCGACATGCTGATTCAGGTGACGCTGGATTACATGGAGGAACTGGCGAAGGCAAAGAGGGAACGAGGATATATTGACTATCATGATATGGAGCACATGGCGCTGCAGATTTTGTTGAACAGTGACGGTGAGGGCGGCTTTACGGTGACGGAAGTGGCAGAGAGCTATCGCGCACGGTTTGAGGAAGTCATGGTGGATGAGTATCAGGATTCCAACCTTGTGCAGGAATATCTGGTGGCCGCCGTGTCGCGGGACGATGATCGCTTCATGGTGGGCGACGTCAAGCAGAGTATTTACAAGTTCCGCCTGGCGCGGCCGGAGCTTTTTATGGAGAAATATCATGCCTACGCCGCGGAGGATGAAACGCATGTCCGCATTGACTTAAAACAGAATTTCAGAAGCCGTCCGCAGGTGCTGGACGCGGTGAACAGCGTCTTTTCTCATGTGATGACGATGGAGAGCGGCGGCATTGCCTATGATGAGCATGCTGCGCTCTATCCGGGGGCGGCGTATCCGGCGGATGATCTGATTGTAGATGAAGAACTTCCCGCAAACGTGGAAGGTGATATTTCGTCTGAGCAGAAAGATGGGGGTTATACGCGCGGGTATGACAGATATGCCTGCGAGTGCGTGATATCCTGCGGGGAGCTTCCCCAGGGGCTTGACGCGAAACGCCTGGAGGCATATACCGCGGCACGTAAGATCAAAGAGCTTCTGCGCGATGGCAGGGTATCGAATGAGGACCGCAGCGGCCTTCGGCCGGTCACTTACGATGATATTGTACTGTTATTCCGCTCGCCCTCTCTCTATGAGGAAGCTTACCGTGAAGTTTTTGACAGGGAGCATATTCCGCTTCAGGTGGTCAGCGGCAGCGGCTATTTTGACGCGAAGGAAGTGCAGAATCTGGTAAAGCTGCTGGAATGTGTAGAGAATCCGCTGTCGGACATCCCGTTGTACGGCGTGTGCATTTCGCTTTTCGGGGGACTGACGGAGGAGGATCTGGCGAGAGTGCAGATTTATAATACTAAGAGTTGCTTAACCGATCAGGTCAGCCTGTGGGAAAAACTCGGGGATTTTGCGGATGCCTGCCCACATGATCCTGCGTCCGGGAAGATCACAGCTCTTCGCAGCGCGATTTTAAAATACCGCAGACAGGCGGAATACTGCTCTGTGGAAGAGCTCCTGCGCATTATTTTAAATGATTTTCATTACAGGGAACAGGTGCGGCTTCTGCCGGACGGCGACAAGCGCGCGACGAACGTGGAGCTTTTACTGGAGCGTGCGGCGCAGTTTTCGACCCGCGGTCAGCACAGCCTGTTTGCCTTTGTGCAGTATATCCGTGAGCTGCATCGCCAGGAAATTGATTATGGGGAGGCTTCTGTCACAGGGGACCATGGGATGGTGCGCGTCATGAGCATCCATAAGAGCAAGGGACTTGAGTTTCCTGTTGTTATCGTGGGCGGCATTGGCCATAGCTATTCCATGCAGGATCGGCAGCAGCTTCTGCTCATTGACAATGACCTGGGGCTGGGAATTGATTATATTTCGCCTGCGCAGCGAAGCAAAAACAGAACGCTGCAGAAAAATGTCATTTCTCTGAAGATGGAGCGGGACATTCTGGCTGAGGAGGAGCGGATTTTATATGTGGCCATGACCAGGGCAAAGGAAAAGCTGATTCTCTGCGGATACAGAAAGAACGCGGAAGCATTGTTCCGGACGGCACCCCTCCGCGCGGACGGCACCTGCCTTTTGTCAGATATTCTGTCAGTCCGGTCATACCTGGATCTGCTTCTGCTTTCGTATGAGGAAGACACACCGATTGTGTATGAGCTTTTTTCTGCAAATGACCTGGTACAGACAGAAATTACGGAATCTGTGAGCCGCGCAGAGCGGCAGGAAAACCTCGAAACCTGGTTTCATGCGCTGCCGGAGACTGAGAAAGCGGACATCGTGAAAGAAAATCCGGCCCTTGAGTTTGAATACCCGTATCAGACACTGACCGAAATCAACGGAAAAACCAGCGTTTCCGAGTTAAAGCTGGCGGCCATGGAGGAAGAACTCGGCGGCGTGGAGGAAATGTTTGAGACGGAACGTGTTGCGCCCTGTGTACCGGAGTTTATGAAAGAATCGAAAGGGCTGGGCGGGGCCTATGTCGGTACCGCCTACCATCGTGTGCTGGAGTTGGCGGACTTCACCGCGCTGCCAATGAGCGAGACAGAGTGGGAACGCTTCCTGGAGGAGATGACGGCGAAAGGCCGTCTTGCTGAAAAGCAGCGGGACTGTGTCTCACCGCGGAAGCTGTCTCAGTTTGGGCGAAGCGAAGCAGCGGGACGTATGTCGGAGGCCGCGAAAGCGGGGACACTGCGCAAGGAGCAGGCATTTTTCCTGGGCGTGCCGGTGAGTGAAGTCGGGAAAACGTGTTCTGAGACAGTGGTGGGGAGTAGTAAGAGTGAAGAAAACGGCAGCATAAGTCCGAACTCAGACAGTATCATGTCAGGTCAGGTCAGACAGGAAAGTCAGGTAACCGGAAATGCTCAGACGGTTGAAAAGAGCCTGCGGGATGAACTTGTCCTGATTCAGGGAATTATCGACGTGTTCTTTGAGGAAGAGAATGGAATAGTTCTTCTGGATTATAAGACGGATCGCGTCGCGGCCGGACAGGAGCTGGTGGATAAATATCACACCCAGATGCAATATTATACCAGGGCCATCGAACAGGCCCTGGCAAAAAAGGTGAAGGAAATTATATTATATTCCTTTTATCTGGAAGAAGAGGTGCCGGTCGCAATTACGCGTCTTTAAACGAGGGGCGATATGTCAGTGATGATGTATCGCCTTTTCTGCCGCACCTGCCTCTGGTGGAAACAGGCATTTTACTGTAACGCCAGTTTCTTGACCTGCGCAAGCGCTTTCTCAACCGGCGGCAGCTTGATGATGATAACTGTTATGATGCCCTCCGCGAGGATGAAGGAATAATTATAAATAATCGGGTAGAGGGCGGTCAGAGCGGTCGGGAAGTTCTCCGGCATGTAGTCCATCCAGTATAAATAGCCGCCCAGCGCGTGGAAGGCACCGCGTACGAGAATGCCCAGCAGATAGCCTTTTAAGAGCGCGTTCTTTTTGCTCTTGTAGAAGAGGCCGGACAGGCCTAACCCTGCGAAGGCGAAGATGTAATCACAGCAGACCTGGAAGGGCGCCAGCACGTAAGGCTCCTGCAGAAACTGTAAAATGCCGTAGGCCAGCCCCGTCATGATGCCCACGCCGGGGCCGTACCAGGTGCCGATCAGGCAGACAAAAAGCATGCTGCAGAGCGTCACGGAGCCGCCGTAGGGCAGGGCGAAAAGCTTGATGTAGGAAGTCACAAAGGCCAGCGCCATGGCGACGGCGCAGAAGACGAGCTGCCTGGTGGAAAGCTTTTTGTGATTGCTCTTAGAATAGAGAAATACCGCACCAAGAATCAGTACGACGGCGATAATTCCGAACAGGACATAGCCGAATGTGGTGAGACCGAGGTCTGAATTGACAATTTGCATAAAAAAATCCTCCTTTGTTTATATGGAGGAAGCAGCTAGCGGTATCGTGGGGAGATTTTATGCTTTGCTCTGACTGCGATAAAACTGACAGGATGAAAAGCGCCTCGCGGATACCCATATGGTTGCTTCCTTACGCCGGCATTACCCGGTTCAAGTGATAAGGGTCAGGGCGGATGTGAAAACACGAAAGCCCATTCTCAGCGAAACGCTCCCCCAGCAAAAATTTCCGGATACTTTTACGTTATGGACGGCTGCTCCTTTAAAGCTGCCATATCGTATCTGTATCCGGAAATAACTTTATTCTTTTTTAATACTTATGTCAAGAGAAATATGCATTTTGTCGCTGCGGATGAAAAGCAGCCGCTTTTTCACCGGCATGGCATTGATGGAATGACCTTGAGATCTATCCTTCATTTTTGACGGCCACCTGGCACATCTTCATCGCCGCCAGCGCGCTTACGTGGCTTTCCGGCGTCACGCCCGCGCAGCAGGACGCGTCCACACAGACCGGCACTTCGGGCATCCAGGCCTTGATTAAAAAGGCGTTGGAGATGACACAGATATCCGTACATAAACCGCAGAGCTCGATTTCGGCAATCGGGTTCTTTTCATTTTCTGAAGCGAGAGCCTGTGCCAGTGAGACACTCCCGAAGGTGGGCTTGTCAAAGGTGCGGCAGGCTTTTTCCTCTGCCAGTTCCTTTAATCCGTCCGCGATCTGCCAGCCCCAGGTGCCTTCGATGCAGTGCTCCACCGGCAGATTTTTAC
Organism: Lachnospiraceae bacterium; assembly: GCA_021200995.1. Taxonomy (GTDB): domain Bacteria; phylum Bacillota; class Clostridia; order Lachnospirales; family Lachnospiraceae; genus RGIG6307. Next base: position 82,693 of record JAJQFS010000030.1, on the reverse strand, counting down.
CTTCCTGCGTGTTCAGGTAATCCGCTGTGTGCGTGTCCCTTGTAAAAATGATTTCCCCTTCAAAACACTGTGCCTTGCGGATGACGGCGGGCAGGATTGCCTGCGCTTCTTTTGTCCCCAGACTGCCGGTGATAAAATCATTCTGCATGTCTACGATGATCAGATATTTCATGTGGTATCCTCCTTCTTTCCACTATCTGCAGTTTTTCCTGCATCTCCTCTGCTACTTTCAGTTTTTCCGTCCTCTTTTTTATCCTTTTTTGCACGCTTGCCGGATGTCTCACCACGCCTTCTGCGATGCCTTCTGACAATCAGTATCACAATAAAGAGCACAATCCCCCATGCGACCAGGTATGGCAGGTGAATGATAATCCAGATCGCGGCCTCACTCACATCCTCCGCCAGACCTTCCACACTGTCCATAAAGCCCTGGCTGATGCGCTCCCAAACGGTCAGTTCCACAGTCGGCGTCAGCTCCTGTACTTCCTTCAGATAGAGGGTCACGGTGCTGTAATTGATCTGATTGCCATAAGTACGCTTTGTGCTCTCTTTGCTCTCCAGTTCGTACTGTACTTCGGAAAGGCGTTCCTCGATTATAAGGATATCCTCTACGCTTTCCGCCTCCTCCAAAAGCTCAATCAGGCGTTCCTGCTCAGTTTCCAGGATTTTGATGCGGCTTTCCAAGTCCACATAGGTCAGTGTCACATCCGTCACGGATTCATTGCTGGAAATCACGTTGCAGATGTCGGAGACCGCGCTTAAAAAGGTGTCCAGATTTTCCGCGGGGATGCGCAGCGTCAGGTCGGAGCTTCTGGTCGACCTGTAGGAGCTGTAGGAGCTGCCGTTATAGCTGTATATGTATTCCACGTAGCCGCCGCTGGCGCTGACCTGGCTTTTGATGGCTGTCAGAGTGCTGTCATAGGAGGTGCTCTCCACACTCATGTCCACAGTCCGGATCAGCTTCCGCTCCGAGGTGGATTCCTCTGTAACATCGGTATATTCGTAGTCTCCGTCATAGTCTGTGTCGTATTCATATTCGGTGATTTCTTCTGCGGCTTCCGTCGTGTATCCATACTCGTTGGCAGCCGTTTCCGCTTCGGCACTGTCATAGGAGACAGTCGCGGTACTGTAACCGCTTGAATTATTTAAGGAACTCGCTCCGCAGCCGATCAACAGCAGGGCCGATAAGGCAAGCGCCGTACACAGGGTCCATACTCTTTTCTTTTTCATCCGTTTCATCCTCCCTCTCTTTGAAGTATACACAAATTTGTTTTGGAACACAATGAAATTATCCATTTTTGTGTTTCTATCTTATAAGACGGAGAAAGTGGAAAAATATGACAGGGAATTCTGTTTTTTGCAGAGATTTCCGGCTATTGTGGTCATCAGGACTCTGTTTATGAAAGAACTGTATTTTTTCGGCTTTCCTGTTGCGCGGAAGCTTTTTTTTGGTTATACTTTGATTGTTTATGGGCGAGACTTTCCTGTGTATGCGAATGGAAATCATGTGGTACAGAAAAGCAAAAAGCTCCGCACCTTCCGGTACGGAGCTTCACCAGGGGAAGAGGGATTCGAACCCCCGTGAGCAGTTTTGGAGACTGCCATCCTGCCGCTGGAGGATTCCCCTCCGCGACCAGGATAGTATACCAAAAAGATTGTCAAAATGCAAGAGAAAAATTTAAAATTCACAGTGGCTGTGAATAACTTCAAATCAGGAGGACAGCAGCATGAGGGATGTGCCGATGAAAGGTCAGTTTTACCGCGATGTCAGAGGGTCCGTGTTTGAGATCGTGGCGGCGGCGGAAAATGCGCAGACGGGAGACCAGATGGTGGTCTACCGGGATTTTTTTGATGAGGAGAAGGTTTATGTCAGGCAATTAGAGAACTTCCTCGCGCCGGTGAATAAGATCAAATATCCGAACTGTGACCAGGAATTTCAGTTTGAGCGGACGAACAGGCCGAAGGTCGTCAGGGTCGATCCGGCGCTCATGCAGTTTCTGGACGCGGACACCTACGCGCAGAAGCTGCGCATCTTTGTCAGTGTGGAACACCGGCTCACTGACGATATGATCAATACCATGGCGGTTTCCCTGGATACGGAGGTGCCGCAGGGCGACCTGGAGGAACGGGCAGACAGCCTGAAGAGGTTTTTAAGTACGCAGGCCCGCTTTGAGGTGGAGCGATGAGCGGACGGCACTATGAAGCGAGGTGTGGATCCGCTGATGAAAAGAATGAGTTTGAGAGACGTGCTGCCGTAGTAAGAAATTTTACTGAAAATTTACTACATTATTATAAGGAAAAGAAACGATCGCTTCCCTGGCGGGAGGACACAAATCCTTACCATGTCTGGGTCTCGGAAATCATGCTCCAGCAGACCAGAGTGGAGGCAGTGAAATCTTATTACATGCGCTTTCTGGAGGCACTGCCGGATGTGGAAGCTTTAGCGAATGTCGGGGAAGAGCGGCTTTTGAAGCTCTGGGAGGGCCTTGGCTATTACAGCAGGGCCAGAAACCTTCAGAAAGCGGCGCACGTCATTGTGGAGGAATATGGCGGCAGCATGCCGCAAACCGGCGCGGAGCTTATAAAACTCCCCGGGATCGGTTCCTATACAGCCGGCGCGATCGCCTCCATTTCCTTCGGGGAGGTCATTCCCGCGGTGGACGGCAATGTGCTGCGGGTATTGAGCCGCGTCTTCGCGGATGGACGAGATATCAGCCTGCCTCAGGTGAAAAGGGATTATGAGGAATTGCTGAAAGCCTCCATGAGCAGGGAGCAGCCGGGGGAATTTAATCAGGCCATGATGGAAGTCGGAGCCATGGTCTGTGTGCCGAACGGACAGCCAAAGTGTGAAAGCTGTCCGTTATCTTCTTTTTGTGAAGCACATGCAAACGACACGTGGGACAGGTATCCTTACAAAACGCCCAAAAAACCGCGCGTGATCGAGAACCGCACAGTCCTGATTCTGCGGGATGAGAAGAGGACCGCGATTGTGAAACGTCCTGTCAGGGGCCTGCTCGCGGGCATGTATGAATTTCCCGTGATGGAAGGATACGCCACCAAACAGGAAGTGCTGATGGATTTGGAGGATAAGGGCATCCGGGCGGTGCGCATACAGCCGCTGGAGGACGCGGTCCATATTTTTACACATAAGGAGTGGCATATGAAGGCCTACCTGATCAGGGTGGATGAGCTGACCGCTTATACGCCGCCGCAGGGCTGGCTTTTTGTTGACGCGGCGGATACCCGTGAAACATATCCGATTCCCTCAGCCTACGCGAAATACAGAAAGTACATTTTATAAAATGCGCAACACCCCTTGCTTTTTGTCTGATTATGTGGTAACATATCCACCGGTCACGCACAAATGTCTTTGTGTCGGCAACAAATTCTGCTGAAAAGAGGAGCGGGAAGAAACATAAATGGAACAGACCGAATATTATGTCATCCGGCGAAGAGCGGTTCCGGATGTGCTGTTAAAGGTGGTGGAAGCCAACCGCATGGTGAAAAGCGGACAGGTCTCCAGTGTGCAGGAAGCGGTAGACCGTTTAGGAATCAGCCGCAGTTCCTTCTATAAATACAGGGATGATATTATTCCATTCCATGACAATGCGCAGGGCAAGACCATTACGCTGTCTTTACAGATCAATGATGTACCGGGGCTGTTAAGCCAGGTCCTGCAGATTATTGCCCAGAGCAATGTGAATATTCTGACGATTCATCAGAGTATTCCCATTAACGGCGTCGCGAGCCTGTCGATCAGCGTGCAGGTGCTGATGGCCTCGGGCGATACATCGGCCATGGTGCAGGCGCTGGAAGCGCTCGAAGGCGTGGGCAGCGTGGAAATTATCGGGAAAGAATAGAGGAAAATGAGTTATGCTGAAATCTGTAAAAGTCGCTGTTTTAGGATATGGCACTGTCGGCGGGGGCGTGGCGCAGGTCATCGACGTCAACCACGATTCCATCCTGAGAAAAACCGGCCTTGATCTGGAAGTAAAATATATTCTGGATCTGCGCGATTTCCCAGGCGATTCAAATGAGCACAAGGTCGTACATGACATAGATGTCATTTTAGAGGATCCGGAGGTAACGGTCTGCTGTGAGACCATGGGCGGCAAAAATCCCGCCTATGCGTTTTCAAAAAGGGCGCTGGAGGCCGGCAAAAGTGTTTGCACCTCCAATAAGGAGCTGGTGGAGGCCTATGGCCCCGAGCTTTTAAAAGTCGCTTCCGCGCACAACTGCAGCTACCTCTTCGAGGCGAGCGTGGGCGGCGGCATTCCAATCATTCACAATATTGCGAACTGTCTGACGCAGGACGAGATCGGGAGCGTGCAGGGGATTTTAAACGGCACGACCAACTATATGCTGACCAGGATGGCCAATGAGGGCGCGGACTATGACACGGTTTTAAAGGAAGCCCAGCGCCTTGGCTACGCGGAGAGAAATCCCGAGGCCGATGTGGAGGGACACGACAGCGGCAGAAAAATCGCGATCCTGGCCTCCTTAGTCTTTGGCAAAACAGTAAAGTATGATAAAATTCATGTGGAAGGCATATCCGCGCTGACCGCCATGGATATGGCTTACGCGAAAAAGCTTGGCTGCAGCATTAAGCTTTTGGGAAAGGCCAGTGAACGCGCGTCAAGAGTCTCGGCCATTGTCGCGCCCTTTATGGTGAAGGCGGGACAGCCGTTATATATGGTGGACGATGTGTTCAACGGGATTGTCCTGCACGGCAATATGCTGGGCGACACGATGTTTTACGGCGCGGGGGCCGGGCGCAGACCGACGGCCAGCGCGGTTGTCTCCGATGTGATTACCGCGGGACTTTATGAAGGCAGCACCGCGGCATGCCCATGGGAGGAAGAGGAAGCGGACCTTCTCCCGTTTGAGGAGATGGAGAACGCCTTTTTCGTGCGGATCGGTGTGCAGGATCAGGCGCAGGCGAAAGCAGTCTTCGGTGTGGAGAAGTTCATCACGCTTCCACAGAGCGGGGAAGAATGCGGCTTTGTAACCGGAAGACTGAAGGAATGTCAGTTCAGGGAACAGTACGAGGTGCTCGCACACAGAATCGGTTTCGTCCGCATGGACGCGTGAAGGCAGTCAGGAAGTTGAATTGCAATGTCCGCGAACGCTTTTGCTGAAACGCAGATGGATCCGTTCCATGCCCGCGGACTATAAAAGCATCCTATAACAGAAGATGAGGGAGATCACATATCAATTATGAAAATCGTAGTGAAATTCGGCGGCAGCTCCTTAGCCAGCGCCGCGCAGTTTGAGAAGGTTGGAGCCATTATCAGAGGGGATCTGCACAGGGCGTACGTGGTACCCAGCGCGCCCGGCAAGCGCTTTGACGGCGATACCAAAGTGACGGATATGCTTTATGACTGTTACGCGGCGGCGGTCGCGGACGAGGATTTCACGGAAAAGCTGCAGGCAGTAAAGGCCAGATATGACGAGATCATAAACGGACTTTCCCTGGATCTTTCCCTGGATGAGGAGTTTCAGGTCATTACGGAGAATTTCCTGAAAAAAGCGGGCCCCGATTATGCCGCCAGCAGAGGCGAATATTTAAGCGGTAAAGTGATGGCGGCATATCTTGGCTATACCTTTGTGGACGCGGCGGAGGTGATCCGCTTTACGGAAAGCGGAGAATTTGACTCGGACACAACGCAGGAGATCATGAGCAGAAGGCTCGGCAAATATAATAACGCGGTCATTCCCGGTTTCTATGGCGCTTATCAGGATGGCCGTGTCAAAACCTTTTCCAGGGGCGGCTCCGATATTACAGGTTCCATCGTGGCGAAAGCGGTGCGTGCCGACGTTTATGAAAACTGGACTGATGTATCCGGTATGCTGGTAGCGGACCCGCGGATTGTTGACAATCCGAAGCCGATAGAGTATGTTACTTATAAGGAACTGCGGGAGTTAGCCTATATGGGCGCGACTGTCCTGCACGAGGACGCGATTTTCCCGGTTCGCCAGGAAAACATTCCCATCAATATCCGCAACACCAACGCGCCAGACGACCCCGGCACCTGGATTGTGGGCAGCACCTGCCAGAAGTCCAAATACATCATTACCGGCATTGCGGGCAAGAAAGGGTTCTGCTCCGTGAACGTGGAAAAGGATATGATGAACTCTGAGATCGGTTTCGGCCGTAAGGTTTTACAGGCTTTTGAGGACTGCGGCATTTCCTTTGAGCATATGCCAACCGGCATCGATACCCTGACGGCATACGTGCATCAGGACGAATTTGTGGACAAGGAGCAGAACGTCGTTTCCACCATTCACAGGCTGGCGCGGCCGGATACCATCGATATCGAGGCAGATCTGGCTTTAATCGCAGTCGTGGGGCGCGGCATGAAGTCGCAGAAGGGCACCGCGGCTACCATTTTTAAACAGCTTTCGGCAAAGGACGTAAACGTGAAAATGATCGATCAGGGTTCCAGTGAGCAGAACATCATCATCGGTGTGGCGAACAGGGACTTTGAAACGGCCATCAAAGCGATTTACAACGGCTTTGTGAAGGCGAAATAATGTTATTTTAATTATTATTCACAGCAACAAAGGGAGAATTTTATGAAAGACAATGACTGGATGGACGACGATGAGAGGCGCGCCGCCAGGCACAGACGCAGGGTTCACGGGCAGATTCTGGCATATCTGTTTCTGGTGCTGCTGATTGCCATCATCCTGGGCGCCTGCTTCGGCGTTTTCACTCTCGTCAGACGCTATTTGGCTGACCAGAAGGCGCAGGAAGAGCAGGAAGTGATCGCGGAGGTGGATGATACACCTGAGGAACCCGTCGAGGAGGAGCCGGAGGAGGAAGTGGAAACCGGTCCCACCGCTGAAGAGCAGTTTGACGAGTATCTCACAGCCTATATTTCGGACATGACGCTGGAGGAGAAGGCGGCAGGGCTTTTGATTGTGACGCCGGAGCAGCTGACTGGTGTGTCCATAGCGACGCAGGGCGGCAGCGGCACGCAGGCGGCGCTGGAAGAGTATACAGTTGGCGGCATTGTCTATTCCTCTCAGAATATTAAGAGTGAAGAACAGTTTACGGAAATGATTGCCAATACGGTTTCCTTCAGCAAATATCCACTTTTCATCGCGGTCACGGAGGAGGGCGGCGACGTCAGTACCGTTTTAAACAGTGCCATTGAGGTTTCGGATGTGGCTTCGAACCTGGAAATCGGGGCGGACGGCGCGTCGGGAGACGCTTACACGCAGGGTACGACCATTGGCGGTTATCTGTCCACGCTTGGCATAAACCTGGATCTGGCTCCGGTGACGGAGGTTACCATTTCTGAGGATGCCGCCATCTCGGACCGGACTTATGGAAGTGACGCGCAGACAGTGGGAACGCTGGCCGCGCAGATGTCCCAGGGGCTGGAAAGCCAGGGCGTAAGTTCCACCTTGAAGAGCTTCCCCGGCACGGGTGACGCGGCTTCTTCCACCGAGGATGGGGCAGTCAGCACGGACAGAGACCTTACAAGTTATGAAGAGAATGAGTTTGTGGCTTTTCAGACCGCCATTGACGCGGGCGCTGATTTTGTCATGGTCAGTCATATCACCGCGTCAAACCTTTCCGGCAGCCTGGATCCGGTTTCCATGTGCGAGAGCGTGGTCACCGACCTTCTGCGCGACACCCTGGGCTTCGAGGGTGTGATTATCACCGAGCCCATGAATTATGACGCCATTACAGATTATTACGATCTGGGAGACGCTGTGGTCAGCTGCCTGAAAGCGGGCTGCGACATGATCCTGATGCCGTCCTCTGTCTCTGAGGCAGTGGATGCCATTGTGGAAGCCGTGGAAGAGGGGACGCTCGCGGAAGAGCGCATCAACGATTCGCTTCTGCGGATTTACCGCGTCAAATACGCGGACATGCTGGCGGATTTTGAGTAAGAAGGGAGATTTTTAATGGCTTTTTAATGGTCTCAAATGGAAGAGGCGTTTCAAGTTTTTCTTGACTTCATGGCTTCCTGATATTATAATGAGTACTGCTTGGAAACGGGTCTGACGAGCAGGCATGATATTCCAGGCGGCATGCAGGATTAGTACATCGGTAGTATGTCAGCTTCCCAAGCTGAAGAGGCGGGTCCGACTCCCGTATCCTGCTTTTGGAATTTACAGGCCGAAAATTATTGCTGAGATTATTAAAAAAATTCTTGACAATCGGTTTTAAATCCTGTATAGTATCCATTGTTCGAAAGAACGCATGCGCGAGTGGCTCAGCGGTGGAGCACCACCTTGCCAAGGTGGGGGTCGCGGGTTCGATCCCCGTCTCGCGCTCTATTTTTTTGCTCAGATTTCCTTTGTTTAAAGGAGTCTGAGCATTTTTCGTGTCCACAAAATCTGTAGACAGCTGTAGACAGCCAAAAATTTCTACAGCGCCTTCACAATCCGTTTGCATGTTTCTGTTTCCGTATATGGATTACTTTAATCAAGTGAATGAAAGAAAAAAATCGGCACCTAAGTGTCAGTTTTCAGGATTATCGTCGGTTGATGAAACCATGTGCTGTAAAGCATATTCGCAGGCTTGAATCACAAAACCGGAGAAAGACGTGTGTGTCCCCTCTAAGGCAGCTTCAATTTCATTGATCAAAGGTACTGGAAAGCGAATCGTTTTGTTTTCTGTTTCTCTTTTATCAGGTTTGATTTGAAATGACATGTTGATCGAACCTCCTTTTTACACATGATTGTAGTGCGAAAAGAATGATAAATAAGCATTGCAAACGTCTTGCATTTTGTAGTGCATAATGCTAAAATATATAAAATCAGTGACCTGACTACAAAAGACATGGTTGCGTTGATAAAAATTTGATAAGGAGGACTTTCAATGAAGAAGTTCAGAAACGTAGTGGCGGCAGTAATGGCGGCCCTGATGGTAGTGGGGATGAGTTCCACTGCACTGGCGGCAACACAGAATGGAGATGTACTGGTTGATGATTCTGGAAATGTTGAAATCGTTATTTATGATACCACTACATCACAGGCAGTGGATTCTATAACCGTGTCCGCAGAAGAAGCATTTACACTGGAGTGGATAGATGGTTGGGGTATGGCAGCAGTAATAACTGAAGATTATGCTAATACAATTATCACAACCGGGTATGAGTGTATCGCAGATAACGTGTTAACTGATTCTGTATTAAGCATGTATTCAGGAGTACAATCCGGTGTAACTTATGTATGGCTCAATCAGGATGAAATTCCGGCATCAACTTTTAAATTAGAAGTGCAGCCCACTTCCACCAGCACGGAGACAGATGCCGCAACTGACACAACCACGACAACAACTACCGCAACCACCGAGACAACAGAGACAGTTGAAGAAGAGCCTGCTGATCCGAATGAGTATATCGAAGATGTGATCTCTAAGATTGCCATTGCTTCGGTTGACGGTACCGGGGTAGCGAAGATCACAAATCTGACCAGTTTATCTATCGACGTGATGAAGGCTCTCGAAGAGTACAATGTCGCCCTTGAAATGACTTTCATCTATAGCGGCACCGAGTACACCCTCACCATTCCCGCCGGAAAAGCGGTTGTTGACGAGAACATTCAGTGGTATGGACCGATGTGGTTGTATGCTCACTATGGACAGGGTACTACAACAACTACTACCACGAGTGGCAGTACCTACACAGTAGTCAGCGGTGATACTCTCTCCCTGATCGCAGCGGAGCATGATATGAGTCTTGCTGAGTTGGCAGCGAAGAATCCGCAGATCACGAACATCAATCTGATCTTTCCCGGACAGGTAATCAATCTGTAATTTTCATATTAAGACTGAATATTATGCCCTGTTTACACAGGACAAAAAGGAAAGCCCCGATTATGGGGCTTTTCCTATGCCGAATGAAAAGTCTGCCATTCTGAGTTGAGTCTGCCATTCTGAAAAATTGTGTCTTGACACATCAGGCAATCTGAGTTTATATTATAACCATGACTGGCCGGCAGCGAACGCCATCAAACATGGATTTTCAAGGCTTTTCGGGACTAAATTCAGGTTCGATCCCCGTTTCGCGCTCTTTCATTTGCTCAGGATATTTTTACTTATGAGATTCCTGAGCATTTTTATATTTAAAATTCAAAAGAGGAGCAGTGGATTGAACATAAAAGAAATCGCCGCCGGAATACTGGCGTTATTATGTTTCGGATATAGTGTGGTGGTATACAGAGTGCATTCGGGAACCTCCACGTTTATGCTCTGGGCTGTGCTGGGCATCTTTTTTATATGCTGCGCATTGGTACTGCATTTCCATATATGGATCCTGCTCCCGCTGTGGCTGCGGCGCACGATTACTGTGATCGTGGCCGCTGGGCTTTTGCTCTTTATAGCAGTGGAGGGGTGTATCTTAAGCGGCTTTGGGGCAAAAGGGGAGGATGATCTGGATTATATTATCGTGCTCGGCGCCCAGGTGCGCGAGGATGGTCCCAGCACCGTATTAAAAAACCGCCTGAACACGGCTTACACCTATCTCATGGACAATGAGAATACCATCTGCATCGTGTCTGGCGGGCAGGGCAGCAATGAGCCGTACACCGAAGCGCAGGGCATGTATGAATATCTGGTGGAAAAGGGAATCTCCGCAGACCGGATCATTATGGAAGACCAGTCGTTGAATACGGTGGAGAATATCACAAACAGCAGCGCGTACTTTGAAAAAGAAACCGCGCGCGTTGGAATCGTTACCAGTAATTTTCATGTGTTCCGCGGCGTTCACATCGCGAGAAAGCAGGGAATTCAGTCTGTATGCGGTATCGCGGCTTCTGCGGTGCCCCTGTATCTGCCGAGCAACATGCTGCGGGAGTTTTTCGGTGTGATGAAGGATTTTGTGTGCGGGAACTTGTAATCTCAGATGATTGTCTGAATGGAAAAAAGGTGCGCCAGGGCAGCGCACCTTTTTTAATGGGTGAAGTTGGAATATTACTGAAAGCGAAGAAGCCCTTTCAGGCAGCGGATAGTCACATCTTTGCTGAAATACCCGGTCTCTCCGTCCGTGTGAATGTATTGCGGAGCGTCCGCGTGGATATGTACCTCCTGCGTGCGGTGCAGGTGGATGCCGGGGAAAATCAGGTGCCAGCCGAAGAGAGCGGCGGGCAGGGCGCAGAGAACGAAGAGGCGCGGCAGGCCATTGACGGTGCAGACGTCCAGCAGGCCGTCGTCAGGCGAGGCCTTTGGCGCGAATTTGAAGCCGCCGCCCTCATATGGTTCCAGCATGGCCGCAGAGAACATCATTCGTTTCAGGGAAAAGGACTGCCCGTCCGCGATTGTCAGCCTGCAGTCCGGGTATTTGCCGAAGAAAAGGCACTTCAGAGCGATAACCAGATAGACTGTCTGTCCCAGGCCGATTTTATTTAAGAAAGGCTTGATGCGGGAGTGGTTGACCTGATCACAGACCATGGCGTCGAAGCCGAAGCCGCTGCTGATGAGGAATCGTTTGCTGTGAGAGATTCCTGCGGAGTCTGTAAACGTGGTTTCTCCGATATCCAGCGGAACCGGACGGCTTTTCAGAATCCGGTCCAGCTCGCGCACGGGGTCTGTGGTAAATTTCCGCGCTCTGGCGAAGTCGTTGCCGGAACCGGTGGGGATATAGCTTAGGATCACCTTTGAAAAATCGGGAATTCCGTTGATCAGTTCATTTAAGGTACCGTCGCCGCCTAAGAGAATGATGTGAGCGGGATCGTCGTAAGAAACGCCGAAGCGGGAGACAATTTTCTGCGTCAGGCTCGTGACGTCGCCCGGACCGGAAGAAAGGTACGCTTTCCAGGTCAGGCCGCGTTCTTTTAAGGCGGCTTTTAATGTAGTCCAGGTTCTGCGGGTTTTGCCGGAGTGGGACGCGGGGTTGATGATGATATAGTAATCGCAAAGTGCGCGATTCTGATCCTGCTCGCCGTTCGCGACACTGCATGTTTTCTCTTTGGTGACAGACATTTTTTCACTCATAAAACGGTATCTAAGGTGCAGTTATTTACAGATTAAAAGTGCAATAGATATCATGACGATTGCGAAAGTAGGTTCTTGTTTCTAAAATCACTTGATTGAAAAAAACAGGGAAACCGAAATCATAATTATGATAACACAATCGCTCTGTCGTTTCAATATGGCAGCCCGACGGAAATATTTTAACTAAATTGTACATATTGTTTATGGATTTTTCACAATTTATCTGTTATACTTGACACACTCAAGGGCAGGAGCACTGATCAGTTCCTGTCACGGACTATATATTTGAGTCCGATTAGCCGCCTGAAACAGGGCGGCTCATTATGTTCATAAGGGAGGACATATTACAATGGGAAAAAAATGGATCTACAAATTTCGGGAAGGCAGCGCCGATATGCGCAATCTCCTCGGCGGCAAGGGTGCGAACCTCGCTGAGATGACCAACGTCGGGCTGCCGGTTCCGCAGGGCTTCACCATCACCACGGAAGCATGCACACAGTATTACGAGGACAACCGTGAGATCAATGAAGAGATCAGAGCGCAGATCGAAGAGTATGTGGCGTGGCTGGAGGAGGAGACCGGCAAGAAATTTGGAGATGAGGAGAACCCTCTCCTTGTTTCCGTTCGTTCCGGCGCGCGGGCTTCCATGCCGGGCATGATGGACACGATTTTAAACCTGGGACTCAATGAAAAGGTCGTGGAAGCGATCACCAGAAAGTCCGGCAACCCGCGCTGGGCCTGGGACTGCTACCGCAGATTTATCCAGATGTATTCCGACGTCGTCATGGAGGTCGGCAAAAAATATTTTGAGACCCTGATCGATGAAATGAAGAAGAACCGCGGCGTCAAACAGGACGTGGAGCTGAACGCGGATGATTTAAAAGAGCTTGCTGAGCAGTTTAAGGCTGAGTATAAGTCCAAGATCGGCACAGACTTCCCGGACGATCCGAAGGAGCAGCTGATGGGCGCCATCAAGGCGGCGTTCCGCTCCTGGGACAATCCCCGCGCCAATGTTTACCGCCGTGACAATGATATCCCCTATTCCTGGGGCACCACCGTCAACGTACAGTCCATGGCCTTCGGCAATATGGGCGATGACTGCGGTACCGGCGTCGCCTTCACCCGTGATCCCGCGACCGGCAAAAAGGGCCTTTTCGGCGAGTTTCTGACCAACGCCCAGGGCGAGGACGTGGTGGCCGGCGTGCGTACCCCGATGCACATCGATGAGATGGCGGAGAAGTTCCCGGAGGCGTTCGCGCAGTTTACTGAGGTTTGCAGAATCCTGGAGGATCATTACAGAGACATGCAGGATATGGAGTTCACCGTGGAGCATGGCAAGCTGTATATGCTGCAGACCCGCAACGGCAAGCGCACCGCGCAGGCCGCGTTGAAGATCGCCTGTGACCTGGTTGATGAGGGCGTGCGCACGCCTGAGGAAGCAGTGGCGATGATCGACCCGAGAAACCTGGATACGCTCCTGCATCCGACCTTTGATCAGGAAGCGCTCAAAAAGGAAAAACCCATCACCAGAGGTCTGGGCGCTGCGCCCGGTGCTGCCTGCGGTAAGATTGTATTTACCGCCGAGGACGCTGTAGAATGGGCCGCGAAGGGTGAGAAGGTGGTTTTAGTCCGTCTGGAGACCTCTCCGGAGGACATCACGGGGATGAAAGCCCCTGAAGGTATCTTGACCGTCCGCGGCGGCATGACCAGCCACGCGGCTGTGGTTGCCAGAGGCATGGGCGCCTGCTGTGTATCCGGCTGCGGCGACATCATCATGGATGAAGCGAATAAGAAATTTACCTTAAACGGCAAAGAGTATCGCGAGGGCGACGTTATTTCCTTCGACGGCACCAGCGGCTGCGTCTATGAGGGAGCTATTCCCACCGTGGAAGCGAAAGTGGAAGGCGAGTTCGGCCGCATCATGGCATGGGCGGATGAGTTCCGCAAGCTGGAGGTCCGCACCAACGCCGACACCCCGGCAGACGCGAGAAAGGCCCGCGAGCTGGGCGCGCAGGGCATCGGCCTGTGCCGTACCGAGCACATGTTCTTTGCGGAGGACAGAATCGCGACCTTCCGTGAGATGATCTGCTCCGATACAGTGGAGGAGCGCGAGGCCGCGTTGGAGAAGATCCTGCCGCTGCAGCAGGAGGATTTTGAACAGCTTTATGAGGCGATGGAAGGAAATCCGGTTGCCATCCGTTTCCTGGATCCGCCGCTCCATGAGTTCGTGCCCACCGAGGACGCGGACATTGAGAAGCTGGCTGCCGCGAAGGGCAAGACTGTGGAGGAAATCCGCGCGATCTGTGATTCCCTGCATGAGTTCAATCCAATGCTTGGACACAGAGGCTGCCGCCTGGCTGTTTCCTATCCGGAGATCGCTGTGATGCAGACCAAAGCCGTTATCCGCGCAGCCCTGACAGTGGAGCAGGCACATCCGGAATGGAACATCGTGCCGGAGATCATGATCCCGTTAATCGGTGAAGTCAAGGAACTCGTTTATGTGAAAAAGACTGTCGTTGCCACAGCTGACGCGGAGATCGCTGCTTCCGGCGTAGATTTGAAATATCATGTCGGCACCATGATCGAGATTCCGAGAGCCTGCCTGACGGCGGACGAGATCGCGAAGGAAGCGGACTTCTTCTGCTTCGGTACCAACGACCTGACACAGATGGTCTACGGCTACTCCCGCGATGACGCCGGTAAGTTCTTAAACGCCTACTACGACGCCAAAATCCTGGAGAACGACCCGTTCGCGAAGCTCGACCAGGTCGGTGTGGGCCGGATGATGCAGATGGCTATCAAGCTGGGCAGACAGACCCGCCCGGATCTGCATATCGGTATCTGCGGTGAGCATGGCGGCGACCCGTCTTCCGTGGAGTTCTGCCATCGGATCGGCCTGGATTATGTCAGCTGCTCCCCGTACCGTGTTCCGATTGCCAGACTGGCGGCGGCACAGGCAGCCATTGCAGATCAATAAACAGAAAGCCAGACAAAGCGTATCATCAGAAATGGTGATACGCTTTTTGTCTGGCTTTTGTACGGAACAGACGACAGGCGGCTGTTTTAGAAAGAAACAGTCGCTTTTTGCTTGAAAAAAACTGGTGATAATAGTATTATCTTCTGTAGGAAAAAGCGGGAATTACGATAAACGGCGGCAAACGCGTTTCCTGCGGACAGATGAAGAAAAGGAATAATGGAGATATTGATTTTAATCGTATGTATCGTGGTTCTGGTAGCCTGCGGGGTTCTGCGCGCCTTTGCAGGCAGGGACTGGAAACTGGGAAGAGGAGACAGCTGGGGCAAAAGCTATCAGGACGAGTGGGGCTTTGGAAACGGGTCAGAGGATGAACAGGACAGGAAAATATGAGCGTCTGAATCATGAATTCGGCCCGGTTTTTGACGAGTGCTCCCGTATTCTGATTCTTGGCAGCTTCCCGTCGGTGAAGTCGAGGGAACAGCAGTTTTATTACGGACATCCGCAGAATCGTTTCTGGCGGGTGCTGGCAGCGGTGACGGATGAAGTGACGCCGGAGACCATTGAAGAGAAAAAGGCTTTTCTGAAACGAAACCGGATTGCGGTATGGGACGTGATCGCGCAGTGCGACATCATCGGTTCTTCTGACAGTTCCATTCGCTCTGTGGTGCCTGTTGACCTGCCATGGCTTTTAGAGCAGACGGAGATTGCGCAGATTTACACAAACGGCGGCAAGGCATTTGAACTCTATCAGAAATATTTGCTGCCACTTGTGGGGAGAGACTGTGTGCGCCTCCCCTCTACCAGCCCGGCCAATGCGTCTTATTCGCTCGACAGACTGACAGAAGAATGGAGAGCGCTTTTGTGTATTGGAGACAGGAAGTAAATGAGAGCTGAACTGAAAGATATCATCGCCAGGCTGGAGCGGGACGGCAGATTTCACATGGAAACGCGCTATCTGCAGCATGGTACGGTGACAGTTTATGAGCATAGTGTCCGTGTGGCGGATATGAGCCTGACCATTTCCAGGAGGCTGAGCCTGCGTGTGGATGAGGAATCGCTGATTCGGGGCGCTCTGCTGCACGATTATTTTCTGTATGACTGGCATGAAAAGGACGTAAGTCACAGGCTGCACGGCTTCAGGCATCCCAGGCGGGCGCTTTTAAACGCGCGTGAGGACTATACGCTGAACATGGTGGAGGAGGATATTATCCTGCGTCATATGTTTCCGTTAACGCTTCAGCCGCCGGCTTATAAAGAGAGCTGGATTGTCTGTCTGGCGGACAAATACTGTGCCGCAGGGGAGACGCTTCACGCGCTGGCCGGTCGTTTCAAGGGAAAGCTTAATCACAGCTTCGGCGCGTAATCTGTAACGAGGATGGAATGAGGGTGGATGAAAACAGGGTTTCCTGAAGGTACGAAAGCATATAAAATACTGCCGTTTCTGTTTTGCGCGGCGCTCTGCGCATGGGGTTTTGTGTTTCAGCCTTTGCTGAAGGAGTCTGATCCGGAAGAGGAGTCAGCTTATGAGGAAGCGTTCCTTGAGACTGTACAGAAGCTGGAGGTGACAGAGGTTCGTGAGGTTGACGCCTTCGGCGTGGTGATACAGTCGCAGGATCTGACAGAGAATATTTCCCTGACGACAGCGCAGACAGCACTTCTCAAAGAATACATGAACAGATATATGGAATCGCTGGCGTACCTGGAGTGCCTTGATTTTTCTGATCTGTTTTTGCGCGGCGGCGAAGCGCTGAGCGAGAGCAGTATTACCTTTCAGATCGCGCTGCGGCAGATGACGGAGAACGCCGATTATTCTCTTTTATCTTACAGCTATTTAACTGTGTTGGCGCTCTCGAGCAGGAGGATGGCACGGTCTTCGTGACGGCAGAGGAAAGCAGCGCGCAGGTCTTTGCCCAGACGCCGGAGATCGAATCCAAAAAATATAATGTCAGGCACGTATTTACTCTGAAAATGAAAAACGGAGAGTGGTACCTGACGCAGCATGAGCAGGCTGACTGCCTGTATCTGGTGCTGGAAAGCGAGGGCGTGGAGGAGGAAGAGATTCCGGAACGCTACATGGAAATTGTGGAGGAATATACGGCGCTGATCAGTGAGCGCGCGCTCAACAGAGGCGAAGCCAAGCCGGAGGAAGTCCTATTGGCCTCGACGCAGGAGACGGATGAGAAAACCCAGAAAGACGTTCTCGCGGCAGAAGAAACGAAACTGACTGCGGACCACCCTTATGACAGGGAGAGCGCTCTGGCATATTCCTATACCTATATTTATACGCGAAATCCGGATTCCTTCGCGGACTATTCCTACGTAGGCGGCAACTGTCAGAATTTTGTCTCGCAGTGCCTTTACGCGGGCGGCATCCCCATGGATACGACAGGGAGCGAAGTCTGGAAATGGTATGATGTGAACCTGTCCAATTACGCGACCCAGCGTGGACGCAGCTCCAGCTGGACGGGTGTGGATGAGTTCGTTTATTATGCGGAGAATAATGAGGGCTATGGCCTGGTGGCGCAGGTGGACGCGCCTTATTATACCGGAGAGGCGGGCGATGTTCTGCAATTCGGCACGGTAGGGGACTGGCGTCACGCAGTCCTCATTACGGATATGATCTGCGATGAGGACGGCAGCGTGATCGATTATCTGGTCAATTCCAATACGTCAAATCTGGAAAATTATCCAGCCAGCCTGTATGGCTACCCGGAGGTGATCCTGACAAAGATTATCGGCTGGAACGAAGAATGAGGGGAGAAAAATTCAATATGCGGACAGCTATTATGACGGACACAAACAGCGGTATGATGGAGTGTGACGCCGAACACTATGGAGTTTATGTGGTACCGATGCCGATCATTATCGATGAAAAAACCTATTATGAGGGAAGGGACATCGACAGTGATGGCTTTTTTCAGGCCCTGTATTCAGACAAAACGGTTTCCACTTCCCAGCCGTCTCCGGTAGATGTGATGGAGGCATGGGAGCGGGTGCTTCAAATGGGGTATGACGAGATTTTATATATTCCCATGTCCAGCGGTTTAAGTGAATCCTGTGCCACGGCTATTGCGCTCTCGGAGGAATATGAGGGGAAGGTATATGTGGTGGATAATCACCGCATTTCCGTGACCCAGTGGGCATCCGCGCTGTATGCGCAAAGTCTTAAGAGGGTCGGCAAAACCGCTGCGCAGATCAAGGAGGTTTTGGAGAAAACCGCTTACGACGCCAGCATTTATATCACGGTGGACACTCTTTATTTCCTGAAAAAAGGAGGACGCATCACTCCCGCGGTGGCCGCGATCGGCACAGCCTTAAAGATTAAGCCGGTGCTGGCCATTCAGGGAGACAAGCTGGATTCCTTTGCTATGGCCAGAAGCATGAAAAAAGGGCTTACGGTCATGATCGAGACGATCAAAAAGGACATTGAGAACCGCTTTGGCGGGGATGAGAACGCGGTGGTGGCGACCGCGGGTTCAGGACTTACGCCTGAGGAAAAGGAGAGCTATCTTCAGGATGTCAGGAGGGCGTTTCCAAATCATCAGGTGGAGTATTATCCGCTGCCGTTAAGCGTCTGTGTCCATGTCGGGCGGGGCGCTTTTGGAGTGGGCGCGTATCTGAAGTTTGAATGATATTTACAGGATGCAGTCTTAAGAGGAAAGGCTATGAAAACAGGAATGGCTTTGGAGGGCGGCGCCATGCGCGGTATGTTTACCGCCGGCGTGCTGGATGTTTTAATGGAAAATCAGATTGAGGTGGACGGTTACGTGGGCGTATCCGCCGGAGCCTGCTTTGGCTGTAATTACAAATCCCGCCAGATTGGCCGCACCATCCGCTATAATCTCCGCTTCTGCCATGATAAACGTTTAGGAACCTTTACCTCGTGGCTGAAGTGCGGGGATTTGTACGAGCCGAAGTTCTGTTACCATGATATTCCCTTTGAATATGATCTGTTTGACACGGAAACCTTTCGCTCAAATCCCGTAAAGTTTTATATGGGCTGCACCAATGTGGATACGGGGGAGCCGTACTATTATCTTTGTGAGAAGGGGGACGAGCATGATCTGCTCTATATGCAGGCGTCCGCGTCCATGCCGCTTGTGTCGAAGGTTGTCTCGGTGGATGGCCTGAATCTGCTCGACGGCGGTGTCTCCGATTCCATTCCCATTGAGTGGCTGCGCAGTATCGGCTATGAACGAAATATCGTCGTGCGCACCAGGCAGGAAGGGTATCGCAAAAAAAACAGCGCCTTCACGAAAGCAACGTGTCTGCTTTTGCACAAATATCCGAATCTGGCGAAGACGATGGAAAACCGCAGCGAGCATTATAATCACACGCTGGATGTGATCGCCGACCTGGAGCGGAAGGGGGAGGCTTTTGTCATCAAACCGCCCAAAGAGCCGGATGTGGGGCGCATGGAACATGACCCGGCAAAGCTTCAGAAATTGTATGACATGGGCAGATCTGAGGCGGAAAAGCAGTTAGAGGGTGTGAAAGCGTTTCTGGACGCCGCCAGGGAAAGATAGAAAATTTTTATAAAGTTTTTGGACTTCAGGAATGAAGCGGTTGCGGCAGAGATTTTCTTGTGATAGACTGATAGGAGTGGTTACAATTCCCTCACATATTGGTCACAGAAGGGTAAAAAATATAATGAACGATACAAGCAAAGAGAAATTGTCCGCCTGTGCGCGCGACTTTAAGCTGCCGCGTTACCAGGAAATACCTACGGTAGGTCTGTATCTGGAGCAGGTGACCCGCTATATTTCGGACATGCTCGCGCCGATCCAGGAGAACTGCATCACCAACTCCATGGTATCAAATTATGTGAAAAAAAAGCTGATTGCCAATCCGCGCAAAAAACAGTATGACCGTGACCAGATCGCCTATCTGATTTTTATCGCGGCCGCCAAAAGCGTCCTGAGCCTGGATGATATCAGACAGCTGATCGAGCTGCAGAAGCAGACTTATTCCCCTCAGAAGGCGTACGATTATTTTTGCGATGAGATGGAAAGCACACTGGCGTATGTATTTGGCTTAAACAGAACGCCGGACGAGATCGGGAGTGATCCCTATGAGGAAAAGACCCTGCTGCGCAGCGTGGTGATTGCCCTTTCCAATAAAATCTATCTGGAAAAATGCCTGGCCGTGATCAGGGAAGACTGCGAATTAGCGAGGCAGGCGGAGACTGACGGCGTATCAGAGCAATAAGAAACGGATTTGACTGGCCCTTTAAAACGGCATGAATATGAGGGGCCTTTTATTATGACAGAGAAGACTTTGAGGTAAGATGGAGAAGAGGATTTCAAGCGACGACAGAAAACAGCAAAGATATTACAGATTTTATCATGCGCTGAAAAAGGTGGCCGGGCCGGTCTGCCGCTTCCTTTTCGGCATTCATAAAGAGGATGAGATCAGGCTTCCCAAGGAACCCTGTCTTGTGGTGGGCAATCATACCTGTTATTTTGATCCGCTGATCATCGCCATGTGTGTGGATCAGCCGCTGTATTTTGTGGCGGGGGCGAACCTCATGCGCCAGAAAGTGGCGTCCTTTGCCACCATGAAGATTTTTCACAGCATTCCCTGTTCCAAGGGGAAAATCAGCGTACAGACGATCCGTGAAATGACGAAAAACCTGAAGGCTGGCCGCGTCATCAATATGTTTGCTGAAGGCAATATCACCTATGACGGCGCGACAGCGCCTTTAGCGCCTGTCAACGGCAAGCTTTTCAGGTCGCTGCAGTGCACGGTGGTGACCGTACAGATTACCGGCGGTTATCAGATTGTGCCGCGCTGGAGCGGTAAATTCTGCAGGGGCAATATTCACGCGAAGCTGATGGGCGTCTATACGAAGGAAGAACTGCATGATATGCGGCCGGAGGAAGTCCTGGAGAAGGTTAACAGAGATCTTTATGTGGAACAGCCCGCTTTGGAGGAGAACGGCCCAACTTACCGCAGAGGCGCGAAGGGGATTCACTATGTCCTGTATATCTGCCCGGACTGCGGTGCCGTTGGCAAAATATACGGCAAAGGGAAACAGATTCACTGCGGCGACTGTCACAGGACCTGGCAATATAATGCGTATGGGAAGATTGAAGGAGGCCGTTTTCAGACGATTTATCAGTGGAACCGCTGGCAGCAGGATCACGTCAGGGAACTGGTGCGAAACGGGGAGGAAATCTCACTTTCCACACCAGACGCGAAGCTGTACACAATTCTGGATAATCACAGCCGCGGCATGCAGGAAGAGGGAACGCTCTCGATGGATCGGGAGAAGCTCTCCTGCGGCAGCGCGGTATATCCCCTGACAGAAATCTCCCGTATGGATACGCGCAATAAGGGGATTATCCTCTTTTCTCTGCGCAACGGCGACTATTTTGAAGTTGCCGCGAAGGGAGGTTTCTGCGGCCTGATGTACAAGACATTTTTTGAAGCTTTGAAGGAAAATGAGGCTTCATAAAGCCCGCAATCCAGTTCTTTACGGGATTTAAGAGAAAGTATAATGATGGAACAGATGAGTTTATTTGACAGAGAGGTGCCGCAGCCGCTAGCGGCCAGACTGCGGCCTAGGGACCTGGATGAGTTTGTGGGGCAGACGCACCTTTTGGGCAAGGGGAAGGTTCTGCGGCGGCTGATCGAGAGCGACCAGGTCTCCTCCATGATATTCTGGGGGCCTCCGGGTGTGGGAAAGACGACGCTCGCCCGTATCATCGCCAACCGCACGAGGGCGAAATTTATCGATTTTTCGGCTGTGACCAGCGGCATTAAGGAGATACGCGAGGTTATGCAGAAGGCGGACGACAACCGCCGTTACGGTGAAAAGACGATCGTGTTCGTGGACGAGATTCACCGCTTTAATAAGGCCCAGCAGGACGCTTTTCTGCCGTTTGTGGAAAAGGGCAGCATTATCCTGATTGGCGCGACCACGGAGAATCCTTCCTTTGAGGTGAACGGCGCTCTTTTGTCCCGCTGCAAGGTCTTTGTGCTGCAGGCGCTTTCCGCGGAAGATATCACCGTTTTATTAAACCGGGCGCTGCAGGATCCCAGAGGCTTCGGCGACATGCGGGTGGAGATGGAGCCGGATATGATTTCGGCGCTGGCGAATTTTGCCAATGGAGACGCCCGCACGGCACTGTCGACCCTGGAGATGGTCGTCTTAAACGGAGAGATCAAAGAGGACGGCAGAACTGTGGTCACAAAGGAGACACTGGAGCAATGTACTTCCAAAAAGTCTCTTCTATATGATAAAAAAGGTGAGGAGCATTATAATCTGATATCGGCCCTGCACAAGTCCATGCGCAATTCCGATCCGGACGCCGCTGTTTACTGGCTGGCGCGGATGCTGGAGGCGGGGGAGGATCCGCTTTACATAGCGCGGCGTGTCGTACGCTTCGCAAGTGAGGATGTGGGCCTGGCGGACCCGCAGGCGCTCACCCAGGCGGTGGCGGCCTATCAGGCCTGTCATTTTCTGGGCATGCCGGAGTGCAATGTACATTTGACCCAGGCGGTGATTTATGTGGCCATGGCTCCCAAGTCCAACGCCATGGAAGTGGCTTATAATACCGCGAAGGTGGACGCGATTGAACAGATTGCGGAACCTGTGCCGCTGATTATCCGCAACGCGCCGACCAGGCTGATGAAGGACTTATCCTATGGCGAGGGCTATATGTATGCCCACGATTATGAGGAGAAGTTGACTGCCATGCAGTGCCTGCCTGATTCTTTACAGGGGCGGGAGTATTACCAGCCCACGACGCAGGGGCAGGAGGCGCATCTGAAGGAACGGTTGGATGAAATCAAGGAATGGAAGAAGGAGCATGGTTTGGGAGCGGACAGGAATCAGAACTGAAAACGGATTTACAGATAGAACAGAACGTGACATCAGATACGCGGGAAATATGAATTGGAAGAAAACAGCCCTTATTGCCATGAGCGGCGGCGTTGACAGCTCGGTCGCGGCATATCTGATGCAGCAGGCGGGCTTTGTCTGCCGCGGCGTGACCATGCGGCTCTACCGTAACGCGGATATTGGTCTTAACCAGTTTCATACCTGCTGCTCGCAGAGCGATATCAACGATGCGGCTGAGGTGGCGTTTCAACTGGACATTCCCTTTGAGGTGCTGGATTATACGGAGGATTTCAAAACGCAGATCATGGAGAAATTTATCCACACCTACGAGGAGGGCGCGACTCCGAATCCCTGCATCGACTGCAATCGTTACATGAAGTTTCGCCATTTGCTGGATTACGCGGCCGTAAATGGAATCGAATATATCACAACAGGCCATTATGCCAGAGTGGAAGAGCAAAATGGTCGCTTTTTGTTAAGAAAAGGACTCGATGCGTCCAAGGATCAGAGCTATGTGCTCTATATGCTGACACAGGAACAACTTCAGCACATTCGTCTGCCGCTCGGAGATCTGACCAAGGATCAGGTACGTGAGATTGCGGAAAAGAATGGCTTTGCCAACGCGCATAAGCATGACAGCCAGGACATCTGTTTCGTGCCGGACGGCGATTACGCTTCCTTTATGGAGCGCTATAACGGACGGAAGCTTGTGTCCGGAGATTTTCTGAATGAAGAGGGCAAGGTGATTGGACAGCACCGCGGCGCGGCTTGCTATACCCTGGGCCAGCGCAAGGGTCTGGGTCTTGCCATGGGCGAGCCGGTCTATGTCTTAAGCAAAGACATGGTTAAGAATACCGTAACAGTTGGCAAAGAAAGCTCGCTTTTCCATTCGCACCTGATCGCGGACGAATTAAACTGGATTCCCTTTGATACGCTGCCGGGCAGTCTGCGCGTCAGTGCCTGTACCCGTTATCACGCGAAAGAGCGGTCCGCGGTCGCTTCCATGACGGAAGACGGCAGGCTTTTGCTGGATTTCGAGGAACCGCAAAGAGCCATGACTCCAGGTCAGTCCGTGGTATTATACGACGGGGATCTGGTGCTGGGCGGCGGGACGATCCGGGAGGTGTTCTGAGAAACGCTTCGAAAAACTGCGGAAAAGAGGGGAAAGCGCATATGCAGCCAGTGAAAACAGCTATATCACGACTCAAAAAAGTCCATATCAAAATTGACTGGGAGGAGTACGCTAATCTGCGGATTGTCCGGCTGTTTCGGTCTTATGTGGCTCCGGCGGCATTATACCTGCTGGCCGCGGCGGTCGTCGTCCTCAATGTCCGGCTGATGTTTGACAACGTACTCTGGGGAGACGAAGCTTTCTCCGCCAATACCATCAAAACCTATTGGGCAGGAATTCTGGAAATTTCCTATTATACAGATAACCATCCGCCCCTGTACTATTACTGGGCCAAAGTCTGTGCGGAGCTGTTTGGCTATACGATTCCGGTTTACCATTTAGCGTCCTTGATACCGTTTATTCTGGGGATTCTGTTTGCGGTTACAGCCCTGCGAAAGCAGTATGGAAAGCTTCCGGCGGCACTTTTTGTGATTGCTTCCGGGCTTGGCTCTTCCTGTTTGGAGTATAATCTGGAAGTGCGGATGTACTCCCTGGCGTTCCTTTTTATTCTGCTGGCTTATCACTGTTCTTCTCAGGTGATAAGCGGAAAAAAGGGAGCCTGGGCCGGTATGGTGATCTTTGGGATTGCCGCCGCTTATACCCATTATTATGGGCTGGTGACGGCCGGGCTTCTGATCTTTGTAACGGGAGCGGCATACTGGCTGCGTCATCGCGGAAAAACATGGCGGAAGGGCCTTGCGGCAGTGGTGATTTTCATCGTGGCTTATCTGCCCTGGCTGCGGTTTTTATTTCATTCCATGTCAGCGGGAGGAAGGAACTGGTGGAATACGGAGGTTCTTTCTTTCAAAGACAGCCTGAAGATGCTGTTTGGCACCGCAGGCATGTGCAGACCGCTGTCACTGTTGTTTCTCATTCTGCTGATCATCATTTTGGCAGTGGAGTCATCCATTTTTCATATGCAGAAAAAAGACAGTGAAACCTATGTCAGGATTGGTGCGCCCTCTATGAAAGAATGGTCTGATCATACGTGGAGCATAGCTGTGGGCGTCGTGACAGTGGCGGGAGTTTTGATTTTTGCCTATCTGTTGTGTGCGCTGTACGCGGCTATCCTGGCGCAGAGATATCTTTATCCCACCAGTGCCATTGTGTTTCTGATGCTTGTGATGGAATGCAGCCGGGGACTTGAGCTGTGCTCTGACCTGTCTTTGAAAAGCGGGAAGGGCTTCCCTGAACGGCTGGGAAAATGCGCTTTGCTGGTTTTCCTTGTGGCTTTGCTGGTCATTGGCGTTCAGAATTACAGGACGTGGAGTACAGAGGTTAATGAGGAGAAAACAGCCACGGAAGCGACGCTTACTTTGATTGGTGATCCGGATTCGGACACTGTACTTGTCAATAACGGTGTGACCCACTTAGGATGGACGGTATTGTCTTATTATTATCCGGACAATGAGGTGGAGAATGCGTCTTATCAGGATGTGGATGCCGACAGATACTGGTACTTCACGCTGACCTGGCTCGCGGAGGATGATATCAGCGCCCTGTCTGAGGCAGGATATGTTCTGTATGGCTATGGAGAGCAGCAGATTTCAAAATACACCTTTGTCCTGTATTATTTTGAGAGATAAAAAAAGGAGGAATTGTTTTTATGTCAACCCCACACAATGGAGCGGAAAAAGGCCAGATCGCGAAGACGGTCCTCATGCCGGGAGACCCCCTGCGGGCCAAGTTTATCGCGGACACATTTCTGGAAAATGTGGAACAGATTAATGAAGTGAGAGGAATGCTTGGTTTTACAGGCACATATCAGGGAAAGCCTGTGACAGTCATGGGCAGCGGCATGGGGATGCCCAGTATCGGGATTTATTCCTATGAGCTGTTCACGGAGTATGACGTGGAGAATATCATCCGCATCGGCAGCGCCGGCAGCTACAGCGAAGAGGCGAAGGTGTATGACGTGGTGCTGTCCACGGCGGCCTACAGTGAGTCTTCTTTTGCCTATGTGCAGTCCGGATATGACAAGGATACGACATATCCGTCTCCAGAGTTAAACGACGCGCTCAGAGAGAGCGCGAAGCGTCTGAACATTCCGATGATCGAGAAGCCGATTCACTCGAGTGATGTATTTTACCGCAAGCCCACTGACGCAAAACCCACCTATTGGGAGAAAATCAGAGAGAAACACGGCTGTGTGGCTGTGGAGATGGAGAGCTTTGCTCTTTTCCATAACGCGGCTGTCACCGGCAAAAAGGCGGCCTGCCTTCTGACCATCTCTGACAGCTTTGTGAGTCCTGAGATTACGACAGCGGAGCAGCGCCAGAAAACCTTCACTAATATGATGAAGATCGCGCTGGAGGCACTCTGACCTTTTTCATGAGAAGGTCTCCTGTCGGTAATCTTGTTTCTATCATCCTATTGTAAGGGAAAAAGTGCTATTTGAAAAGCCTCACATTCAGTAATTTTTCACAAAAAGCCATATTCAAAAGATATTTTTTTAAAATAATACATACAAATTTAAGAAAATATGATACAATAAGGTATCATGTGATCGGGCTCCGGGTGGGCGCCGTTTAAGAAGGTATTACAGACTATGTCATGAGGAAGGTGAAGGTGTATGAGCATTTTACTGGAAAAAGCGAAATCAATCGTGGAACAGGCGTATGGGAACAGAGTGGAGAACAGTGAGCCCTACAAAAACCACGCTTATCGCGTGATGGCCGCCATGGACACGGAGGAAGAGCAGATTGTTGCCCTTCTGCACGATGTGCTGGAGGATTCCGAGATCAAGGTGTATGATCTGCAAGACGCGGGCTTTTCCAAAAAGGTAATTGCCGCAGTGGAGGACCTGACCAAGGGCAACGCGGTGAAGTATTTTGATTACATAGAGGATCTGACCATGAATCCTCTCGCCGCCAAGGTCAAGATCGCGGAGCTGAAGGACAATATGGACGCTGTCCGGGTCAACCGCATGTCCTTTAAGACCTACACGCTGGAGGACAGGTGTCAGAAGTCGCTGAATATCCTGGAGGGCGCGGAGTAGGTTCGGCGTGAAATGCCGTGCTTTCAGCATACAGGGAGAAAGGAATACAGTGTCGACGCAGTTTCCTGCGATAAATGAAAATCAAAAGAGAAGGGTCAGTCCGTGGGGCTGGCTCTTTTTGGAGTTTCCGGACAGTTTTCGCGTAGGCACGCTGGCTTTTACTTCCTGTTTTTTGCCGACTGTGAATATTCTTTTTTGACAGTTTGCTGATTGCATGAATGTGGGAAGTGTGTTAGTATAGCGTTTTGGAAATGACAGGGCATTGCAGATGGCTGCTTACCCTGATAAGAGGAAAGTTTATCGCGTCCGAAGCGGGCGCGGGAGGAGTGAGTATGACAGTATTAGTGAGTCTTTCTGTATGTCTGGTGGGCGGGCTTATGATGTCCCGTATCGCCAAAAAGTTAAATCTGCCGGCGGTCACGGCCTATCTGGTGGCGGGTCTTTTGCTGGGGCCATACGGTATCGGGCGTCTGGGAATAGAGGGCCTGGGATTTCCAACGGCGGAGTTGGTGGAGGAGCTGGATTTATTCAACCAGGTAGCGCTGGGCTTCATTGCGTTTACCATCGGAAATGAGTTTCGTTTAAGCCAGTTAAAGACGATGGGAAAGCAGGCCATTACGGTCGGTATCGTGCAGGCGGTTGTTACAACCGCGTTAGTGGATGTCGTGCTGTGCGTCCTGCACTTCATCAGACCGGACGTGATCTCCATCTCTTCAGCGATCACACTGGGTGCAATCGCGGCTGCAACGGCGCCCGCGGCTACGCTGATGGTGGTGCGGCAGTACAAGGCGGATGGCCCGCTGACCAGGCTTCTGCTTTTGGTGGTGGCGATTGATGACGCGGTGGGTCTGGTGCTGTTCTCCGCTTCCTATGGTATCGCGGTGGCGTTAGAGAGCGGTGTGGTCAGCCTGCAGACGATTATTTTGGAGCCGGTGATTGAGATTGTCCTTTCCCTGGCGCTGGGCTCATTGAGCGGTCTGGCCCTGTTCTGGGTGGAGCGGTTTTTCCACTCCCGCAGCAAACGTCTGTCCATTTCCATCGGCTTTGTCCTGCTGACGGTGGGTATTTCCATGGCGGAGTTTGAGGTCGGAGGCGTGCAGATTGGCTTTTCTCTGCTTCTGGTGTGCATGATGACGGGGACTTTGTTCTGTAATATCTGTGACTTCTCCGAGGAGCTGATGGCAAGGGTAGACAGCTGGACAGCGCCGCTGTTTGTGCTCTTTTTTGTCCTTTCCGGCGCGGAGCTGAATCTGTCAATTCTGAGCAATCCGCTGGTGCTTTTGGTGGGCGTTCTGTATATCATCAGCCGTTCCCTGGGAAAATATACTGGTGCCTATGTAAGCTGTTCCGCCACGAAATGCGCGCCGCAGATTACGAAGCATCTGGGCATTACCCTTTTGCCGCAGGCGGGTGTGGCGCTGGGTATGGCGCTGACGGCGCAGAATCTGGCCGACGGTGCCATGGTGCGCAATGTGGTGCTCTTCTCCGTGTTGATTTATGAGCTGGTGGGTCCGGCTCTGACCAAGCGCTCTTTGATGGCCGCGGGCGAGATCAATGTGTCTGAGAGAACTTCCGCCAGAAAGGCCAACGCGGGAGCAGGGAAATAAGGTATCTGCTTTACATAATTTTTATGTTTTTAATTTAAATTTCTCTTGCATAAAAATTCAATAGTGTTATATTTGTAATAGAACAGATAGACATATCTGCTCTGAACGCCGGCTTTTCATGCCCGTACATCATCGAAAGTCTGTGGTGTATCGAATGGATGCTGAATATCGTTGCGAAACTGATACACCGAAAGCCGGCGTGAACAGAATTGAATTTTTTAAGGCAGCGGGATGTCTTTTACAGATGTGTTCGCTGATAACAGAAAGGGGGAATCAATATGAACGTAACGAAATTTACACAGAAATCCATGGAAGCCGTGAATAACTGTGAGAAGATTGCCATGGACTACGGCAACCAGGAAATTGAGCAGGAGCACCTGCTTTACAGCCTGCTGACCATAGAGGACAGCCTGATCGCCAAGATGATCGAGAAGATGGAGATTCAGCTGCCATATTTCACAAATCGTGTGGAGCAGGCCATCGGGAAGCGCCCTAAAGTCCAGGGCGGCCAGCGCTATATCGGCAATGATTTGAATAAGGCGCTGACCTATGCGGAGGATGAGGCCAAGCAGTTAGGCGACGAGTATGTGTCCGTGGAGCATTTGTTCCTTGCCCTGTTGCATTATCCCAACCGGGAAATGAAGGCCATTTTCAAAGAATTTGGCATCACCAGGGAACGCTTTTTGCAGGCGCTTTCCACTGTCCGCGGCAATCAGCGTGTAACCAGTGATAATCCGGAGGCTACTTATGATACGCTGAATAAATATGGCGAGGAGCTGGTGGAGAAGGCCCACGATGGTAAGATGGACCCGGTCATCGGCAGAGACGCGGAGATCAGAAATGTGATCCGCATTCTTTCACGCAAGACGAAGAATAACCCTGTGCTGATCGGTGAACCCGGCGTAGGCAAAACCGCCGTGGTGGAGGGCCTGGCGCAGCGGATTGTGCGCGGCGACGTGCCGGAAGGCCTGAAGGACAAAAAGATTTTCTCCCTTGATATGGGAGCCTTAGTCGCGGGCGCCAAATACCGCGGTGAGTTTGAGGAGCGCTTGAAAGCCGTGCTCGAGGAAGTCAAAAAGAGCGAAGGACAGATCCTGCTCTTTATCGACGAGCTGCACACCATTGTGGGCGCTGGCAAGACCGAGGGCAGCATGGACGCCGGCAATATGTTAAAGCCCATGCTTGCTCGCGGCGAGCTGCACTGCATCGGCGCGACGACACTCGATGAGTATCGTAAATATATTGAAAAGGACGCGGCCTTAGAGCGCCGGTTCCAGCCGGTCATGGTGGAGGAGCCGACAGTGGAGGACACCATTTCCATCCTCAGAGGCTTAAAGGAGCGTTATGAGGTCTATCATGGTGTGAAGATCATGGACAACGCTCTGGTGGCGGCCGCCACGCTGTCCCATCGTTATATTTCCGACCGCTTCCTTCCGGATAAGGCGATCGACCTGGTGGACGAGGCCTGCGCCCTGATTAAGACGGAGCTGGACAGTATGCCTACTGAGTTAGACGAGCAGCAGCGCCGCATTACCCAGATGGAAATCGAGGAAGCCGCCTTGAAAAAGGAAGAGGATCATTTAAGCCAGGAGCGTCTGGAAACACTGCAGGCGGAGCTGGCCGAGCTGCGCGAGGAATTCCAGAATAAAAAGGCTCAGTGGGATAATGAGAAAAAGGGCGTGGAAGGCCTTTCTGGTCTGAGGGAAGAGATCGAGGAGGTCAATCGTCAGATTCAGCTGGCCAGTCAGTCCGGCGACCTGGAGAAGGCGGCGGAGCTGACTTATGGGAAGCTTCCTGCCCTGAAAAAAGACCTGGAGCAGCGTGAGGAGCTGATCCGTCAGAATGGCGAGAATCGTCTGGTGCACGAGCGGGTGACAGAGGAAGAAATTGCCCGTATCATCAGCCGTTGGACCGGCATTCCGGTCTCCAAGCTGACGGAGGGCGAGCGGACGAAGATCCTGCACCTGGATGAAGTCCTGCATAAACGTGTGATTGGCCAGGAGGAGGGCGTTACGAAGGTGACTGAGGCCATCCTGCGTTCCAAAGCCGGCATTAAGGATCCTTCCAAGCCCATCGGTTCCTTCCTGTTTTTAGG
The DNA here is from genome assembly GCA_021200995.1 of Lachnospiraceae bacterium. Lineage (GTDB taxonomy): Bacteria > Bacillota > Clostridia > Lachnospirales > Lachnospiraceae > RGIG6307. The sequence goes on along the minus strand of JAJQFS010000030.1, from coordinate 52,046 downwards.
ACCCACCGGTGTGGGTAAGACGGAGCTTGCCAAATCCCTGGCGGAGGCTTTGTTTGATGATGAGGCCAACATGGTGCGAATCGATATGAGCGAGTATATGGAGAAATATTCCGTATCCCGCCTGATCGGAGCGCCTCCCGGCTATGTGGGATATGAGGAGGGCGGCCAGCTGACCGAGGCGGTGCGCCGCAAGCCTTACGCGGTGGTGCTTTTCGACGAGATTGAGAAAGCACACCCGGATGTTTTCAATGTTCTGCTGCAGGTGCTGGATGACGGGCGGATTACCGACTCCCAGGGCCGCACTGTGGATTTCAAAAATACGATCCTGATCATGACGTCCAACATCGGCGCGCAGTACCTGACGGAAGGCATTGACGCGGACGGGAATATCACGCCGCAGGCGGAAGAACTCGTGATGCAGGATCTGAAGAACCATTTCCGGCCGGAGTTTTTAAACCGTCTGGATGAAACCATATTATTTAAACCCCTGACGAAGACGGACATCAGCAGCATTATTGATCTGCTGGTGGCGGATATCAATAAGCGTCTGGCGGACCAGGAGCTTTCTGTTGCCCTGTCCCCCGCGGCCGTGGATTATATTGTGGAGAGCGCTTACGATCCGGTGCACGGCGCGCGCCCGCTGAAGCGCTTTATGCAGAAAACGGTGGAAACCCTTTCCGCGAAGCTGATCTTAAACGATCAGGTGCGGGCCGGCGATACGATTTATATTGATACGGACAGGGAAAAAGGAGGACTATGCTGCCAAGCGATCCAATGATTTTAATGAGTTTTATCAATCTGAAGCTGCGGGATTATTATCCGACGCTGGAGGATTTGTGCGACGATCTGGATGTGTCCGTGGAGGATGTGGTCGGGCCGCTGACAAAGGCCGGATTTACGTATGACGAGGAGAGGAGAAGGTTTAGCTGATATCGGGGAGCCTTCACATTACACAAAGGCGTTTCACTCAGACAAATGATACCGGCTGCCCCTCGCATGGAAGAGTTTTCATCATAATATCTGCAGGCTCTGATATACTATAATAAGAGCCTGTTAAAGGTGCGAAATTGAATAAAATAAACAAAAGAGTATCGACGAAAGCGGTCCTGTACTGGCTGGTGATGTCCATACTCTTTTTTGATATTGTGATTCAGGGAAGTAAGCAGTTTGGAAACAGTCTGGAAACGGATGCGGAGGGCAGTGGCAGTGGACAGGAGCAGAGCGCCGGAAAGGAGGTTTCAGACCCATATCGGGACATCATCCGCGTTGCGCTGACCTTCGACGATGGCCCACATCCGGTTTACACGCCCATGCTGCTGGACGGACTGAAAGAGCGGGGCGTGAAAGCCACGTTTTTGTCACAGGAGAAAACGCGGAGGCATATCCGGAGCTGGTACAGCGTATGAGCGGGGAGGGGCACCTGATTGGCAACCATACCTACAGCCATGTAGAGCTGTCCGCGGTGGGGCAGGAGCGTTTCCTTGAAGAACTGGAGAGGACCAACCGGATTCTGGAGAAGCTGACTGAAGAGGAAATTCTGTTTGTGCGGCCGCCCTATGGCGAGTGGAATAAGGAAATTGAGGCGGCCTGCAGCATGTTCCCTGTCCTCTGGGACGTGGATTCCCTGGACTGGAGCAGCAAAAATACACAGGCTGTCATCCGGCGCGTTCTTCAGGATGTGGAGGATGGAGATATCATTCTCATGCATGATAGTTACTTGAGTACGGTGGAGGCAGCGCTGTATCTGATCGATACGCTTTCGGCACAGGGGTATGAGTTTGCGACGGTGGATGAGTTGCTATTTGACTGACAGGAGCGGCTTATAAAAGCCACTCCATTAAATACTGGTAAATTTCCTGATTATTTTGTTCCCACTTCTCGCACATGCTCTGGGCCATTTCCTGGTTCGGGACAGACAGTGTCAGGTCAACCAAAACCAGATTTTCCTCCTTTGCTGTCATGCGGACCTCAAACGCGCCGCTGGTGGATTTATAGAAGTTGGCGGAAATACTGTGCTCGTTGCGCAGCTGCATTTCCCGTTCCCGGAAGTAATCCGCGATGTCCTTTTTGATGGCGGCGCTGATCCGGTTGGAGAAGAAGCCCAGCGTTTCCTTTCCCGCGTCGGTGATGTGCAGGTAGGTGCGGTTGCGCACGGTCTCGGGCCGGATAAAACCTGCGTCGATCAGCTCACTCTGCGCGTTCTGCAGGGAAAGAAAGTCGGTGTATTCCTTCCCCAGGACAAAGTCGCTGACCTGCGCCGTGGTCAGTGGAAAGTTCACCTGATCCAGCATATACAGGATGATCAGTTTGTATAAAGTCATAAGCTCCTGCGCCATAGTATCCTCTTAAAATCAAATGTTCGCCTTCACCGCGTTCGCGACCGTTTCCGCCACTCTGGGATCAAAAGCCTCCGGCAGAATGAAGTCCGCGTTCAGCTCTTCGTCAGAGACCAGAGAGGCGAGCACCTTCGCGGCGGCCATCTTCATCTCTTCTGTGATCTGCTTTGCTCTGCCATCCAGCGCGCCCCTGAAAATGCCGGGGAAGGCGATGACATTGTTGATCTGGTTAGGGAAGTCGCTGCGGCCTGTGCCGACGACTGCGGCGCCCGCGGCCTTCGCAATGTCCGGCATGATCTCCGGCTCCGGGTTGGCCATGGCAAAGATGATGGGATCTTTAGCCATGCTCTTTACCATCTCTGCGGTGACCATTTTGGCGCTGGATACACCCACGAAAATGTCGGCGCCCTTCAGCGCGTCAGCCAGCGCGCCCTTTTCCTTCCGCAGATTTGTGACCTGTGCCATTTCCTGCTTGATCCAGTTCAAGCCCTCCTCGCCGTCGTAGATCATGCCCTTGCGGTCGCAGAGAATCAGGTTCTGAAAGCCGTAATTCGTCAGAAGCTTCGCGATGGCGATACCGGCAGCGCCGGCGCCGTTGATGACGACCTTGCAGTCAGCGGCTTTTTTGCCGACTACCTTCAGGGCGTTGATGGATGCCGCCAGTACCACGATGGCGGTGCCGTGCTGGTCGTCATGGAAGACCGGAATGTCCAGAATTTCCTTGAGCCGTGTCTCGATTTCAAAGCAGCGGGGCGCGGAGATGTCCTCCAAATTGATGCCGCCGAAGGCCGGTGCGATCCAGGTCACGGCCTTAATGATTTCCTCAGTATCCTGCGTGTCCAGGCAGATCGGCACCGCGTTGACGCCGCCAAATTCCTTAAATAAAACGGATTTGCCCTCCATCACCGGCATGGCTGCCTTCGCGCCGATATTGCCGAGCCCTAAGACCGCGCTGCCGTCTGAGACTACAGCCACCGTGTTGGCCTTCATGGTATAGGTATAGGCCGCGTCCGGGTCAGCGGCGATGACCTTGCAGGGCTCTGCCACGCCGGGTGTATAGGCGATGGCCAGATCTTCTCTGGTCTTCACAGGGGCCTTGGCCTGAATGTCCAGTTTTCCGTTCCAGATTTTGTGCATTTCCAAAGCTTTTTCGTTTGTCGTCATTTCGCGTCATCCTTTATTTTATGATTATGATAAAAAACGGTTTCCCGCATTCATGAGTATAGCATCGTGAGAGGAAAATGACAAGCACCTGGATTTTTCTTTTGATTTGACTTTTCAGGGCAGTGTGCTACAATGCTAATGTAAAAAAATATGGCTTTCTATACAGAAGAAGCGTATATGACAAAGGGGCGTATGATCAGAGAAAAACGATTGCGCGCCGGAAAGGACAGCATGACAGTTACAGAGAGAATACAGGCTTTAAGAGAGGAAATGAAGAAGGCGGGGGTAGATATCTATATTGTACCGAGCGCGGACTTCCATCAGAGCGAGTACGCGGGTGCGTATTTTGCCGCGCGTAAGTATATAACGGGCTTTACCGGTTCCGCGGGGACAGCCATTATCATGGCGGATGAGGCGTATCTGTGGACGGACGGCCGCTACTTTATCCAGGCGGCACAGCAGCTTGAAGGCTCGCCGATCACGCTGATGAAGATGGGAGAACCGGATGTTCCCACGATCGAGGAGTTTCTAAAAGATCACATCAAAGAAGGTCAGACGCTCGGCTTTGACGGACGCGTGGTATCCAAGGGTCAGGGAACGAAATACGCGGAAATCACACAGAAAAATGGAGCGGTCATTTCCTACAGGGAAGATCTGATTGATAAAATCTGGACGGACCGCCCCGCATTGTCCACCAATCCGGCATTTCATCTGGATATTCGCTATACCGGCGAGACGGCGAAGAGCAAGCTTGCGCGTATCCGTGAGGAAATGCAAAAAGAAGGCGCCGATCTGCATGTGTTGACGACGCTCGATGATATCTGCTGGACCTTTAATTTCAGAGGAAACGACGTCAGGTATTCTCCGCTGGTGTACAGCTATTGTCTGATTGCGATGGATCATGTCGATCTGTATATGGACGAGGCGAAGGCTGACGCGCAGATGCTTGAGGATTTTGCTGAAAATCATGTGACAATTCATCCCTACAATGATATTTACCAGGATATTCAGAAACTGACTTCCGATCAGACACTGCTGCTGGATCCGGAGCGCTTAAATTACGCGCTGTACAATCTGATCCCCGCAGAAGTGACCAGAGTGGAGAAGAGAAACCCGGAGATTTTGATGAAAGCGATCAAAAATGAGACAGAGCTTCAGAATATCCGCCAGGCCGAGTTAAAGGACAGCGTGGCGCATGTGCGCTTCATGAAATGGCTGAAAGAGCATGTGGGGCAGGAGAAGATTACCGAGATCAGCGCTTCTGACAAGCTGGATGAATTCCGTGCCGAGATGGGGAATTTCCTGCGCCCCAGCTTCGGCCCGATCAGTTCCTACGGGGAGCACGGTGCGATTGTGCACTATTCCTCGACGCCGGAAACGGATGTGGAGTTAAAGCCGGGCGCACTGTATCTGACCGATACCGGCGCGGGCTTCTATGAGGGCTCCACGGATATCACCCGTACCTACGCTCTGGGTGAGGTGCCACAGATCATGAAGGATCATTTTACCCTGGTGGCGATCAGCAACTTAAGCCTGGCCAATGTAAAGTTCAAGGAGGGCGCCTGCGGACAGAACCTTGACTATGCGGCGCGCCGTCCGTTCTGGGAAAGAGGACTGGATTATAATCACGGCACCGGCCACGGCGTCGGTTATCTGTTAAATATTCATGAGGGTCCGGCGGGCTTCCGCTGGCAGATCCGCGAGGGCGCTTATGAACCCCTGCAGGAAGGCATGATCATCACGGATGAGCCAGGCATTTACATCGAAGGTTCTCACGGCATCCGCCTGGAAAATGAGGTGCTGGTGCGCAAGGGGGAGAGAAATGCTTACGGTCAGTTCATGTATCTGGAAACATTGACCTATATTCCGTTCGATCTGGACGCCATCAATCCGGACATGATGAGCGAGCAGGAAAAAGACTGGCTCAACGCATATCATCATGAGGTATATGAGAAGCTTTGCCCGATGCTTCGGGAGGATGAGCGGGAGTGGCTTAAGAAATACACGAGAGCCATATGATGATACATCTTAGGTAGATAAAAACATACAGAAAGCCGCCTCACACCGAGACGGCTTTTCGTATGTTTAAATGTACAATCTGTTCTGAATATTTGCCGATAAGTTTCTCTCCGTTTATGCCGGGATCAATTTTTTTCTTATGCCAGGATCGGCTTTAAGGCTTCCGCCAGCTGATCCTTCTGTGCCTGCGCCTCGGCCACATCCTTGCCGAGCGTTGTGAAGTAGGTCTTGATCTTCGGTTCGGTGCCGGAGGGGCGAACCACTGTGGTAGCGCCGCCTTCCAGCGCGTAGATCAGGACGTTCGCGGCAGGAAGACCGGTCTCCTCGGGTTTCTGATAATCTGTCACCTTTGTAACCGCGTAGCCGCCGATTTCCGTAGGTGGATTGTCGCGCAGACCCTGCATGATGGAACTCATCTTGTCCATGCCGGTGAGACCTGGGAACTCAAAGCTGTCCACCTTATTTAAGTATCTGCCGTACTGGGCATAGAGCTCTTCTAAGTGTTCCTTGATGGAACTGCCGATGGAGCGGTAGTAGGCCGCCATCTCGCAGATCAGCATGGAGGCGATGACGGCGTCCTTGTCACGGACATAGGGACCGGCCAGGTAGCCGTAGCTCTCCTCGAAGCCAAAGATAAAGCGATCCACCTCACCGGCCGCTTCCAGATTAGCGATCTGATCGCCAATCCACTTAAAGCCGGTCAGTACGTTTCTCATCTCGACGCCGTAATGTGCGGCAACTGCATCGGCTAAAGGTGTGGAAACGATGGATTTCACTGTGACAGGTTTCTCGGGCATGGTGCCTTTCTCAATGCGGCCCGCGCAGATGTAGTCCAGTAACAGGACGCCCATCTCATTGCCGCTGACGAGCTCATAGGAGCCGTCCGGACACTTCATGGCGATGCCGACACGGTCCGCGTCGGGGTCGGTGGCGAGCATTAAGTCCGCGCCGGTCTGCTCAGCCAGCTTCAGCCCCTGCTCCAGAGCCGCATAGATCTCAGGGTTGGGATAGCTGCAGGTGGTGAAATATCCGTTCGGATACTCCTGATCCGGAACGATGGTGATATCCTCGATGCCGATATCGTTGAGGACGTGTGTGACAGGTACCAGGCCGGAGCCGTTTAACGGGCTGTAGACGAGCTTTAATCCCGCGGTTTTGCACAGGCCCGGACGAACCTGGCGGGCTTCAATGGCCTCATAGAAAGCTTCCTTGCAGTCGTCGCCGACGAAGCGGATCAGACCGTCCTCCACGCCCTGGGCGAAGGAGATGTATTTCGCGCCGGTCAGAACGTCTGTTTTCTGAATCTCGGCATAAACGATAGCGGCGGCGTCATCGGTCATCTGGCAGCCGTCAGGACCGTATGCCTTGTAGCCATTATATTTGGCGGGGTTGTGAGACGCGGTCACCATGATGCCGGCGTTGCACTGATAGTAGCGGGTTGCGAAGGAAAGCGCCGGAACGGGCATCAGCGCGTCATAAATTCTGACTTTGATGCCGTTGGCAGCAAGCACGCCCGCAGCGGTCTTGGCGAAAACATCGCTCTTTAAACGGCTGTCATAGCTGATGGCGACCAGCTGATTGCCGCCCTGGGTTTTCACCCAGTTGGCCAGGCCCTGTGTGGCCTGACGTACGACGTAAATGTTCATGCGGTTGGTGCCGGCACCCAGCACGCCGCGAAGTCCCGCGGTGCCAAACTTTAAAGCGACCGCAAAACGATCCTTGATCTCGTCATCATTTCCCGCGATCCGGGCCAGTTCAGGCTTCAGATCCGCATCCTCCAGATTGGCGGAGAGCCAACGCTTGTAATCATCCTGATACATGTCATACACTCCAATTCCTATGATAGTAAAAATTTGGACAGAATGCCAGATTTTTCCCTTCTACTATAACGCTTTTTGTGTAGTGTGTCAATGAAAAATCTATGGGCTGTACCTGTAAGAATTGTAAAGATTTGCAATCCGGGGAGAACAGAAAATAACCGTAAGTTTCTCTGAATAATATGTGCCTGAAAAATACCATGAAAAAATGCTGAAAATAAAAGCTGAAAAAATATGCTGAAAAATATTCCTGAGAAATGAAAAACAGGGGTTGACAGGCAAAGCGGATTAGTGTATACTAACAAACAGTTAGAGAAAGCTAACCGGAAAGCTAACTACTTTCTCCGCACTTGTTAACACACCAAAACAGCATAAAACAAATCCTTTCCATATGGGCGTCTGCTTACAATGCGGACGCCCCTTTCCATGGTTGCGGAGAATGATTTTTCCCATTATAAAATCCTCCCTGTTTCCATTCAAACAGGGAGGATGGGTTTTGTCAATCTGTTTTTTATTATTTAAGAAACCGCTTTCGGCTGTTTCGAGATATCCGCATTCAGCTCTCTGTAGACTGAAATAATAATGCAGACCGCGATAATAAACGCGAGCACATCCGCCGTCGGGAAGGAGTACAGAATACCGTTCAGCCCGAAAAAGATCGGCAGAATGATGGGCAGCGCCACGCCAAAGACGATCTCACGCGCCAGGGAAAGCATCGTGGACAGGAAAGCTTTGCCCATGGCCTGCAGGAAAATAAAGGTTCCCTTGTTGATCATGGACAGCGGTACCATACACAGGTAAATACGGAAGGCGCGAACCGCAAACTGGGTATAATATACGGATTCGTTGCCGGCGCCGAAAATCCCGATCAGCTGATTTGGTAAAACCTCCACGATAAAGAGGGAGACCAGCCCCAGAACGAGCTGAGCAATCAGCACGCTGGTAAAAAGCTGTTTTGCGCGATCCTTTCTGCCGGCGCCGATATTATATCCAACAACGGGGATCGTGCCGGCTGAGATGCCGATGCAGATGGAAATCATAACCTGGTAGAACTTCATGATGATACCTACCACTGCCAGCGGGATCTGTGTCAGTTCCGCCTGTCCGTAGATGGGATCCAGAGCCGCGTATTTGGAACACATGCTGTTGACGGCCGCCATGGAAACGACCAGAGAAACCTGAGACAGGAAGCTGGTAATGCCCAGCGTCAGGAAACGTTTCATCAGACGGGGCCAGAAGCCGAAGCTTTCCCGTGTCAGCGTGACCGCCTTCATGTGGAAGAGATACCAGATGGACAGAACCGCGGTCAAAATCTGACCAATTACGGTAGCCACTGCCGCGCCCATCATGCCCCATTTGAAGATGTAGATGAAAATGGGGTCCAGAATCAGGTTGGTGATGGCACCGGCGACCGTGGAGGCCATGGCGAATTTCGGGCTGCCGTCCGAACGGATAATGGGATTTAAGCACTGGCCGAACATATAAAAGGGAATGCCCAGTGTAATATAGAAAAAAGTATTCCTTTGCCAGTCTGTAAGTTTCTTCATTGACGGTGCCGCCGAACATGGCGATGATCTGATCCGAGAAAATCAGATAGATGGCTGTTACGACAATGCTGCATACGATGCAGAGCAGGACGGAATTGCCTACGCTTTTGTGCGCGTCATCGTTGCGCTTTTGTCCCAGACAAAGGCTGACGAAGGCACAGCAGCCGTCGCCGATCATCACGGCGATGGAGAGTGCCAGGACTGTCAGCGGGAAGACTACGGTGTTGGCCGCGTTGCCGTAGGAGCCCAGATAGTCGGCGTTGGCGATGAAGATCTGGTCCACAATATTATACAGCACCGCTACCAGCAGGGAGATGATGCAGGGAACGGAGTATTTGCGCATCAGCGTCCCGATTTTTTCAGTTTCCAGAAATTGATTTGTTTTTGATTGTTCCATTGAAACCTCCTGAACTATAAAAACTGCCGCGGATTGTTTGCACTCTCGCGCAGTCTGTCCGCGAAATATTACTGAACAAAAAAAGAACAGCGCGTATACCAGCCGGATTTATACCTTTTGGCTACACACTGTTCTTATGTGAAAATATTATCATAATCTGAAGGAAAAGTCAAAAAACAACCTGCCGAAAAATCTGAACTTTTTTCCAGGGGAAATTGTTGACAATTTCCCGAAAACCGCTATGATGAAAGAAAAGAAACACCTACCATATCATAAAATCTCAGGATACAGATTCGCGTAACCGCGGATCATCTGATAAGTCCATCATGAAACTCCCTGATAAACTTTATACGTGCCGTACGGATTTCTTCCATCGCTTTGGAACGCGGACCGATTCCTCTGATTCGCGTGAGTTCTGCGTCCGACATTCGAAGCAGATCACCGACAGTGACAAGCGCTGGCTGGTGAGAGAGCGCGTTTATTGTTCTATTGGAAAGGGCAAGATACGAGAGAGGGTACTGATCGGCTGCCACGAGCAGAGGCGATGCATGGAACGCAGCGCCCGGATCACAGAGATTTAATTCGTTGAATACGATCAAAAGAGCCTGCAGCGTCTCCGGCTGTTTCAGCAGGCTTTGCATATGCTCCATGTCGGATGGGGCAGCAAGAGGAACTTTCCGCTGGAAATCTTCATTTACAGTATAGTCGCTGAAGGCCAGATCGATGAGCCGGATGATATCTTCCTGGTTGTATTTCATCTGTCAAATTCCTGTGATTACTACGAAACGCGGGTGATGGACGAAAGCTTCATGAGGACATATCCGCATTCTCCGGACAGTCATATAACATTGATCTGTATGGGCATAGTCCCTGAATTACGAAAGACTACGAAATTTTCTGTTGCCTCACATTTACAACCGATTATAGTATCACAAGGCTTACAATCGGTTGTAAATGTGAGACAAGTTGTTTTCAAATTCAGGGAGACTGGTCGTATGCCGAAGCCAAGGTCGAAAACCGGCGAAAAAAATTTAATCGGGAAACATCTCATCCAGCTTCGCAAGATGTACGGCTACTCGCAGCGGGATCTTTCCTACCGTCTGCAGCTCCTTGGCTTTGATATGGACAAAAACGTGATTACCAGGATAGAGACGAATCGCCGGTTTGTGACGGACATTGAGGTGCAGGCGATCTGTCAGGTTTTCGGGGTTGATTATGAGACGCTGATCGATGGGGCAGGACTTTCGGTCGCGGAGACAGTTTGCTGAAGCTGACGTATTGTGGTAAAACAGGGCTTTCCAAGGGCCGAACACCTTCAGAAAGCCTTTATTTTTAAGGCAAAAAAAGACAGCCGCCGATCTGTCGGCGACTGTCAATTCTTTCTGCGGAAGATGGGACTTGAACCCACACGCTGTAAACCAGCACAAGATCCTTAGTCTTGCTCGTCTGCCAATTCCGACACTTCCGCGCGCTTAAACAAGCAAAAAGTATAATACTATTTCAGAAGATAAAAGTCAAGGACTTTTTTGAAATTTGCAATTACCAAGTTACTATTCACAGCCGACTTGAGAGATATAATCAGACTTGTCAAGCGTAGTTTGCTTGTAAAAGGCTGATTATATCTCTCAAGTTGACTGAGAATCAGTCACTTCCTCCACATAAGCAAAAAGGCGAGCAGCGTATTTTGCTGCGGCGGATGCTTAGCAGACGCTTTTGCGCATGTGGAGGAAGCGGCTGTAAATGGTAACACACTGGCGTCACTGCGCCCGTCCCCAGCGTTCAGGCAGTGGGCATCCGGCCAGATCCTCCACCTGCTTCATCTGGCGGCGGTAATAGCGATTTAAAAGCTTCCTGGTCTCAGGCAGCATTTTTTCATTGCCGGTGTCCGGTCTGGTGAGGTGATCCATGGACCAGTCGTAAATCGACATGAAGCCTTTGAAAAAGCCGGGGCAGCGCCGTCCAAGGCTCAAAAATTCAAAGAAGAAATAATAAAGTGCCTGCATGATCTTCAGAATCAGCGGGGAAATGGATGCGACAGCCTTAAAATTTGTCTCATTGCTTTTGACTGGGAATACCATATCCGGATCCTCCGGGATTCCCAGAAAGCGCATAATATCCTTCGTCACAGTCTCCTGGTCGGAGACGAAATCCTCAAAAAACACCAGTTTCATATTGGAACGGGGGAAATACCGCAGATATTCCCCGATGAGGGTCGCGTAATTGCCCTGTGAGAAACACATGTATTTGAAACGCTTTTTCATGATGTCCCTGCGGCACTCTTTGTGGCAGAGGACGGAACGGACATAGTGGTCGAATCCATCAGCGTGACCATGCTTTAAGTCATAAGACACAGCGGACACAGGCAGAAAACCGAGCGCCAGGAAATATTTGTAGGCGGAATAGCACCGGTCCGCGGGATCACGCATCATAAAAATCAGCTTCGTGTTCGGCGCGAAATCCTTTCCGATCCATTTGGCGCAGTTGCGGTAGCCAAGACCGGCGTTGATTTCTCCGGCGATCAGTTTGTGGCGGCCGGTTGATGAAAGCGGATTCTGGTGTTGCTTTTCTGACAGGGGAGGGTCCTGGCAGATTCCTGCCGCGTCAGCTGCGGTATCTACGGAAGCATTCTGCGGGCAGGCTTTTGCAGCCGTCGGTGAATCAGAAAGTGCCTGAGCGTCATTTGTATGGCCGCGTCTTCCGGTGATCAGACCTACCTCACATGCATTATCCGTCCCGCCCAGAACCGCGTCCACATAATGTCCGAAATAACGCTGACAGTACCATCTGCGGCCAAAAAACCATCGCATAAAGGGTACCCGGTAAAACATGGGCTCCTTGACGTCTTCCGTGAGGTAAACGTGCCTGTTTTTTTTGAATAAATCATAAAGAGATGTCGTTCCACATTTCTGAAAGCCAATGCATATAAATGAAGGCTCCATAGGTACCTCCTCAGAATGGATGATCCAGGTAAGACTTGAGCTGTTCCATCAAATCGTTGACGCTGTCTTCGACAGAGCGTCCCACAGTCTCTACCACGATATCCGCGTTTTCCGGCGCTTCATATGGGCTTGAGATGCCGGTGAAATCCTTGATCTCGCCGCGGCGTGCCTTGCGGTAGAGATTTTTGGCGTCCCTGCTTTCACATTCCTCCAAAGGCGTGTTGACAAAAACCTCAACAAAGGAATCGCCGATGATCTGGCGGGCATTGGCCCGGTCTCTGCGATAGGGGGAGATGAACGCGGTCAGCACGATCAGACCGGCGTCGTTCATCAGCTTCGCTACCTGCGCAATGCGGCGGATATTCTCAATCCGGTCGCCCTCGGAGAAGCCCAGGTCGCGGTTTAATCCCAGACGGATATTATCGCCGTCCAATACCATGGTGTGTTTGTTCATGGAATAAAGCCGCTTTTCCAGGGCGTTGGCCAGGGTGGACTTGCCGGAGCCGGAGAGGCCGGTAAACCAGATGGTCAGCGGCTTCTGTCCCAGATTCATGGAACGTGTCTCTCTGGTAATATCAAAATTCTGCCAGAACAGGTCGCCGTAGCCGGCGGTCGTGGTCTTTACGACGCCGCAGGCACAGGTCCGGTGCGTGACCTGATCAATTAAAATCAGCTCGCCCATGGTACGGCTGGCCTCGAAGGTGTCCAGAATAATCTTGTCGGAGACCACCAGGCTGCACTCCGCGATTTCATTTTTATAAAGCTTGTCCGCCGGAATATGGCTGCCGGTATGGATATCGATTTTGTGCTGGATATCCATGACGGTGGCGTTGGTCATTTTGGTACCCAGCTTTAAAATATAGTTGATGCCGGGGATCATCGGCGTCTCGTCCATCCACAGCAGGGTACAGGTGAAGTCCTTGCTGATGGGATGTCCCTTGCCCATTACCAGTACACAGCCTCTGGAAATATCGATCTCCCGGTTTAACTGCAGCGTAACCGGTTGGCCGGAGACGGCCCGTTCCACATGGTCAAAGCCGCACAGGATGTCACTGACAGAGGCGGTTTCACCGCTGGGCAGGCTTTTCACCTCGTCGCCCACATGGATGATGCCGCTCTCGATCTGTCCCTGATACCCTCTGAAATTCAGATTGGGGCGGCAGACCCGCTGCACCGGCATGGTGAAATCCTGGTCGATAGGCTCCGCGATCTCCACCTGGTCCAGATACTCTAAGAGAGAAGGCCCATGATACCAGGAAATGCGGGCGGAATTGTGAGTGATATTGTCGCCCACGGTGGCCGATACGGGAATGATGGTCAGGCTGTCTATGGGGAATGGCTTGGTCATCTGCTGGATGGCATAGGTGATTTCCTTAAAGCGCTTGTGGTCGTAGCGGACCATGTCCATTTTATTGACCGCGAAGACGAAGTCCCGGATGCCCATGAGAGAGCAGATACGGGCGTGTCGTCTGGTCTGAATCTGTACGCCCTTGGAGGCGTCGATTAAAATCACGGCCAGCTGGGCAAAGGATGCGGCCACAGCCATATTGCGTGTGTATTCCTCATGGCCTGGCGCGTCCGCTACGATGTAGCTGCGTTCGTTGGTCTTAAAATAGCGGTAGGCCACGTCGATGGTGATGCCCTGCTCCCGCTCGCTCATCAGCCCATCCAGGAGAAGAGAATAGTCGATCTGCCCGTCGCGGCTGCCGATTTTACTGTCTAACTCCAGCGCCTGCTTCTGGTCGGCGTAGAGCTGTTTGGTGTCGTAGAGCATATGGCCGATGAGGGTGCTTTTCCCATCGTCCACACTGCCGCAGGTCAGAAATTTTAACAGGTCTTTCATCTAAAAATAGCCCTCCCTCTTGCGGCGTTCCATGCTGCCGGCCGCCTCGTGGTCGATCACGCGGCTTGTCCGCTCGGAATAGACGGCGCCCAGGGTCTCCGCGATGATTTTATCCAGGGTGTCCGCGTCGGACTCCATACCTCCGGTCAGCGGATAGCAGCCCAGGGTGCGGAAACGGATTTTTTTGTATTCGATCTTTTCGCCGGGGCGCAGTTTTAAGCGGTCATCGTCGACCATGATGATGTTGCCGTCCCGCTCGATGCAGGGACGTTCCTTCGCGAAATACAGGGAGACGATTTCGATATTTTCTCTCTGGATGTACTGCCAGATGTCAGCCTCCGTCCAGTTGGACAGAGGGAAAACACGGATGCTTTCCCCTTTGTGAATACGGGTGTTATATAACTTCCACATCTCCGGACGCTGATTTTTGGGGTCCCATGCCTGCTCGGTGTTGCGGAAGGAGAAAATGCGCTCCTTGGCGCGCGACTTTTCCTCATCCCGTCTTCCGCCGCCGAAGGCCGCGGTGAAGCCGTACTTTTTCAGAGCCTGTTTTAAGGCCTGTGTTTTCATGATATCCGTGTAGGCCGCGCCGTGGTCAAAGGGGTTGATTCCCTCGCGCACACCGTCCTCGTTGGTGTAAACCAGCATGTCCAGGCCATATTTGGCGGCCATGGCGTCGCGGAATTCGATCATTTCATGGAATTTCCAGGTGGTATCAATGTGAAGAAAGGGAAAGGGGGGATTTTCCGGGTAGAAGGCTTTGCGCGCGAGATGCAGCATCACAGAGCTGTCCTTCCCGATTGAGTAGAGCATCACCGGCTTTTCACATTCGGCGGCAACCTCACGCATAATGTAGATCGCCTCCGCTTCCAGTGTGCTTAAATGGTCCAGAGTGTTCAAAATGTTCTCCTTTCACAGCTGCCCTGTTGTACGCTGACAACGTGCGGTCAGACTGCATGGAATATGGAATTTCGGATATTATGAAAAATATCTGAAACTGATTTTATGACAGAAATATGAACGGATTGTGACGAAATTCATAATTCTTCTTTTAGATTATAAAAAAAGTCCTTCCGACTGTCAAGGACAGCAGTCGGGGCGAACCTAAACTTTTGATAATTTTTTTGAAAAGAAGAAATTTTTCGCTTTGAAAAAGAGGATTTTGGGGGATTTGTGTAGAATAATCAATCAGAGAAAGTTTCGAGGAGGTGCAGATGGCGGTGGCAGATACGTCGATCAGAGAGAGCCTGGAGCAGTGGGAGAGGGAATATTTAAGCCCATACGCGTCTTTGAGCTGTTCAAGCAGGGGAAGAGAGCGCGAGGAGGAGCCCTGTGACATCAGGCCGATCTATCAGAGGGACCGGGACCGCATCCTCCACTGTAAGTCTTTCAGGAGGCTCAAAGATAAGACGCAGGTCTTTCTGACCCCTAACGGGGACCACTACCGGACGCGCCTGACGCATACGCTGGAGGTTTCCCAGATTGCCCGCACGATCGCCAAGGCGCTTCGCATGAACGAGGATCTGACAGAAGCCATCGCCCTGGGGCATGACCTCGGCCATACGCCTTTCGGGCATGCCGGAGAGAGGGCCTTAAACAGAGTCAGCCCTTACGGTTTTGTCCACAGCGAGCAGAGCCTGCGCGTGGTGGAGAAGCTTGAAAAGGAAGGGCAGGGTCTGAACTTAAGCTGGGAGGTGCGCGACGGGATCTTAAATCACCAGACCGCGGGGAAGCCGTCCACCATGGAAGGGAAGATTGTGCGCCTGTCCGATAAGCTGGCCTACATACATCACGATATGGATGACGCCATCCGGGGCGGGATTCTGACGGAGAGCGATATCCCGGTGGAGATCCGCAGAACGCTGGGCGATACAGGAACCGCGAGACTGGACCGGATGGTACATGACATTATTGTCAGTTCAAAGGATAAGCCTGAGATCTGCATGTCTCCGGTCATTCAGAAGAATATGATGGATCTGCGCGCGTTCATGTACCGCGAGGTGTATGTCAACCCCGTGGTGAAGGCGGACGAGCAGAAGGCGGAGAAGATGATTGAGGCGTTGTATGGCTATTATCTGGAGCACATGCAGGAGCTGCCGGAGGATATTTTAAGACCTTATCTGGAGGGGGAGGCAAAAGAGATCGTGGTCTGTGATTATGTGGCAAATATGAGCGATAAATTCGCCATCACGACTTTTCAGAATCTGTATATTCCCCGCTCCTGGCAGGGATAGAAAGAGATCGGACAATATCAGTATCTGTTCAGGAAATTCTTCCCTATGCAGTATGGCAGGGATGAGAAAAGAGGAATTGTGTATTATTCTGACGAAATTGTAGAGGAAGTCAGGACCAGGAATGACATCGTCGACGTGATTGGCGCCTCCGTGAAGCTGCAGAAGAGAGGAAGCTCTTATTTCGGGCTGTGCCCTTTTCACAATGAAAAGAGCCCTTCCTTCTCCGTATCGGGACAGAAACAGATGTATTACTGTTTCGGCTGCGGCGCCGGCGGCAATGTCATTACCTTTGTCATGAACTATGAAAATTATACCTTTCAGGAAGCACTGAAATATCTGGCCGACCGCGCGGGTATTTCCCTGCCTGAAGAGGATGATTCCGCGCAAAATAAGGAGCGGCGCAATAAGCGCGACCTCCTGCTTCAGGTCAATAAGGACGCGGCCAATTATTTTTATGTACAGCTTCGCTCTGAGAGAGGAAAGCAGGGATATGAATATTTAAGCGGCAGAGCACTGACGGACGAGACAATCCGGCACTTTGGCCTTGGCTACTCCAATAAGACCGCCGCGGACCTGGCCGCGTATCTCAGACAGAAGGGATACAGTGACGAGCTGCTGATTGAGGCGGGACTGTGCACGCATGATGAGCGTTTTGGTTTTCATGATAAATTCTGGAACCGCGTCATGTTCCCTATTCAGGACGTCAATCGCAGGGTCATCGGCTTCGGCGGCCGCGTCATGGGGGACGGCAAGCCCAAATATTTAAACAGTCCGGAGACGCCTGTTTTTGATAAGAGCCGCAATCTGTACGGCCTGAATTTCGCGCGGACCAGCAGGGCGGGCAATTTCATCCTCTGCGAGGGCTATATGGACGTGATCGCCATGCACCAGGCGGGCTTTACCCAGGCGGTGGCGTCTCTGGGGACGGCTTTCACATCGGGACAGGCTTCCCTGATTCGCCGGTATGTGGATGAGGTGCTCTTAGCCTATGACAGTGACGGCGCTGGCGTGAACGCGGCGCTGCGGGCGATCGGAATTCTAAAAGAGGCCGGCCTGTCCGGCAGAGTCATCAACATGGAACCCCATAAGGATCCGGACGAGTTTATCAAGGCTGAGGGTCGGGAGGCTTTCGCGGAGCGGATTAAAAAGGCTGAGGACGGATTCTTATTTGAGATCCGGATTCTGCGGCGCGGCTTTGACGTGGAGGATCCGGCGCAGAAGACGAAGTTTGAGATGGAGCTTGCCCGCAGGCTTTCTCAGATTGAAAATGAGATTGAGAGAGAGAATTATCTCACCGTCACGGCGAGAGAATATTATATCGACCCGGAAATCCTGCGCCGCATGGTGAAAAATCTGGCGGCGGCAGGCGCGCAGGTAAAGCCTGTCGAGAGGCCGAAGACCGCTTCCGGTAAAAAACAGACGGCGGAAGACAACCGCAAAAAGACCCAGCGCATGCTGCTCACCTGGATCACCGATGAACCGGAGATTTACGGCAAAATCAAAAAATACATACAGGCTGCGGATTTTACGGACGAGCTGTACAGCAGAGTGGCCGGCCTGCTTTTTGAGGAGCTGGATGAGGGGCGCTGCGATCCCGCGGGCATTATCTCCAGATTTGAGGATGAGGAAGAACAGAGGCAGGTAGCTGCTTTGTTTCACACCCGTCTGCAGGGTATCGACAATGAAGTACAAAAGGAAAAGGCGCTGCGCGATATCGTGTATGCGGTCAAGCAGTACAGCTGTGAATATTACGCGGACAGGCAGGGAACGGATTTAAACGCCCTGCAGCAGGTAATCGCCTCGAAACGCGCCCTGGAGGAGCTTTCGAGAGCGCATATTCTTTAAACGTAAGATTATACTAATAATAATGGAAGGATGGACCATCATGGACGAAAACACAATGGCAAAATACGAGGAGAAGGTGAAGGCGCTTTTAGCGCTGGGCAAATCCAAGAAAAATATGCTTGAGTTCACGGAGATCTCTGACTTTATGGCGGAATTAAACTTAAGCCAGGAGCAGCTGGAGCGCGTGGCGGACAGCCTCGAGCGCAGCGGCATCGATGTGCTGCGGATTCCGGCGGATGACGACATGGAGCTCATCGATGAGGATATTCTGCTCAACGACGAGGAGAACGTGGATATTGAGAATATCGATCTGAGCGTGCCGGACGGTGTCAGCACCGAGGATCCCGTGCGCATGTATTTAAAGGAGATCGGCAAGGTGCCGCTTCTGACAGCGGAGGAAGAAATCGAGCTGGCCAAGCGGATGGAAGCGGGCGATGAGGAGGCTAAAAAGCGCCTCGCCGAGGCGAATCTTCGTCTGGTGGTCAGTATTGCCAAGCGGTATGTGGGCAGGGGTATGCTCTTTTTGGATCTGATTCAGGAGGGCAATCTGGGTCTGATCAAGGCGGTGGAAAAGTTCGATTATCGTAAGGGTTATAAGTTTTCTACTTATGCTACCTGGTGGATCCGTCAGGCCATTACCCGCGCAATCGCTGACCAGGCCAGAACCATCCGCATTCCCGTCCATATGGTGGAGACCATCAACAAACTGATCCGTGTGAGCAGACAGCTTCTGCAGGATCTGGGACGGGAACCCACCCCGGAGGAGATCGCGGCGGAGATGGATATGCCTGTGGAGCGCGTCCGTGAGATCATCAAGATCAGCCAGGAGCCTGTCTCTTTGGAGACGCCCATCGGCGAGGAGGAGGACAGCAAGCTGGGTGACTTCATTCAGGATGAGAATGTAGCTGTGCCTGCGGAGGCTGCCGCCAATACCATGTTAAAGGAACAGCTGGACGAGGTTCTGCAGACGCTGACCGAGCGGGAACAGAAGGTGCTGCGCCTGCGCTTTGGCTTAGACGATGGCAAGGCCCGCACGCTGGAGGAGGTCGGCAAAGAATTCAACGTCACCCGTGAGAGAATCCGTCAGATTGAGGCAAAGGCGCTCAGAAAGCTGCGCCATCCCAGCCGGAGCCGGAAGCTGAAAGATTATCTGGACTGATTATCATGGGAAAATCTATTGACAACCTGTTGCCGAAACGACTGAAGGCGGCGGCTGATCTGATTCCATGCTGCGATACGGCGTGTGACATCGGCTGTGATCACGGTTATCTGTCGGTGTATCTTCTTCAGCATAAAAAGGCCCGCAGGATGATCGCCATGGATGTGAACAGGGGGCCCTTGGAACGGGCAAAGGAAAGCGCGGCACTATATGGAATGACCGCTCAGATGGATTTCAGACTGTCCGACGGGCTTGCGCAGATCGTGCCGGGGGAAGCGGAATTTTTTATCTGCGCCGGCATGGGCGGTAAACTGATCATCAAAATCATGTCCGATTACCCGAAGACGACCGTTTCCATGCGGGGCGCGCTTTTACAGCCGCAGTCGGATATCAGGGCGGTGCGCCGTTTTGCCTATGACTCCGGGTGGCACATAGAGCGGGAAGATATCATCTTCGAGGAGGACGGCGGCGAAAGGAAGACGGGGAAATATTATCCCATGTTCCTCGTTTCGCAGGGAAGAGAAAGCATCCCTTCTGATGAAGAACTGGCTTACGGAGCTGTCTCAAAACAGCAAAGTCCCGGGGTGCTGCGCGCATTCCTGCTGTATCAGCTGGAAGTCAGGGAAAAGGCAAAGCTTCAGCTTAAGAAGAGCGAAACCCCGAGAGCGCGGGAGAGACAATATAAACTGGAGGAAGAAATAAGAGAAATCAACACAGTGCTGAAAAAATTGCCGCAGCGGACAGAGCCCTCAGAAAGACAGATGTGATGAAAACGCGGGTTTTGCTCTGTGTGAGTGAGATTACAGGCAGGAGCAGCAGGCTGTTTTGGGATATTGCATCAGGCCGGAAACCTGGAAATGCAAGGGATAGAATTCGGGAATAAAGCATCAGAAAATGGAATAAGCTAGTAAAAGAAACAGTTCAGGGCTGGCCGATGAAAACTGGCCGGAATTCGTCTACGAAAGAAAAGGGCAAAAATTATGACGTGTAAAGAGATCATGCAGTGGTTGGAGCAGCTTTCACCTGTCAGTTTTGCTGAGAGATGGGACAATGTGGGCCTGTTGGTGGGCAGGCAGGAAAAAGAGGTGGGGCGGGTAATGCTCTGTCTGGATGTGACGGACGATATCATCGGGCAGGCAATCGCCGCCAGAGCGGATATGATAGTCAGTCATCATCCGATGATTTTCAGACCGTTCAAACAGGTCACCAGCGGGGATGTCTTTCAGAACCGGATTCTGAAGCTGGTGCGGGCGGATATCTGCGTCTATGCCATGCATACCAATTTTGACGTGATGGGGATGGCGGATGAGGCAGCGGAGCGGCTGGAACTGCTGGATTCTCAGGTGCTGCAGGTAACCTATGAGGATGAAATCGCGACGGAGGGCATCGGCAGGGTCGGCCAGCTCATGGAGCCCATGACGCTTCTGGATGTGGCGCAGCTGGTAAAGAGGGCTTTCTTTGTGAATCAGGTAAAGGTTTTCGGAAACCCGGAGGATATCTGCTGCACTGCCGCGATCTGTCCGGGCAGCGGCAAAGACCTGGCTGCGGACGCGGTAAAAAGCGGCGCGGATGTCTTTATTACAGGCGATATCGATCATCACACCGGCATCGACCTAAAAGCCCAGGGCGTGAATGTGATCGACGCGGGGCACTTTGGAATCGAGAAGCTGTTCAAGCCTTATATGAAGGATTACCTGGCGCGGATGCTGCCGCAGCTTGAGGTGCTTACCGCGCGGGAAGAGGAGCCGTTCTGGTACGTGTAACTGAAATGTGCATCTGCGATTATGAAAAGGAGATTTTCATGGAAAAGAAGACCTATACCCAGGCGGAATACCGCGCCTATGTGAATGCCACCATCCTGCTTTTGTGCAGAGCTGTGGCTGACGAGGTGGGGTATGACGTTTCCCGCAACTGTTTTGTGGATTATACCATCGGCAATTCCTATTTCGTCAGAACTCCCGGGAACCGGGATTTTGACCGTGAGCTTCTGGCAAAAATCAGAGAGCGGATGCGCGCGTATACCCAGACGGGAGCAAAGATTGAAACCATTCATTTTAACCGGGATGAGGCTGTGAAGGTGATTGAGGCGCAGCAGCTTGAAGAGATTGGCAGACTCTTTCAGTATCGCAGGGGCGGCGGCATCAATCTGCATTGTCTGAACGGATACTATGATTATTATTATGGTTCCTGTATGAAGGATCTTTCTCAGATTCAGAACTTTGACCTGACACCGGCAAAGGGAGGATTTTTCCTGATGCTTCCGGACAGAGAGGATATGAACACGCTGCCTCCCTACCAGCCACGACACAGACTGCAGGCAACGCTGGAGGAATCGCATCTGTGGTATGAGCAGATTGGGATTGAGACCGTGGGAGATTTGAACGAGAAGATCTGTGAGGGCAATATCAGCGATCTGATCCTGGTGCAGGAGGCGGAGCAGGAGCGCAAGATCGCAGAGATCGCGCGTTTGATCGCGGGACGCGAGGGCGTCCGTTTTGTCATGATCGCCGGCCCATCAAGCTCCGGCAAGACGACCTTCAGCCACAGACTCTCCATTCAGCTGCGTACGCTGGGCAAAAAGCCGCATCCCATCGCCCTGGATGATTATTTCCTCAACAGAAAGGATACACCTCTGGACGAGGAAGGAAAACCGAATTATGAGTGCCTGGAAGCACTCGACGTGGAACTGTTTAATCAGGACATGATCGCGCTTTTAGGCGGGCAGGAGGTGGAGCTGCCGACCTTTAATTTCATTACTGGCTGCAGAGAGTACAATGGTAAACGCCTGAAGCTGGGCGCGGACGATATTCTCGTGCTGGAGGGCATTCATGGCCTGAATGATAAATTGTCCTATACGCTGCCAAATGAAAGTAAATTTAAAATTTATATCAGCGCGCTGACCAGCCTGAATGTGGATTCTCACAACCGCATTCCTTCTACGGACAACCGCATGCTTCGCCGCATTGTGCGGGACGCGGCGACACGCGGCATGGATGCTTCTTACACGATCCAGATGTGGCCTTCCGTGCGCAGGGGCGAGGAGAGCTATATTTTCCCATTTCAGGAGGAAGCGGATGTGATGTTCAACTCCGCCATGGTCTACGAGCTGGCGGTCTTAAAACAGTTCGCGGAGCCGCTGCTTTTCCATGTCAAACCGGATGATCCTGCCTTCCAGGAAGCCACGCGGCTTTTAAAATTTCTGGATTATTTCCTGGGTGTCAGCAGTGAGAGCCTGCCGAACAACAGCATCTGCAGGGAGTTTGTGGGCGGAAGCTGTTTTCATATCTGACTGATTTGTTTCCATAAGACAAATAAAAATCCCATGTGCCGGAGAAAGACAATTCATGGCGCATGGGATTTTTTTACGTAACCGCAGAAATCAGATCGGAAGCGACTGAAATCGTTTTTGCAGGTAAGACAGAAAGCATTTCATGCTTGCTGTCATGTATTTGTGTCTATGATAAATCAGAGAATAGTTTCTGGTCAGTCCGGCGCTGTCGACAGGAAGCGCAGTCAGTGTGCCGGCCTCCACATAAGGTCTGGCGGATGGAGACGAAAGAAAGACAACGCCATGCCCGCGTATCGCCAGCTCAATCAGCGCCTGTGTGCTGGAGCTTTCCGCGGCGATGACAGGAGAAAGCTTTTCGTGATGAAAAAGCCGGTCAAGGAGGTCACGGGATCCGCTGCCTGGTTCGCGTAACAGAAGCGGAATTCCATTGAGATCAGTGATGGAGAGAAGAGCGGTCCGCCCGTCTGTGTCAGGGGAATCCGCAGGGTTTGTCTCAGCCGCAGAAGCCCTTTTTTGCACAAGCCTGGGCAGGTATGAAAAGTCGGGGCTGCAGAGGGCTGTCATCTCATCTGAGGTCAGAGGCAGACGGTGCAGTTCATCCATTTCGGCGGCATTGTCCACAATGGCAAAATCCAGCTGATTGCGCAGAAGCGCTTCTCTGATCCGGGCGGAGCCAAAAATGGAGAGCCTTAAGGGAATTCCCGGATACAGGGCTTTAAAATCAGATGCAATCCGGGGCAGATAGTCTGTGCCGAAAGCGACATTACTGCCGATGCGGATTTCCGTAAAGGCACCGTTGTCGCGCAGGATGGTTTTGGATTCTTCGAATTGCAGCAGGATGGAATCCGCGTATTTCAGCAGCGTCTGTCCGGCCTCTGTGATGTAAATTCTGCGGTTCATGCGGTCAAAAAGTTTGACATCATAGTATACTTCCAGTTCGCGGATGGCGTTGCTGACGGCGGGCTGCGCCATATTCAGCTTTTCGGCGGCCTTGGTGATGCTTCCCGCCTGACAGACTTCTGAAAAAATGTTTAAATGTTTCAGGGTCATTTTTTTTGCTCCAATTCATAATAAAAAAATTATATATATTATATTAACATAATCATTTAATTATGTAAATGATTTAATTATATTAGAAGATAGAATCAACAAAAAATAACAACTGTAAGCTGCATTTACATGAACGAACGAGCGGCGAATTCTGAGCATGAGCGCAGTTCACCCATGATATACAGACGGGAGAAAGAGGAAAGTCCATGACATATATTTTGTTTTTTATCGTATGTTTCGGGGCGTCCATTGTGGGCGCGATCTGTGGGATCGGCGGCGGCGTTATTATCAAGCCGGTTCTAGATTCCTTCGGGATCTTAAGTGTGTCCGCGATCAGTTTTCTGTCTGGCTGCACGGTGTTGTCCATGACGACGTATTCCGTGCTGCACAATAAGTTGGACAAAAGCGCGGCTCTGAAGGGGGAGCAGGATCATGCGAAACTGCCGCTGGCGATCGGCGCGGCGGTGGGAGGGCTTCTCGGTAAGGAGATGTTTTCCTATGTGAAATCCTTAAGCGATGATCCAAATCATGTGGGTGCGGTGCAGGCTGCCTGCCTGCTGATCGTTACCATCGGAACCCTTCTTTATACCATTTACAAGAGCTATATCCGGACACATCAGGTCAAAAATACAGCTGTCAGCGTGCTGATCGGTCTTTTCCTGGGCATTATGTCATCTTTCCTGGGGATCGGCGGCGGGCCGATTAACCTGGTGGTTCTGTTTTTCTTTTTCTCTATGACGACAAAACAGGCGGCGGAGAGCTCGTTATACATTATTTTCTTCTCCCAGGCGGCCAGTCTGATTTCCACGATCGTGACAGGGGCTGTGCCTTCCGTGGAGATCGGTTTGTTGCTCTTAATGGTAGCGGGCGGTATTCTGGGCGGTATCTGCGGCCGCAGCATCAACAAAAAGATTGATGAAAAGACAGTCGATAAACTTTTTATCGGATTGATGGTTGTCATGATTCTGATCAACATTTATAATATCTATAAGTATTTGTGATATCATGAACTCCGTTCATGATCAAAATTCGCCGTTCGCCACGAGTGAGCACGCTCCATCGAGCTCGTTTGCGCTCATTATATCGTGAGTGCAAGCGAGCCAGCGCGTCTTTTGCGGTTGACGAGCGACGAACGTGATAATAACCGCGTTCTTTGCGGTTATTATATCATGAGTGCAAACGGGTCAACGCGTATTTTGCGATTGACGGCGCTAGATGTCCGGGGGACATCTGTCCAGCGCGGACCTGCACAGCATGCGGGCTTTGCCCGTAGAAACGAAGTGCAGACGACGAATGGGATCGTGTCGTATTTTGTCACGATATCTTGACAGGATGGTGAGACTATGCCGCCGATCAGTGTACTGATGAAACCGGCCTCCGGGCTTTGTAATATGAAGTGTGACTACTGCTTTTACTGTGATGAGGCAGTGAAAAGAACGCAGGAATCCTACGGCTTCATGACGGAACAGACGCTGAAAAATGTGATCCGCAGAACGATGCTGCGCGCGGAGGGCTCTATTACCTACGCTTTTCAGGGCGGGGAGCCGACGTTACGGGGACTGGATTTTTTCAAAAAAGTTGTCGCCTATGAGAAGCAGTATAATAAGGCCGGAATACAGGTCAGCAACGCGCTGCAAACCAATGGCTACGGGATTGATGGGGACTGGTGCCGTTTTCTTCAGGAGAATCATTTCCTGGTGGGCGTGTCCGTTGACGGTGTCAGAGAGACCCACGATCTGTACCGCCATGGCAGGGACGGAAGCCCTACCTTTGACAGGGTGGTGCGCGCGACGGAGTTTTTTGACCGCTTCGGCGTGGATTACAATATTCTGACTGTTGTGAACCAGAATGTCGCGGTACATATTCCGGAAATTTACGCGTTTTTCAAGGAACGGGGATGGCATTATCAGCAGTATATCGCCTATCTGGATCCGCTGGATGAGATGCGTGGGCAGAATATTTACGCGCTGAAGCCTGAGCAGTACGGAGAATTTCTCGTTACTCTGTTCCGGTTCTGGTACGCAGACTGGAAGAGCGGGGACGCGCCCTGCATCCGTGAGTTTGAAAATTATATCGGGATTTTGCTGGGGTATTTTCCGGAGGCGTGCAATCAGCGGGGTGTGTGCAGTATCCAGACGGTGGTGGAAGCGGACGGAAGCGTGTATCCCTGTGATTTTTATATGCTGGATTCGTATCGCCTGGGCAATCTGAATCAGGATCGTCTGGATCAGATCACGGCAAAGGGACGTGAAAGCGGTTTTGTGGAACGCTCCATGAAGCTGAAGACGGAATGCCGCGCCTGTGAGTATTTCAGCCTCTGCCGCGGCGGCTGTCAGAGAAACCGTGACTTAGATCCCGCGGATGGCCTGTACAGGAATTATTTCTGCGAGAGTTATCGGAGATTTTTTGAGGCCTGTCTGCCGCAGATGAAAGAAGTGGCGGAAGCGGTTCGCAAAGGGAAGAGATAGCCTGTCGGGGCGGAGATGGCGGCAGGCAACCGGAAAAAGGATGACAAAAAATCCAGGAGCTGTGCCCCTGGATTTTTTATGTCATCGCAGCATTGTCGTGTTATCTCTTGATGTCGTAGCTCATATTCATCAGGTTGCGGATGGTATCCACATCGTCCGTGATATTGGCGTCGCCGTGAATGGTGTGCTTGATCGCGCTGCTGGCAACGGCGAAGTTGATCATATCCATGGCTTTATAATGATGCATCATGGCGTAAATTAAGCCGCTGGCGAAGGCGTCGCCGCCGCCGACGCGGTCTAAGATATTGAAGGTGAATAGGCGGCTTTCGAAGGTGTGGCCCTGATACCACATGAAGGCCTTTAAACTGTTCTCGCTGCCGCTTAAGGCATAGCGCACATGGCGTGCGATGCACTTGATATTGGGATATCGTTCAATGAAGTGTTCGAAGACCTCTGCCTGTTGTTCATAGCTGGGCTGCAGCGGAACGCCGTCCTTTAAGTCGCCCTTGCTGTGGTCGTTTTCATCCTTCCACAGGTGATAAGGCTCTATTCCTAACAGTACATCGACATAGGGAAGGCAGAGTGTGCAGAAATCCCTCGCTTCCTCCCAGGTCCACATCTTGCTGCGGAAGTTGCCGTCAAAGCTGACGGTCATGCCCAGCTCTTTGGCGGTCTTTAAGGCGTTCAGAATCATGTCGCGGCAGTTTTGTCCGATCGCGGGTGTGATGCCGCTCAAATGCAGCCAGGTAAAGCCTTCCAGCAGTCCTTTCATATCAAAATCGGAAAAATCAAACTCGGAGATGGCGCTGTGTTTGCGGTCGTAGGTAACCTTGCTGGCGCGGATTCCGTAGCCGGTTTCCAGGTAGTAGGTGCCAAGACGGTGTGTGGGAGTCTGCTCATGGGAAGATAAGATCACGGGCGTGCAGTGCACGTCGTTGCTGCGCA
Source organism: Lachnospiraceae bacterium (assembly GCA_021200995.1). Taxonomy (GTDB): domain Bacteria; phylum Bacillota; class Clostridia; order Lachnospirales; family Lachnospiraceae; genus RGIG6307. Next base: position 24,994 of record JAJQFS010000030.1, on the reverse strand, counting down.
GCATGCGGATGGCGCTTTTGCCGATGCTGTTGTTGGGAACGACTGAAAAGAAGGTGCTGTCAACGCCGAGGTTTGCCAGGGCCAGGGCAATATTGGCCTCGCTGCCGCCGTAGTTGGCCTCAAAGCTGGACGCCATGCGGATTTTCTCATAGTTTGGCGGCGTCAGACGCAGCATGATCTCACCGATGGTGATGAACCTGTCAGTCTGGTCGTTCTCGCGTAAAAGGGGATTTGCGTGCTCCATAAAAAAATACCTCCATTGTCATAGGGTTTTCCAATACTTTCTCAAACACATTTTACTCTATGAAGTTTAAAATTTCAATAAGACTTGAAGAATTGAATGAAGTTTGTTAGTATCATGATAAAAAGGGGATTGCGGAAGCAATCCATAGTATCATGATGCATGAAAAAAAGGATTTCACAGTCATATGAAAAATGGAAATAAACATAATATCATTTTAATCGGCATGCCGGGCGCCGGCAAAAGCACGGTCGGCGTGGTGCTGGCCAAGCGCATGGGATATCGCTTCCTGGATTCGGATCTGGTCATCCAGGAACGCACGGGAAAGCTGCTCTATCAGCTGATGGAAATTCACGGGCTGGAGGGATTTCTCAAAATTGAGAATCAGGTGAACGCTTCTCTCGACTGCGACGGATACGTGATCGCCACGGGAGGCAGTGTGGTATACGGCAGAGAGGCGATGGATCATCTGAAGGATATCGGCACGATCGTCTATCTGAAGCTGCCTTACCGGGGGATTGAGGAACGGCTGGGGGATTTGAACGCCAGAGGCGTTGCCCTGAAGCCGAATCAGACCTTGCTCTCTCTGTATGAAGAGCGCTGCCCACTGTATGAACAGTACGCGGATGTTGTGATGGAGTGCGGCGCGAAGCAGGTTCGTACAGTGGTGGAAGAACTGGCGAAAATTTTAAAACAGGAATAATCGGGAAAAAGACAAAAAATGAAAGAAAATGTGACGCGTCTGGAAGCGGCAATGACCAGAGTATTCTGGATATTATGTACGGTTGTTTTTTTTATCCTGTTATATTACAGTATGGGAATGACCGGATCCAACAACGATATTGACGATGAAAGTATTTATTTTACCATGGATAATCTGATCGCAAACGGAGCGGGAATTCTCTGCGCGCTGGCAGCCGTATTTCTGGTCTGGCTTCTGGTAAAATATGGTTTCTGTCGGATGAAGATTCGGATAGATCTGATTGCGCTGGCGGTAAGCGTGCTGACGGCGTTGATCTGTGTCTGGTGGGTTGGCGTTTCCGGCACGGCGCCGCAGGGGGATCAGGCACATATCAGCAATTTTGCCGTTGCGTTCAACGATGGCGATTTCTCCGGACTTGCCAAAGGGGGATATGTGGCGATTCACCGCCAGCAGTTAGGGATGATCACGCTGTTGCGGATTCTCTATTTTCTTTTTGACAGCGGTAATTACAGGTCATTTCAGTATTTGACCGCGGTTATGACAGGATTTCTGGTCTATTTCGGATTTCGGATTACAAAGGAACTGACGAAAGATCAGCCTCTGGCGGAGACGATATATCTTTTTTTGATGTTTCTGTGTGTTCCCATGTATCTCTATGTCCCGTTTGTCTACGGGGATCTGCTTTCCTGTGTCTTTCTGTTTCTGGCCGCCTGGATGCTTTTATCCTGTTTCAGGCGCTTTGCCTGGTGGAAGGCACTTGTGATGGGATTGTCCTGCGGGATCGCCGTGCAGTTGAGACAGAATTCGCTGATTATGGTGATCGCGTTTGGAATTGTGCTGGTAATCAGGCTTCTGAGGAAAGGCAGCAGGAAGACGGTGCTGATTCAGGCGGCCGGTCTGCTTTTGGGAGTAGGCCTGTCCGCTGCTGTAGTTACGGGAATATATGCCTCCAAAATACCGGAGGACAGTCAGGACATGCCGATGGTACTCTACATTGCCATGGGAACGAACTGGGACGGCGTCAACCCCGGCTGGTTTAATAATTATAACATGAGCACGTTTTACGCGACTGACTGTGATGTGGATTCCGCAAAGGCGCTGGCCTGGGAGACGATAGAGGCGTTTGCAGCAAACTGCAGGGACAATCCGGACAGCGCGATGACATTTTTCCTGTATAAAATGCTTCCGCAATGGATTGCGCCGATGTATCAGAGTCTGGCGATGAATAACAACTTTGAAGAGGAGCCGCAGGGTTTTGTCTATCGTCTGTATTATGGAGATTTCAATGAGAGCGCGGAAAGTTTTATGAATATATACCAGCTGCTGGTATATGGCGCGGTCTTTGCTCTCCTTTTTTATAAAAGGAGGGAATGGCGCGGTGTTGAGAATTATGTGCTGCTGATTGCGGTTTACGGAGGGTTTCTGTTTTCCCTGATCTGGGAGGCGAAGACCCGGTATATCCTGCCTTATTTTCTGTGCATGATTCCTTATGCGGCGGCAGGGCTTGCCTGCCTGCCGTTTGAGAAGCTGGCGGCGAGGCTGCCGTTTATGAAGGGTTCACATGCACCATAATATGCTTTACCTTCGGGAAAGTAGTTTCGATGGTATTGTGGACCTGTTCCGCGACTGCGTGGGCTTCGGTGAGGGAGGAGGAACCATCCGCCCTGATCTCCAGGTCCACGTATATTTTATTGCCGAAAAGTCTGGTCTGCAGCATATCCACACCCAGTACGCCTTCCTGTTTAAGGACGCAGTCGCGGATCGCGGCCTCTGTGTCAGCGTCGCAGGCCTCATCCACCATTTTATCCATCGCGTCTTTATAGATGTCGAAGGCGGCCTTTTCAATGAAAAAGCAGATGACAAGCCCTGCCAGCGGGTCTAAAACGGGGAAACCGGCTCTGGCGGCGGCAATACCGATCAGCGCGCCTATGGAGGAGAGCGCGTCGGAGCGGTGATGCCAGGCATCCGCCATCAGCGCGGAAGAGTCGATTTTCCTGGCGCGAAAGCGGGTGTAGTGATACATCGCTTCCTTGGCCAGGATGGAAATAAAAGCCGCGAGGAGCGCAAGCGCGCCGGGAATAGAATCTGTGTAGCTTTTCTGTATGATCTGGACGATGGCGGAATAGCCGATTCCGAGGCCGGTGAGGGCCAGGACGGTAGCCAACAGGCTTGCCGCCACACATTCCAAGCGCTCGTGGCCGTAGGGATGCTTTTCATCAGAATCTCTGGCGGAGAGCTTTACGCCGATGATGACTACGATGGTGCTGAATACATCGGATGCGGAATGCGCGGCGTCGCTGACCATGGCCGAGGAATGCGCGAAAATCCCGGCGAAGAGCTTGAAGACAGACAGTGCGATATTGACGATAATGCTGATCAGAGAGACATGCATGGCAGTCTGCTCAAAATTTCTTTCCATAGAATATCATTCCTTTCACCCTGCGGGTATTCCCTGTACTCTACCATAAACATATGAAAGAAGCAAGCAGAAGTTACAAAAATTTACGAAATTTTGTCATGAAATTAGTTAGTTTGCATAAACAAACTTCGCGCCGCACTATATCTCTCCGGGCGCAGTCGGACGTACGCTGACCGTGTCATGCCCATGTCTTTTTGAAAAGAATACTCATAAATTTACTCGGATTTTACACAGTATTCTCATAAAAAAATCACAGAATGTTCACCCATAAAAAGAGTTAATATGATAAACTCCTCAATGCAAAACGGGGATCGGTTACTCTCAGCCTGAGGGCCGGACGGTGGTGTTATCAGAAATGGATATGCTGCCGGTTCCGGTCTGCGGCTCAGATGCCTCGGATCAGAGAGAGGGGTTGAAATGAGCGCAAACGCGGTACAGTACACATTTAAAAGGTATGAAAAGAAATATCTGCTGACGCAGGAACAATATCAGGCCATTTTGCCGGCGTTGAAGGAAAATCTGAGGCCGGATGAGTTCGGGGTACACAGCGTCTTAAGCATTTATTATGATACGGATAACTTTGACCTGATCCGAAGGTCTTTGGAGAGTCCGGCATACAAGGAAAAATTCCGGGTACGCAGCTACGGAGTACCAACGCCGGAGACCATGATTTTCGCGGAGATCAAGAAAAAATACGACGGTGTGGTTTACAAGCGTCGTGTGGATGGGCTTCCGGGAGAAATCAATGCGTTTATCAGGGAGGAAACGGAACTGGACGGCGACCCGCAGATCCAGCGGGAAATTCACTGGTTCATGCATCAGTATCCTGTGAATCCAAAGGTTTTCATCGGCTGTGAACGTGTGGCGATGCTGGGGAAGGAAAATCAGGAGCTGAGGGTGACCTTTGACTGGAATCTGCGCTGGCGGACGGACGCATTGGACCTCTGTAAGGGCAGCGATGGTTATCAGATGCTTCCTGAAAATCAGGTCGTCATGGAAATCAAAACACCAGACACCATTCCGCTGTGGCTGGTGAGTGTGCTCAGCGCCTGCGGTGCCTATCCGACAGGGTTTTCCAAATACGGTTATTGTTATGAACATTACATAGCACCGAGAATATTCAGAAGAGAGAGGTTTTCCTATGCTTAACAGTATCATCGGCAGTACCGTGACGCTGCCCGCATTTATCATTTGTATCGCGGTTGCCCTGGCGCTGGGCATCTTAAACGCCCTTGTATTTTCCTTTAAGGAAAGGCACAGCGCGAGCTTCGCACTGACTCTGGCGCTTCTGCCGATGGCGGTGGCGGTCATTATTATGCTGGTGAACGGCAACGTGGGAACGGGTGTGGCGGTGGCCGGCGCTTTTGCGCTGGTGCGTTTCAGAAGTGTGCCCGGCACGGCGAGGGAAATCGCGGCTATCTTTATTGATATGGGCATTGGCCTGGCACTGGGCATGGGGTACATAGGGATTGCGGTTATCTTTTTTGCGTTTGCCGCGGTGTGTACACTGCTGCTGACGGCAGTCAACTTCGGAGGAGCTGACCGCCATGAGAAACAGTTAAAGATTACCATTCCGGAGAATTTTGAGTACGACGGCCTGTTTGACGATGTATTTGAGGAATATACCAGCAAGTGGTCCCTGGAAAAAATCAGGACGACCAATATGGGCACTCTTTTTGAACTGACCTATCATGTGACTCTCCCGAATGGCAATGTGCCGAAAGCGTTTATCGACGCGCTGCGCACCCGCAATGGGAATCTCACGATCACGATCGGGGACTTCGCGGACAAGGAGATGCTGCAGAGACACGATTTCAGTATGGATTGTGAGTGCTCACAACCATGGATATCGTATAGGTGTACCGACGCGTCATGAAGGAAGGTATGAAATGGCGGCAGTAGAAGGTCTTTCAGGATAATCCTGTGTGAAGGAGGGGATTTTTGAAATGAAGACAGCGGGAAAATTATTTGCGGTTGTGATTCTGCTGGGCGTCATTGCAGGCGGAGTACTGTACCTGCTGGTATTTGGTGAGCAGACAGGTTCGGATGCTTCGACGTCGGAAAGCGATACACAGAGTATCACGACGACAGAGAATCTTTCGGACAGTTCCGAATCCGCAGTGGCTGAGGTACGTTCAGATATCTCCGCCCTGACGCCGGATATGGAAAATCAGACTGAAATTATTTTTTCAGAAAACGGAATTACGGTAAACGGCTCGGGGGCTTCGGTTTCCGGCTCTGTCGTTACAATCAGCGACAGCGGTACCTATGCAGTCAGCGGCTCGATGGAGGACGGACAGATTTATGTGGACGCGGGCGGCAGTGACGAGGTCATCCTTTTGCTGAACGGGCTGACGCTTGGCAATGAGGAGGAACCTGCCATTTATGTGGAAAATGCCGGCCAGACGCAGCTGTACATGGCGGAAGGGACGGTTAATACCATTGCAAGCGGCACGGCGGTGGAAATTGGCGCGCAGACAGAGGATTCGGATGAGGACTTAAGCGGCGGTGCCATTTACGCGAGGGATGATCTGTCCATTTCAGGAGAAGGCACGCTGATTGTTTATGGATATCTGAATAACGGCATTCAGACGACCAATCATCTGCTGATCGACAGTGGTACCATTCAGGTGACAGCTGTGAACAATGGAATCAAGGGAAAGGATTCCGTGACGATTACCGGCGGTACGTTTACAGTTGTCGCGGGCGGAGACGGCATCAAATCCAATGACACGACGGGTGAGAATTATGGAATTGTGACTATCAGCGGCGGTACTTTCGATATCGAAGCTTATGGAGACGGTGTCCAGGCGGAGACCGCGCTGGCGATTACGGGCGGCAGCTTTGAGATTGTCAGCGGGGGCGGCAGCAGCGAGGCGACCTATTCTTCCTCCGAAAACTGGCGTGTGTACGGCTCCAACTGGGACAGATCCGATGAGACGGACGTAAGCGCGAAGGGGCTTAAAGGCGGCACACAGGTGACGATTACGGGCGGCAGCTTTACCATTGATTCCTGTGATGACGCGGTGCACTCCAATGGGGATATTGTGATTTCGGGCGGCAGCTTTGAGATTGCTTCCGGGGATGACGGAATGCATGGGGACACGTCGCTTACCATCAATGGGGGCACAATTGTGATCACGGATTCCTACGAGGGGCTGGAGGCCAATCAGATCACGATCAGCGGCGGAGATATTACGCTGACAGCGTATGACGACGGTCTGAACGCCAACGGCGGAACCTCCTCTGCGGGCGGCTTCGGGAGAAGCACATCGACGTCCTCTTCATCTGGAACTGATATGCCGACACTTCGAATTACGGACGGCAATCTGGTGGTGAATGCCGGCGGCGACGGTCTGGACTCCAATGGTGATATCATCATTGAGGGCGGCGTGACGATCGTCAACGGACCAACGGACAGCCAGAACGGGGCAATTGATTCCGGCACAGAATCCGGTGGAACCTGCACAATCAGCGGCGGTACGGTGCTGGCGTTAGGCAGTTCCGGCATGGCGGAGACATTTTCCTCCTCTTCAGAACAATGCTCTTTTATGTGCAGTATGTCGACTTTCTCTTCGGGGGATGCGCTGACGATTACGGACGCAGACGGCACGGTGATTTATCAGTACACCGTCACAAAGAGCGGCTCTTCGGTGGTGTTTTCTTCCCCGGAGCTTAAACAGGGAGAGACGTATACCCTGACAGTGGGAAGCCAGAGCGCTGAGATTACGTTGAGTTCCACGTCTACCACCACAAGCGGCAGCAGCGGCATGGGCGGTGGTATGGGCGGTCAGTCCGGCATGGGCGGCCGCGGGGCACAGTCAACAGTTCCGGGCAGCGGTGAGACGGACAGTTCACTCAACCAGCCTGATGGCTCTATTGACGGCAGCATGGGAGATCAGTCCGATATGGGCGGCGGTAATAAAGGCGGCATGGGCGGAAGTCGGTAGAGGCGCAGTTTCAGACTAAGAGCAAACGCATTGCAGCCGCGGAGTATATACATTTCAGCCTGAGTGCGTATGAAATGCAATAATGAAGAATAAAAAGACAGGGTCACTGGTTGCAAGGTGATCCTGTCTTTCATAATGGAAATTCTTATTCTTTCATAAATCGGTTTATTTGTTCTCCGCTTCAAACTGTTTCAGGCATGCAACCAGCGCCTCCACGCCTTCTTTCGGCATGACATTATAAATGGAAGCGCGCAGGCCGCCCACGGAGCGGTGCCCCTTCAGGTTGTCAAAACCGGCCGCGTTGGTGTAGGCCACGACCTTCGCGTCCAGGTCGGCATCGCCGGTGACGAAGGGTACGTTCATCAGGCTGCGGTCCTTCTTTGCCACGGTTCCGTGGAAGAGAGCAGAGGAATCCAGGAAATCGTACAGGACTTTTGCCTTGTCCTCGTTGATGGCTGCCATGGCCTCAAGGCCGCCCAGGGATTTCAGATATTTGAATACCTTGCCGCAGACGTAGATCGCCCAGCAGTTGGGGGTGTTGTACATGGAATCATTGTCGGCGTGTGTCTTGTACTGCATATAGACCGGCAGATTTGTCAGGTCATCGCGGATCAGATCTTCTCTGATGATGACGATCACCATGCCCGCGGGTCCCACATTTTTCTGGACGCCGGCGTAGATCAGGCCGTAGTCGGAGACGTTGCAAGGGCGGGAGAGGAACATGGAGGACTGATCAGAGACCAGGACATGCCCTTTGGTGTTGGGCAGCTCGGAATAAGTCAGGCCGTGGATCGTCTCGTTCTCGCAGATGTAAACATAGTCGGTATCTTCCGGAATATCGAAATCGGAGCAATCCGGAATGTAGGAGAAGTTTTTGTCCTTCGAGGAGGCGGCGATGATGACTTCGCCTTCTTTTTTGGCTTCCGCGATGGCCTTTTTGGACCAGGCGCCGGTTTCAATGTAGACGGCCTTGCCGTTTTTCATCAGGTTCATGGGGATCATGGAAAACTGAAGCGTGGCGCCGCCCTGGATGAAGAGTACCTTATAATTATCAGGGATCCGCATCAGGTCGCGCAGATCCTGTTCGGCCTCGCTGGCGATTTTGATAAATTCTTTGGAGCGGTGGGACATCTCCATCACGCACATGCCGCTGCCCTGATAATTCATCATCTCGTCGCGGATTTCCTCCAACACCGGCTCCGGCATGGTCGCGGGACCGGCGGAAAAGTTGTAGGTTCGATTGTATTTCATCATAATATGCCTCCCTTTTTGCTTCCCCTATTATAGAAAAAGTGAAATTGGATGTCAACGTATTCACAGTCGAAATTTTTTGTGAATTTCCCGCAGGTCGTCCCCGTAAGAGAGCGCATGGAGAATTGTTTTTACAGGTTTTGACAGCAATCGATTATCCTCGCTTTCTTTGAAAATGAGTATAGCATGTTTGAAATGAAAATGATAGACGGAGTTTGCGGAAGTGGATATTGAAATGTGCGCCGCGTTATGATAATTTAAAGGAAAGAGTTGGAGCGTTTGCAGGGGAGGTGAAATGCAAATGGGTTATTATCTGAATCCGGAGGATGTCCTTGAACTGTATAAAAGCGAAACGGTGAAGCCATATTTTGTAGACAAAACCGAAATGCTTAAGGAGATGATTTTCCTGCTGGAGCATGGGCGGAATTACATTTCTATTACCAGACCGAGAAGGTTTGGAAAATCCATGGTGGCCGCTATGATCGGTTCCTTTTTTGGCAGGGGAGCAGACGCAAAAGAGGTATTTTCCCACTTAAAGATTGCTGAAAAGGAAGGCTATGAGAAGCATTTAAATCAGCATAATCTGATTTATATTGATTTCAGCAGGGATGTAGATAATTGTGGATCTTATCAGGAATATATTGGTACGATTAAAGGCCGGTTGTTTGATGATTTGAGTGAAGCTTACCCTAACGCGAAAATCCGCAGGGAAGATTCCATGGGCGCCACTCTGCGGATTGTATCGCTGGCAAATAAAAATGAAAAGTTTATTTTGATTTTTGATGAATGGGATTATGTGTTCCATAAAAATTACTTTACGGAAGAAGACAGAGGAAAATTCACCGCTTTTCTTGGGGGCATAACAAAAGGCAGGGCATATGTGGAGCTGGCCTATATGACCGGAGTTCTGCCGATCAGGAAGTATTCGGCCAGCGATACGATGAATCATTTCATGGAGCTGAACATGGCGAACAGTGACATGTACAGCGATTATTTCGGTTTTACCGACAGGGAGGTTGATGAATTATACCAGCGATATCTGAAAAACTGCGATTGCCCGGCCTTTTCCCGTCAGGAACTGGCAGACTGGTATGACGGGTATGACAGGGACAGGAAAAGCAGCCTGTACAATCCCAATTCGGTGGTGTCTGCTCTGACACAGAATAAAATAGGAAATTACTGGCCGAAGGCGGGAGAGTATGAGGAGCTTAAGGATTATGTCCTGAATGATATTGACGGTGTGAGAGAAGCGGTCATGCTTCTTGTGGCCGGTGAGCCGGTGAAAGCCAATATTTCGGAATACGCAACTACTGCGCCCGTTCTGAAGAGGCGGAATGAAATTCTTTCCGCCATGACGGTGTATGGTTATCTGAATTATTCTAAAGGCTGTGTAAGAATCCCGAACAGAGAATTGTGGGAAGAATTTGACAGAATTATTCAGGAAGAGCCAGAATACAGTTATATGCGTGAGCTGGAAAAGGAATCTGCCCGTATCCTGCAGGCAACTTTAGACGGCGATGAGGAGACGGTAGGAAAGATGCTGGCCATTGTGCATACGACAGAATCTCCTTTGAAAGCGTACAATGATGAGGCGGAGCTGTCCGGCAGTGTGAAGCTTGCTTATATCGCGGCGAGAAACAGATATTACATGGAGCGGGAAGACCAGGCCGGGACAGGATATGTGGATTATATTTTCTATCCTCATAATCCCTCGGATGACGGCATCATCATTGAACTCAAGGTGGATGATACTCCTCAGGAAGCTCTGAAACAGATTAAGAACAGGAATTACGCTCTGAAATTTCAGGGAAAGCTTGGGGAACAGCCGAAAACCACCGGGAGAATCATTCTGGTTGGAATAGGGTATTGGAGAAAGGACAAGGTGCACCGGTGCAGGATTGAGATCCTGAAACCGGAGACAGACGGATGACATGGAGATCATAGAGACATTTGGCCATACGGTGGAAAAATTATGTGAGGACAGCCCCGAAAAGGCGCGGACACTCTTAAAAACCGGGTGGGAGGCGCAGGGGCTGAAATTTCGGTTATTGCCGGACCGGAGGCTGATGCCCGCGGACCGGTATCTGGCAAAGCTGATGATGGATACGATGCTGAAGCCGCTGAAAAATCCGGAGGATTCCGCGATCGTCAGCATTTTTACTTCCTGCGAGCTTCTTCTGGAGACGGGCTTAAGCCCGTACAACGCGGAGGCTTTTTCCTGCTATGTTTCGGCTTCCAAGGCGGAGGGCTTCTGTATGGAGCAGGCTTTAAGCGACGGTATTTCGGAGACTCTGTGCAGCTATCATAAAACATTCTTAGGCGCGGCGAAGAAGGGATTATTACCCAGGCCGCGCTGTATTGTGTATACGAACCTGATCTGTGACGCCAACCTGGTGACCTTCCGCGCACTGGCTGACCTGTATCAGGTTCCCTCTTTTTTTATTGACGTACCGTTAAAGCAGAATGAGGAAAATGTCCGGTATGTGGCGGATCAGTTAAAGGAGCTCGCGGCCTTTCTGGAAGAGCAGACAGGGCGAAAGATTGATGAGGAACGGCTGAAAGAGAGAGTCGCCTCAAGCAGCAGGTCGCTGAAAAATTTTCAGCGGTTTCAGAAAGCCCGCGCCGGAAAATATATCCCGACCGATCTGGTCACGCCTCTGTACGCGGGTATGACACAGAATATTTTGCTGGGCAGCAGGGAAGAAGAAAAATATACGGAAATGCTGCTTCGAGACGTGGAAAAGGCCGGCCCGGCCAGGGGAAAACGGATTTACTGGATGCACACCATTCCCTTCTGGTCGTCGTCGGTGCGTGAGGCTCTGGCTTTTCAGGAGAACGCGCAGATCGTGGGCTGTGAACTGGCGCAGGTATATGACGGGGATCTGGACCCGGAGAAGCCTTATGAATCCATGGCCCGGCGGATGGTTTATCATAATTTAAATGGTGGAATCAGCCGCAGAATTGAGGCGGGCATCCGCCATGCGCAGGAGACAGGCGCTGACGGTGTGGTATGGTTCGCCCACTGGGGCTGCAAGCATACTTTGGGAGGCGCGAGACTGGCCAAAAAGAGGTTTGAGGAGGCGGGGATCCCGCTTTTAATTCTGGACGGAGACGGGTGCGACCAGAGCTATGGCGGGGAAGGACAGACTTCGACCAGACTGGGAGCGTTTCTGGAGATGCTGGGGTAGCGCAGGAGGAGTGAATGAACAAATTATATTATATCTGTAAATATACTCCGGTGGAGCTTCTGCAGGCCATGGGCGCGGACTGCGCCATTTTAAATGAGATGCCGGAAAGCTTTGAGCGGGCGGAGCAGATGGCGCACCCAAACCTGTGCGGGTTTGGCAAGGCGCTGCTGGAGAGTGTTTTAAGCGGAAAGGTGAAGGAGCTGATTTTAGTCAACTGCTGTGATACCATTCGCAGTGTGTATGACGTTTTAAAGGACAGCGGGCAGATGGATTTCCTTTATCTGATGGACATGCTCCACAGCGGCGGCACCTGCAGCAGGGAGAGAGCCGTGTCGGAGCTAAAGGGTCTGATTGAGGCTTATGGAGCCTACCGGGGCAGCAGCTTTGATGAGGGAAAATTCCGCTCTGTCTTTGGCAGTAAAATGCTGGATGCGCAGCCGCATATCAGCGTTCTGGGAGCGCGGATGGGAGAGGAGCTGTTTCAAGCCGCTCCATGCCGTATCCGGTCAGAAATGAGAGCTGTGTCGGCAACCGGACAGCAGGAGAGGTGCCGCCGCCACAGGAGCTGGACTATGATGGGCTGCTGGACTGGTATGCTGCCCGGCTTCTGGGCCAGCTTCCCTGTATGCGAATGGTGGACAACACCGGCAGGAAGCAGTTATACAATGATCCAACGCTGAAAGGGATTATTTATCATACAGTCAAATTCTGTGATTTCTACAGCTTTGAGTATTCTGAAATCAAGCTGAAGGCGGCGGTACCGCTTCTGAAAATCGAGTCGGATTATACGCTGCAGAGCAGCGGCCAGCTTCTGACCAGGCTGGAGGCCTTCGCGGAAAGCCTGTCGGACAATGAAACGGTGCGTAAGGAGAAGAGAATGAAGAAAGGATATTTTGTGGGCGTGGACAGCGGTTCCACCAGCACGGATGTGGTGATTTTAAACCGGGAAAAGGAAATGATTGCTGGCATCATCCTGCCAACCGGCGCGGGTGCGGCGCTGGGCGCGGAGCGGGCACTTGAGGAGGCGCTAAGGAGCGCTGGTCTTGCTCGCGAGGACATCGACGCGGTGGTTACCACCGGCTATGGCAGGACGGCGATTCAGTTCGGAGACAAGAGCATTACGGAGATCACCTGTCACGCGCGCGGCGCCCATTTTCTGGATCCTGAGGTCCGCACCGTGATCGATATCGGCGGGCAGGACAGCAAGGTAATCCGCCTGGATGAGGAAGGAAACGTGGTGAACTTCGTCATGAATGACAAGTGCGCCGCCGGGACGGGCCGTTTTCTGGAAATGATGGCCCGCACGCTGGAAATGAGCCTGGATGAGATGAGCCAGCTGGGACTTCATTATAAAGAGGATATCACAATCTCCAGCATGTGCACGGTTTTCGCGGAGTCTGAGGTGGTTTCCCTGATCGCGCAGAATAAAGCGCCGGACGACATTGCTCATGGCCTGAATAAGGCGGTGGCAGTGAAAACAGCTTCCCTTTTAAAACGGGTGGACGGCCAGGAAAAATTCATGATGACCGGCGGCGTGTCCAGAAATCTGGGTCTGGTGAAGACGCTGGAGGAAAAGCTGGGTACAAGCCTGGTGATCAGCGAAAGCGCACAGCTAAACGGCGCGCTGGGAGCGGCGCTGTTTGCGATGGATATGGTATAACATAAGCTCTCGTGAACGCAGGGAGCAGTTTTAAGGGACTATGATCGGAAGTCCATACGGGTTTGAGGTGGAGAATAGAGTATGAAAGGATTACATGACAACAAGACCGGCATTTCTAAGGCCGCAGGAAACGCTGACAGGCAATCTGCCATTGAATTACTGAAGGTTTTTGCCATTTTTCTGATCGTGATCAATCATGTGACGCAGACTTTAAGTGACAGGAATGTATATGTTCCATACGCGGATTATGTCATGGATGTGAGTGTCGCCAGCACAAATATCCGGGCGATTATTTTAAGCATGATGAGATGCTTTGGATCCAATGGAAATACGATATTTTTTGTGTGTTCGGCCTGGTTTCTGATTGACAGTAAAAAAGCAAATTACAAAAAAATCCTTCATATGCTTGTGGATATCTGGGTGGTATCCGTGATCATCCTGATCCTCTTTCGTGTCGTCCGGGGAGAAGCGATCGATCCACAGCTGGTCATAAAGTCACTTTTTCCGACGACCTTTTCCAATAACTGGTATCTTACCTGCTATATGATATTTTACGCGATTCATCCTATATTGAACAAAATCATAGAAGGAATGGATAAACAACATCTGCTGCGAATCACGTTATTTTTAAGCGCGTTATATATCACTGTAAATTGTGTCGTAAATGGACTTTTTGCAACTTCCGGGTTCGCAACCTCTGAACTGACTGTCTGGATTACAATCTATTTTGGGGTCGCGTATGGGAAAAAATATTTAAAAGCGGCGCTGTCCGACAGAAGACGGAATATGATGACTGTGCTTGTTTCATTTTGCGGATTCTATGGAGGACTTCTCATCACAAACTCTCTCCTGCTGAGACCGGAATTTTCTCAGAAATTTCCGTATTTAAGTATGTCCTTGCGTTCCTGGGACACCAACTATAATCCGTTTTTATTATGGCGGCGTTTGCGCTTTTCAATCTTGTCCGTACGTCCAGCTTTCAGAATAAATTTGTGAACTGGCTTTCCGGCCTGTCGCTGCTGATCTATATTATTCATGAAAATATACTGGTAAGATCGTATCTGAGACCATATATATTTCAACGTATTTATCTTCGCTTCGGGTATGGACATATTGTATTATGGGTGCTTTTGCTGGCCGGTTTCTATTTTGTATGTACCGCGATCGCGGGCGCGGTTTATCAAAGCACACTGCAAAAGCTTCTTCATCGTATAAGCGACATAGTGTATCCCGTGCTGCAGAGAACATGCCTCAGACTGGAGTCGCGGCTCATGAGTCTGAAATAGTTTCGTATCTGATGTCATTATGAACCTTCCTCCGTCCGGCTGCATATGATGGAGCATGAGATTTTTTGGAGGTCATGATGATTTCTTTGAAAAAAACAGGGGTCTGCGTTCTGGCGGCGCTTCTGTGCGCGGCGGCGCTTACAGGGTGTACGCAGAAAGGCAGTACTTCAGGCTCCTCGCAGAACTTGGAAAAGGTGACGCTTAACGAGGTGGCTCATTCCATCTTTTACGCGCCCATGTATGTGGCAATCGAGGAAGGATATTTTACGGAGGAGGGCATCGAGCTGGATCTGGCGACCGGCTTTGGCGCGGATAAGACCATGACGGCGGTACTGACCGGCGAGGCGGACATCGGTTTCATGGGCAGCGAGAGCAGTATTTACACCTATGTACAGGGGATTGACGACCCGGTCGTGAATTTCGCGCAGCTGACGCAGCGGGCCGGGAATTTCGTGGTTGCCAGGGAGCCGGTTGAGGACTTTGACTGGAAGCTGCTCGTTGGCGCAGAGGTGCTCGGCGGCAGGGCAGGCGGCATGCCTGAGATGGTCTTTGAGTATGTCTTAAAAAAGAACGGCATCGACCCGGAGGAAGTCAATATTGATAAAAGTATTGATTTCGGCTCCACTGCGGCAGCCTTTTCCGGCGGGAAAGGGGAGTACAGCATAGAATTCGAGCCGTACGCGACTTCCCTGGAGGTCAAGGGCGACGGCTATATCGTGGCGTCCCTGGGCGAGGCCTCCGGTTATGTGCCGTACACGGCGTTCAGCGCCACAGCCTCTTATCTGGAGGAGCACGCGGATACGGTGCAGGGATTTGTGAACGCGCTGCAGCGTGGACTGGACTATGTAAACAGCCATACCGCTCAGGAAATCGCGGCGGTGATCGCGCCTCAGTTTACAGAGACAGAGGAGGAAAATCTGATCTTGATCGTGGAGCGGTACGCGGCACAGGACACCTGGCCGGAAACGCTTATTTTCTCGCAGGAGAGCTTTGAACTGCTGGAGCAGATATTAATCGAGGCAGGGGAGCTTCAGGAGACGGTGAGCTATGAGGAGTTAGTAGACACGACGTTCGCTGAGAAAGCGGTGGAGTGAGGAGAAGCATTCGGACAACGGAGAGGCACTGAGCGGGCGCTTATTCCGCCTGGTAACAGATTGCCTGTGTATGGAAGCAACGGCAGATATATCGGATCAATATCAATCCGGTGTGTCTGCCGTTTTTTGCTTCTGCCTTTCTGCAGCTTTTTAAATATGTAAAAAGAGCCTCAAATACGGCTCTTTCGATTCTGTAAGTATTCTGCTTACAGAACATATTGGTCAGCTAAATCGGTTATTAGCAATGATCTGTCTGTTCGCGTACTATTTTACTGTTATATATCCTTTTTGTCAATAAAAAATTATAAACACAAAATGTAAAAGATCGCATAAATTTGATATTTCAAAGGCGAATTGCCCGAAATGAATTCAAATTATGTACTCTACCAGATTGTAAGGCTGCAGGCAGTGGTCAGAATAGTGGTCATTGCTGTCATTTCAGTGGTCACTCCAGTGGTCAGATCATTGCTTCATGATTTCTTTTCCTACATCAAACAGATTATTCACGCAGTTTTCAAAGATATGTTCTGTAAGCAGAATACTTATGGAATCATTTTGCAGATGAGCGGTGCAAAAAAAGATTTGCACGGATAAATTTGCACGGATAAGCAGGACGGCAGAGGAATGCAGGAAGACAAAAGGACCATGACCGCATCGAAACAGTCCAGTCAGACAGGGCCGGGCAGCCGGTTCGGGCATCTGACGGTAGTAAGCGATTCCGGCCTTCGCAAAAACGGCTACATCGTCTGGAACTTAAGATGTGATTGTGGAAATGAGCTTCAGGTCGATATTCGTACGCTGAGACGTGGAACTGTCACAGACTGCGGCTGTATTACGAAGGTTGGATCCGGTCAACGCGATGTCACCGGGGAGCGTTTCGGTATGCTGACAGCCCGATATTCTACAGGGAGAAAGGACTCCGGCGGTTCCTATATCTGGCATTGCACCTGCGACTGCGGCGGTGAGATTGACGCGTCGCTCCACCAGCTGCAGGCAGGATACCGCAAAAGCTGCGGCTGCCTGTCACATACACAATTGCAGGATCTGACCGGGAAGCGCTTTGGCAGGCTGACCGTCGTTCGATACGCCGGCAAATGGGAAGGAAAGCATCGCTGGCAATGTCTTTGCGATTGCGGGCAGGAATGCACAGTCACACACTACAATCTGCTAAGCAATAAGACCAGGAGCTGCGGCTGTCTGAAACAGGATACCGCCAGAGAAAACCTGAAACTGGTCAAAGGAACATCTGTATCGGTCCTTGAGAGGAACGCGGCCCGCCTCTACAGCACCAATACCAGCGGCCATACCGGAGTTTACCAGAATAAAAAGACCGGAAAGTGGATCGCGGAGATGATTTTTCAGGGCAGGATGTACTACCTCGGCTGCTACACAGACAAAGAGGACGCGGTGAAAGCCAGGCATCGCGGCGAGGAGATGCAGACTGATTTCCTGGTCTGGTATTACAAAGAGTTCGGAACAGATCAGACGCAGGCAAAATGTGATGAGGCAGACATACAGAAAAGCATCAAAAATCATAATTTATAACTGCGTTCAGGAAGGAAATATACATACTGATAAATGCTATAAACGCAAATCGTAACTGTAACCACTGTTAAAATCCGGAAAGAGACAGGCAGGAAAATGAGAAATATTGTAAATGAATACATTAAAATGTTCGAAGAGAACCGCCGTGCGCGGCGCAAAACGCTGGGAGTGATTGGCATCCTGGCATTATTTGTGGCGTTCGGGGTCTTCTGGAATCTGCACTTTACCGGAATAGCCTTAACTGATGAAGTATATTACTGCGATAAAGAGGAACATGAACATGATGAAAAGTGCTATGCCTGGATGTTGAGCGATACTTCGGCAGATTGTGAATCCACAGAGGAAGCTGCTGCGGATGTGGATGAGATAATCGCGGCTGATGATACGCTTTCAGGGGAAGAAACAGTACAGGCCGATGAGGTGGACCCGGAAGTGGAGGCAGTACAGGCCGCTGAGACAGAGACAACAGAAGATGCAGAACAGATTGTCGAATCAGCTTCCGCAGAAGAATCAACACAGGCTTCTGAAATGAATGAGGAGGAAGAGACAGAGCAGACAAAAGAAGAAGCTTCCACAGAAGAGGCGGCAGTGGTGGAAGAGACGGGCGTTTCTGCCTCTGAGACAGACGAGCTTCCAGCCATGGTACTGGCAGCAGAAGCGAGTGAAAGTGAAGAATGGTATCTGAACAGAGGCTATGTGAAAACCCTGATTTGCGACAAAGAAGAACATACTCATACTGCCCAGTGCCTGATCGATGAAACGGCGGATGTGGAGACAGCCGAAGACTGGGAGGCAACCCTCCCGGAGGAACTGGGTGATTCGGCGACTGAGAATCTCGTGGCTGTAGCTTTCAGCCAGCTTGGTTATACTGAAAGCTCCGCGAATTATATATTTGCGGATGATGGTGTGACGCACAAAGGCTACACCCGCTACGGCGCCTGGTATGGCAACACTTACGGCGACTGGGACGCTATGTTTGTCGCTTTCTGCCTGCATTACGCGGGAATTTCGGAGGAGGATTTTCCTGTGAATTCCGGCGCGTATGCCTGGGCAGTGCAGCTGGCGGAGGCTGATTTATACGCGGCTGCGGACGAATATACTCCGAATGTAGGAGATCTGATTTTCCTGGACACAGATGAGGACGGAAAAGCGGATCTGGTCGGCATCGTGGAGTGCGTGACTGAGGAAGCGGCTGAAGATAATGACCAGGAAAGTGTTGGAGATAGTACTGAGACTATCGCATTTTCAATTACAGTGATTCTTGGAGATTATACTGACGAAGAGGAAGCAAAGGGCGATACCGTAGATAAGGTATGCAGTATTACATATTCATCAACAGATGAGAGAATCCTGGGATATGGTGGCTTAGAATACGCTGTCATGGCGGCAAAGGGACTTTATAAGCAGACTTTGACGGTAATAGTGGATGATTTGACTCTTACTGTCAGCGGCTATTTGTCTGAAGATGCCAATGTGTCCGCTGAAAAGGTCGATCTAGAGCTGGAGGATCAGGAGATTCAGTTTGCCATCGAGATCTCCATCTATGACGCGGACGGTAATGAGTTCGAACCGGAGGACGACACTATCGCTGTGACGGTGGAGTCGGAGAGCATTACCGAGGACTGCGTGGTTTATTACGTCCCGGAGGAGGGCGACCTGGAGAAGGTGACTTCCGAGGCGAAGGAGGGAGCAGCATCCTTTGATGCGGAGCATTTCTCTTTGTATGCGGGGATCTCAGAGGAGACGGATTCTCTGTATGATACTTATATGGCGACAATTGCGGAATATGAGGAGCAGGCTCATGCCCTGGAAACAGGGGATGACGCTTCTGCGGTGGCAATTACCTCTGATCTGGGAGATCTGCTGAGTGCCGTGGATGAAGATTACGAGGCGGAAAACCTGACGGAAGAAGAATATACAGAGATTGTAGATGCCATCAATGTGCTCTGGGACTGGCTGGAGGAGAATTTTGACCTGTATGGGATGTCGACAACAGCAGATGCTGCTCAGGGTACATATAATACATGGACAGATCTTGGAAGTATAACAAATCCGGCGAGTGTGGGAACCATTTATGATATACAAATTAGCGGTTACAATAGCAGTGACGATTGGGGTGTATTGGATAATGTTTCATCAAATGTAAGTCTTTCAGGGAATTTATTTACAGAACTATATCATGAGAAAAATTCAGATTCATTTATGATATTGTTAGATGTCTATAAATATTATTCGACTTCCGCTGGTCGTGGGGGTACAGATTATAGTACATATTTGGATAAAAACCCGACGATGAAAAATTGTGGAACTATTACGATAAGCAATGTAGGAACAGCAAATGGGAAAAGTGTCGATATATCATTTAACATAGACAGTGTGGCCATAAATTCATTTGCAAGTTACTACAGACAGCATTTGGAGTACCTGACAAGTAGAGGAGAAGGTTATCCTGAGTCTTATCAACCAGGAATTCATTATGGTTATTTAGTTATTGCGACAATAAGCTTGGGAACCTTAGCTAATGGCGATACGGGCTGGACACTACACATGTGTGATTCCTATACTGGAGGGGGCGAGTTTGATAGATATCGGATATGGTCAACCCTATCGAATGGATATGCTTATCCCCGTACGCAGACTACTACTCTTTCCACGAAGGTCACATATAGTGAGGATGGAACTGCCGTGGATTCTCCGTTTTTGGTTGTCAGCTCAGATTTAGATGTAACTCATGGTGGAGCTTCAATTGCAAATTCGTTATATGGAGCCGACTATAAGGAATCTTTTTCTTCACTGTCTGGGTTTTCCGAATACTTTTATTACTATGAGGACAGAAATAACCTTACAATAACCGAGCAGGGGACAGGAAAAGTTACAGTATCTTCTAATTTAAATACTAGTAATCTTTCGGGTGAGACTTCATATTTGATAGGAGGCATATATGGAGAAACAATATCGGGAAGCTGGACGGCTTCTTACAAAGTTGAGAACTGCGGCAGTATAGTGGAAGTTTATTTGCCTCCGACGGATCCTTATACCGTAACGATTGAAAAAAAGTCAGGCGATGGCAGCCAGTCCCTATCTGACGCCATGTTTTATCTGTATAAATATAAGACTAATAGCGATGGCACGGTTGGAACTACGAAATTGTACTACCATTATGATAATGGCACAGTTACATGGCTGAATTTGGATGAGGATAATTCAGAGAGCCCGACATCGTTGGTCACTGGAGCTGATGGGACGGTAACGGCATCGGGACCGACAGCCGGGACTTACTATCTGACGGAGGTAATCCCTCCGGATGGCTATGCTTTGATGGAAGAGGACGTCGGCTTTGTATTAAGCACATTTGGTACGATCATTCTGACTGCTGACAGCAGTGATTCCGGCGCTACAATCGCGAATCTATCAACTTTGGAGATCAGCTTGCCGGACGAAAAGAGCTACGATGTGATATTGGAGAAGGCAGATGCAGATGGAAATGCTATTGAGGAGCAGGCATCGTTTTATCTCTATAAAACAGTTAGTGGTGTGACATATTACTATAGGTATGCGCCCAGCGCAGCTGATGAAACAGTGTATGTGACTACGTGGGTGACAGATTCGAGTGATGCCACTGTAATCGTGACCGGATCCGATGGTACCGGAACAGGGCAGGTTACACTGCACGATCTGACAGAGGGGACATATTATCTGGAAGAGACCGAGGCCCCGGAAGGATATACCCGGCTGACGGATGCTCTCGCATTTACAGTCGGAAGTAGTGGATCTCTTTCTGTAAGCGGCAGTCAGGAGAACATAAAGATTGCGACAGCTTCTTCGGGTTCCGTAGTGCAGGTGATAAATCAGGAAGCGCCATCGTATCAGGTGACGTTACAGAAATTAGATGAGGATAGCAACGCACTTACCTCCGGTCATGCTACATTTTACCTCTACAAGGTGGATAACGAAGGAAACAAAACATACTATTATTATGATGCGGATGGAAATGATGGCAATGGGGAGACATCCTGGGTCGATACGAACGTGGACGGCAACGAAGCAACCCTGATTTCTACTGATTTAACCTACGGGCAGGCTACCATGTATAACCTGGTCGGCAATACAACCTATTATCTTGAGGAAGTCAGCGCACCGGGTGGATATGCTACGCTGTCTCAGGTCATTGAGTTTACTCTTTCAAGCAATGGAAAGATTACAGTGCTTGCCGGAAATTCATATGTAACGGTTAACGATTCAGATACCAACAATCTGATGATTTCTGTGCAAAACATTCCGGCTGAAACCACGGATGTGACAGTAGTAAAGTATGATGATGAAGAAGGAGTTCTGGCTGACGCTGTATTCAAACTCTATAAGTATGATACTTCAGGAAATTCGCTGTATTATAAGTATACGGAAGATTCGGCTGGAAACGCAGATCCTGTAACAAGCTGGGAATCATCGGAGGGTGATGCAACGGAACTGATCTCAGGCTCAACTGGAAGCATTACATTGCATGGCCTGACAGGAAACGCCACCTATTACCTGGAAGAGACAGAGGCTCCTTATGAGTATGCTCTGCTGAGTGATCCAATTGTCTTTACGATTACCGCTACCGGAAGCACTGGCAATATATCCTATTCGCTGAAACTGGTGTCGGGAGATAATAACGGGCTGGTTTCGGTTGACGAGAGTAACGTGCTACAGCTGAATGTGGAAAATGAGAAAGCGGTGGTCTACGATTTCATTATCACCAAAAAGGAAACAGGTACGGAAAAAATTATGCAGGGCGCTGGGTTTTATCTGTATCGAGTAGTAAAAAACAGTGCGGGTGATGATGTAAAGTATTATTACAAATATGAGACAGGTAGTGTATCGTGGGTTGAGGATATTGAAGATGCGAGTAAAAGTACGTCCAATAATAAGGGAACACTTAGTTTTTTGGATTTGCCTCCTGGCACATATTATTTGTACGAGGCTGTGGTTCCGGATGGATACAATAGTCTGGAGGCTGATATCTCAATCACGATTGATAATGAAGGAAACCTCTCTTTAAACGATAAAATTGATTATGCTGAGATTGATGGAGCTGCAAACCAAGTCAGGTTAATTGTCTACAACACCCCTGGTTATGAGCTTCCCTCCGCAGGTGGCATGGGCACAATTCTGTATACCACTACCGGGCTGACGTTTATAATCAGCGCAGCCTGGTTGATGTATAGACAAAAAAGGCGGGGAAGGGAGCGTATCAGGGGCGGATAAGTCCGGAGGAGGATAGTAATCAGAAACTTGTCCGTCCTGGTGGGTTCATCGCAGACCCTTCACTCTGCACAAACAGGGGATTCCCGCCGACTCCCTATCATCCCTGGGTGGACACATATAAAAGACTGTGAACCGCGATAGAACGTCCTTCACAGCAAAAATTTCATTTCTATGAAAAGGAGAAAAACATGAAAAAGGTAAGAAAACTTGCCGGCCTTCTGCTGGCACTGGTCATGGTCATGGGCCTGAGCGTTACGGCGCTGGCTGATGATACTGGCAGTATTACGATTAAGGGCGTAGAGTCTGATGCGCATATATTCAGCGCATATCAGATTTTCAGTGGCTCCCTTTCTGGTGAAGGAACTACTGCATCCCCATATGTTTTATCAAGTGTGGAATGGGGCACAGGAGTGAATACAACAAAAGAGGTTGATACGCTTACTTTGTTGGATGCTATTATAGCAATCAGTGTGGATTCAAATACTCCGTTTTCCAATTGTACAGATGCAGCGTCAGTTGCGAATGTCCTGACAGAATGTCAAAATGACAGTGCGGTCGTGACTGCTTTTTCGAAGGTAGTTGCTAAATATCTTGACACAGCGAATAGCAGCAGTACATCAAGTGGCAGTGAACAATCAGACGGTACATATACATACACGATCAGTGGCCTGAACTATGGCTATTACCTTGTGACTGACAGTTCCACTACCAGTTCTGAAGCAGTTTCTACATATCTGCTTCAGGTGGTTGGAAGTGCGAAAGTTAACACAAAGGCTGCAACTCCCACGCTGGAAAAAACAGTTTCGGATGATGAAACAACCTATGATACATATACAAATGGTTCTATCGGTGATTCCGTTAGTTTCAAGCTTACATCCATCGTACCGGATGTGAGAGGATATGTAACATATTTCTTTGTGATTAATGATACCATGTCCAAAGGCCTGACATTCAATGATGATGTGGCAGTTACTGTCGGAAGTACAGCATTGGTTAAAGACACTACCAATGATAATTCTTGTGGCGCGGGTTACTTCTATGTAACAGACTTCACTGATTCTGATGGCGTAACGACAATCAAAATTGTGATAGAGAGTGCTGTGGAGCTGTTCTCTGACACAACAGTGTGTTCCGTGGGTGATACTATTACAGTCACTTACTCCGCGACTATTAATCAGGATTGCGATTACACTTCTAACGGAAATACAAACTCTGCTACATTGACTTATTCAAATGATCCGACAGATGATGCGGATGGCGATCCTGATAATCCGGATGAGCCTGGCGATGATGACCCGACTGGAGTGACGCCGGTGACAGTGACCACAACATATGTAACCGGAATTCAGATAACCAAAGTAGATGCTCAAGATAATACAAAGACTTTAACAGGTGCAAAATTTCAGATTTCCGGGAATGCACTGAATGTTGTCTATGTAAACAGTGAAATTTTCGAGGAAGATAACACTAACGGTACATATTGGAGACTGACGGACGGCACGTATACAACAATCGATCCATCTTCACTCACAGACACAAGTAAATATGAAGATACCACAACGAAATATACCAAGGTGACAGTGGTAACGAAGGATACTGATAACTCTGATTTTGTTGCCGAGGGTTATGTGGACGATGATGGTATCCTGACTTTTAAGGGTCCGGGAGAAGGAACCTATGAAATTACCGAGTTGGTTGCGCCCAGTGGTTACAATCTGCTGAAAGACAAGATATATGTAACAATTGCGATGAATACTAAAGGCGTTTGGAAAGTAACTTACAAAATCGGAAGCAATGGTTCGGAAGAGACATTGTCTTCAAATAGTGATAGTCTATATGCATTTAATGTAACAAACAGTACTGGTTCAAGTCTTCCTACTACCGGCGGTATGGGCACAACAGCTTTCTATATTATCGGCAGCCTGTTAGTATTCGGCGCGGTTGTAGTTCTGATCACCAGAAGACGGATGCGCGCGGAGTAAGCAGAGGGAAAGATTTACTATCCGTAAAGTTATACACAGTGGGTTTCATAAGGGCCTGAACAGAAAAACAGGCCCTTATGAACAAATGGACTTGAAGGGATTACAGAAGCGTCTGCTTTGCTTTTTGCGTAGAAAATTTATTCGGAGATTTTGAGTTGAAACTCTTTTTCCGCGATTGTGCTTGCAATATTGCTGTAATAGGTATGAACTATATGAAACGTCATAGCTGAGGAACTGGAGTAATGAAGGCTTATAAGGCGGCCCTGCATGAGGCCTATGAGAAATGAAAAAGGAAAAACGGTCAAAGCAGAGAAAACAAATTCCAACCGGTTTTATTGTGTTAATTTTTCTCATAGGTCTGTGTGTGCTCCTGTATCCTTCTGTCAGCAGCTGGTGGAATTCCAAAGTTCAGAGTATCGCCGTGGCAG
>JAJQFS010000050.1 GCA_021200995.1 Lachnospiraceae bacterium | reverse complement strand
CCTTACAGGTTCCAAGGTTAATCCGCCCCGATCCGCCATAAGTCACAAACTCACTTTCCATTGCGATTTTTCCGCAAAACTCGCACTTAATCCAACGGTTTCCTTCTGAATCACGAACCTGCCGCTCCTGCTGTTCAAAACCGGATTCCATATTCCGACGAAAATCTTCTTCCCTCAGACGTGCCTGTGCCAGACGTTCTGCCTCTTCTTTCTCCCTGCGGCGGCGTTCTTCCTCCTTAAGCTTCCTGAACCGCTCTTCGGCCTCTCTTTGCCTTCTTTGTTGCTCTTCCAGCTCACGATGCAGTTCCTCAAGTTGCTTTTCTTCCTGCTCCTGTCTTTTTCTTTCCTCCTCCTGAAGCGCCTTCAGATAAGCCCTCTGTCTCTCCTGCCTGGCCTGAAGCTCCCTCTGATAAGCAGCCTGCCTTTCCTGCTCGGCCAAAAGCTTTTTCTGATAAGTGGCCTGCTCTTCCTGTCGGCGCTTTTTCTCCGCATCCATCCTTTGCTGAAACCGATAAAGCGCCCTTTCCTTTAACAGCCTCAGCAGCTTTCCTGAAAACAGAACATCTCCGCTTTCATCAATATTAAAGTCTCCGAGTTTTCCTGACGCAATGGAATTTTCCTGCCACAGACCATCTCCATCCTGTGCATAGAAGACCGCTTCCATAGATGCTTTCTCATATGAATTTTCCACCTTCCATCCGTTTTTCTCCAGCCGGGTTTTCTCCTGCTGAAAACCGCTGCCCTTGGAAGCCATGGAAGGAGTACCCTCTTTTCCTTTAATATCCAGAAGCAGACAATACCCCTGCCGGTTCTGGATTTTCATCAGTCCTTCCGGATACTGTCCATCATTTCTTCCATTGAAAGTGTCCGCGACATAAATAACGGAAATACCCTGACTATTCCTCTCCAGAATATCAAATTTCTCATCTGACAAATTAGCCCTGTCACGGCAGTAGCTCAACGCGATTCTCTTTTCCCTGGAAAGAAAAGTAAACTCATGCTTCCTCTCCACGCCGTCAACAGCATAAATCGGAACGCGGGTCTCGATATCCGCAGCCCTGAGCTTTTCATCCAGCCAGCATTTCAGCACAATCTTGGAATGCAGTGAGGTTCTGCTCTCCGTAATCGCAGTACATCCCGCGTTAGGCTCCCCTCCTTTTATGTGAAAATGCTGCTCCCGCAGATTTTTATCCCCGGCCACCAGAATCAGATTGGAACCGCACCCGCAGGGGCAGAAGAGCTCGTTATTCCGGCTTTTCCTTCTAAGTTCCTGAAGTTTTTCCGGGATATTAATCTGCTGCCCATTTACGACTGTATATATGGTCTCTATGCCTATGTATTTTCCATCACACAGACAGACTGTTCTTTGCGCCATTGTGTTTCCCTGCCCTCCTCTTTTGTCGGATGAACTTTATACGTGAAATCGATGGACAATCATACCTCTCACCTGATTACTTCCGCAAACTCCGCCTTCGCCGCCTTTGCCAGATCCTGCGGTGCCAGCTCAATCTGGGAACCGATCCGCCCGCCGCTGACCATAATGGTTGGCTGTTTCAGGGCAGAGCTGTCAATGACCGTCACATACTGCTTTTTCATGCCGACAGCGGTGCATCCGCCACGGATGTAGCCGGTCACCTGATTGATATCCTTCACATGAATCATCTCTACGCTTTTCTCCCCGACGGAACGAGCCGCCTTTTTCAAATCCAGCTCCTCCGCCACGGGAATGACAAACACGAAATAATTCCTGCTGTTTCCCACCGTCACCAGAGTCTTGTATACCTTTTCATAGGGAAGATTCAGTTTATCCGCGATCTGCAGGCCGTCCACAAATTCATCGCACTCATATGTAAAATGCTGAAACGGAATTTTCATCGTTTCCAGCACACGCATCGCATTGGTTTTGATTTCCTTTTGTTTTGCCATATCTCTTATTTCCTTCCGCAGCATTTCTTGTATTTTTTCCCGCTGCCGCAGGGGCAGGGATCATTGGGATAGATTTTCTTTGCGGGCTCCAGTTTTTTCTGCGACTGAATGTCCGAAGGAGAGGATGAAGACAACCCGCTTTTATTATCTACTGACTGTACAGGCGCGGGTGTATCCGCAAACAATTCCGGTCTCATTTCAAGCATTTCCAGGGGCGTGTGTCCTCTGAACATGAACATACGGGTATGGTCATTGACCCTTTCCAGAAGCTTTTCAAGTTTCTTCTCCTTTTTCCCGCCGGGTAAGCGGAGTTTTTCACTTTTCGCTGCCTTAAGAAAATCTTCCGGCATCGCGCCTGCTGAGAAATACATGTACACCGTCAGACAGAGAGCATGACTGTCATCTTCATCCAGGCCCATCGTGCTCCTGAAATACTGTTCCAGCTCCAGGTATTCTCCTGTGGAAGCCGGATATCCTTCCCATGCCAGGCATTCAATCTCTTCTTTTGTGAGAATATAGTACTCTACATCCTCCTGTACTTCCCGCATCTCCCGATACATGTCATCCTCACGCATCGGCTTGCCCAAAAGCAGTTCTCCATTGATAAAACAAGAGTTCAAATCCTCCGGTATTTTATCAAGAAGCTTCAGAAACTCCGCATATGATACTTTCAGGGACTGATCTCTTAAATACATCCGATACAGGATAATGATCGGCGCAGCCATATAAAACCCGGCAAATACGCTCAGACATTTAACAAGCCAGACCGCCTTTCTGTGAAACTCCCGGTATCCGTTCCTTTTTATGATATTGTAAATGGTTTCCGCGTCCTCAGGCACCTCGTAAGCGCCATCCATATATGCCGTTACATAGCCCAGATCCCAGAGTGCTTCCAAATGATCCCTTTCCTCTTCTGATGGCTTCATGAAAGGGTTTTCAATCAGCTTTTCAAAAGCATCGAGTTCGTCCTCACTGAATTCCAGCAGTTTCCCCCGCATATGATCCGGGTCCAGCAGATATCTGGCTATTTCAAAAGCAATCTTTCCCTTGCTTTTTCCCGCGAGCTGTAAACCCAAATCCTCCGCATCTTCCAACAGTTCTTTCTGTGTATAGATCAACAGCGCTTTCTCCACTGTGGATCTTTGCCGGGGCATGACAGCATTCTTCACAACCGGACCTTTGTAGGTTTCCACGGCTTCGTTCTCATCCATACTCATACTTTCTTTCAGGGAAATATCTGAAATATTGCTGCTGTATGACTTGAACTCTTTTGCATAATTCTGAATCGCATGATAAGCAGACTCCTTCGTATGTGTGTCGCGACTGACCATTTCCGTGCAATAGCTCAACCCCTTCTTCAGTTCATAGATTTTCTCAAGAAGTTCATTCAAATAATGATATTCCGCCTCTCGCTTTTCAAGATGGTACAACTCCTGAAAACGGTCATTAACCGGATAGGATGCTGTCCAGAATTTGTCATTGTCCGGCTTTTTCGTGACCATCAGCACAGGACATGCAACAGGCTGATCACTGTCAGAAAATCTGGGGTCTATCGCCTCCTTCTCAATCTCGACCCGGTACTCCGGCAGACTTTCCCCGCTTTCGCAAATCCGGAACGTAAACCATTTTTCCTTTTTCAGCCAGTCGTTGACAAAATGGTCCGGCGCGTTGCGGAAATCATAATAATAATCCCCTCTGCGCATATTTTCATGCCATTCTGAGAATTTCACTTTTTTTCTGATAAAACTCGAACTCATAGTCGGCTGATTTCGGAAGTTCCAGCATTTCCTCCAGAATCAAAGCCAGCTGTGCGAATGTAATATTCGCAGGGACGAGTCCTCTTCTCCAGATCGGAGGCTTTGAATTTTTCCGCATCATTTTCAGTTGAAAAAACAGGTGCCCATTTGCCATTGATTTATTCCTTCTCTCTTGTATATTTGCTAAGCGACTATATATCGTTTACTATCGCGCCGATCGCGGGCTGCATAAACAGCCTTCCTTACGCGATCGTGTACATCAATGATTGAATTTTCTATTGATTGCTGTTCACAGCTGTCTCCTGACAAAATTCACAAACTCCTGCGCCACGTGAGACAGCTGGTGGCTCTTATTCCAGATCAGCACATAGGACGCGGTGACCGCGGGCTTTATGATCTCCTTCACGCAGACATCCGGATAACAGGACAGGCTTCCGGAAGCCGCCGGGTAAATGGAAATGCCCACACCCTGGCGCGTCAGTTCATAGGCGGTCAGCATGTGCACCATCCTACAGCGGATAGTCGGGAGACTGCCGGTATCGGCAAACCAGCTGTTGATCTCATCCAGTCGCGAGGAACATGAAGGAATAATCAGATCATAAGGTAAAAGATCCTTGGCCTCAAGTGTGTCGCCCTCTTTTTGTGCAAGCGGATGTCCTGACGGAAGGATGGCAACCCACGGTTCTTTCAAAACCGGCAAAGCCTCCACGCCCTCCGCGTTATACGGTTCCATAATAACCGCCAGCTCACACAGTTCCTTCATGACACGATTTATCACATCGTCCGAATTTCCGTTCCAAAGATTGTACTGCACATTCGGATGCAGCTGTCCAAAGCCCGCGATCCACTCTGAAAGCAGGCGCGGGGCACTGCCTTCCACGGTTGCCAGATAGAGTGTTCCGAAAAGGCCTCCCTTGATTTCATGAATCTCCTCCGTGGAGCGGTCCACCAGGTTCATGATCTGTAAGGCGTACTGGTGAAACAGCACACCTTCCTCCGTCAGTTGCAGAGCATGGGGCTTGCGCACAAAAAGTGTGACGCCCAGCTCCTCCTCCAGATCTTTGATCTGACGGCTTAAGGGCGGCTGTGCGATGCACAGCTTTTCCGCGGCGCGGGTAAAATTCATTTCCTCGGCAACCGCCAGGAAATAGCGGATATGTCTTAATTCCATAGGACTCCTCCTGCGATGCATATCTCATGCCAAAAAGGTATCATAATGGTTTTATTATA
>JAJQFS010000091.1 GCA_021200995.1 Lachnospiraceae bacterium | reverse complement strand
CGGCCGCTTCAGTAATCATTGAAGAGGCAGGCGGCGAGATCAGGCAGGTGGAAGGGGAGCCGATTACACTGGAAAAGCCATGCTCGATACTGGCGGGAACCAGGACAGCCTGTGATGAAGCGCGAAGTATCATGAAAAGCTTGAAATAAAACGGAGGGGAGTATGAACCAATACACGACGCTTTTCGAGCAGCAGTCTTATCGGGATGCTCTCGATTATTATATAGAATCACTGACAAATGAAAAGATAGCTGTGTGGGACTATGTGATACTGACGGCGAGCAATGATGACCAGGCAAAGTCCTATGAGATGCAGATTGAACACAGATTGAAGAATCATCAGATCCCTTCCAGAACGCACTATGCGGTGATTCCGGACCTGGGCGGCCAGAGAGTCGGCAGCGGTGGCGCGACTTTCTCAGCGATTCGGTATGTGAAACTTCATGCGGGAACCTTAGATGGAAAGCGCATTCTTGTCATCCATTCTGGCGGAGACAGCAAACGTGTGCCGCAGTATTCCGCCTGTGGGAAACTGTTCTCGCCGGTTCCGAGGCTTCTGCCGGGCGGGCGGCGTTCGACGCTGTTTGACGAGTTTCTAATCGGCATGAGTACGGTGGCAAGTCGGATCAGCGAGGGGATGCTGATCTGTTCCGGGGATGTGTTGCTTCTATTCAACGCCCTGCAGATTGATTTCTACGGTGCGGGGGCGGCGGCACTTTCGATTAAGGAGAAGGTCGAGACCGGGAAAAACCACGGTGTCTATCTGAAGGATGAGAACGGGAACGTTGGCCGTTTCCTGCACAAACAGACCGTGGAAACGCTCGGAAGCTGCGGCGCTGTGGACAGCCGCGGCATGGTGGATATCGACACAGGCGCAGTGATTCTGCGGCCGGATGTCCTGGCGGATCTATACAGCCTGATTGATACGGAAGAGAAGTATCATCAGTTCGTGAATCCTGATGCTTGTCTTTCCTTCTATGCAGATTTCCTCTATCCGCTGGCGCCGGAGTCCACGTTAGAGCAGTTTTATAAGGAAAAATCAGAAGGCAGCTTTACGGATGAGCTGCATGAATGTCGGACAGCGCTCTGGAACGTGCTGTCACCGTATTCCATGAAGCTCATCCGTCTCTCTCCAGCTTCGTTCATCCATTTCGGGACAACGAGGGAACTGCTGCATTTGATGACGGATGGAATGGAGGAGTATAGATTTTTAGATTGGTCAGGTACCGTAAACTCAAACCTGGCACCACAGAATTTTGCTGTGAGCAACAGCTACATTAGCAGGAGAGCGAGCGTAGGAGCAGGCAGTTATATCGAGGATAGCCGTATTCACCGGGGAAGCGTCATTGGAAAAGGCTGCGTGATTTCGGGAGCAACTCTGAACGGGGAGACGGTGCCGGATGGAGCGGTGCTTCACGCCTTGAAGCTGAAGAACGGAAAGTTTGGCTGCCGGATGTATGGCGCAGAGGATAATCCGAAAGAGAGTAAGCTGTTCGGGAAAGAGATCGGAGAGGTACTGTGGACAGCGAAGCTGTATCCGGTGTGCGATACGATAGAAGAAGCGGTAAAGGCGACACTGGCACTGGGATTGGCCGATGGCGAAGACCGGGTGCGGATTGATGGAAATGATGTGGCCAGAAATGGAGAGTTCCTCAGCCTCAGGGACAGCTTTAACCAGGCAGATGTAACGGCAATCCTTCCGTGGCAGGAGAACCTGTACGAGCAGGTGGTAGCGGAGGCAATCCTTGAGAATATTGAGAACGGTGTTCCGGCAGAGAGGGTTGCGGAAATTTATCCGGACATCGACCGTCACACGGTGGAATATCTTTTAAACCGGGCAAAGAAGCAAGACATCAATAAGCTGGAAGAATTCAGTCGGCTGATCCGCATATACAGCTATCTCTGGAAAATAACAGACGAGAACAAGTATAGCGACCTGTGCTTCGGTACAATCTGCGACGCGACACTGGCAGCGGCAATGGAGAGCGTACATTTTACCGAATACCATCTGGAACGGGATGTGATTGTCAGCCTTCCGGTTCGTGTGAATTGGGGCGGCGGATGGAGCGACACCCCTCCGTATTGCATGGAAAACGGCGGAACGGTGCTGAACGCGGCTATTTCCATCCGTGGAAGACTGCCGATTGAAGCGACAGTAAAGCGATTAGATAAGCCGGTGATCGCACTTGCGAGTACGGACATTGGAAGCTATAAGGAATTCGACAGCCTGGAACAGCTGCAGGACTGCCGGAATCCGTCTGACCCGTTTGCGCTGCACAAGGCGGCACTGATCGCCTGCGGGGTGATACCGGCCGCAGGTGTGAATACATTAACGGACCAGACAGAAGGTAGCGGAGCGACAAAGGGGAATGGATCGACAGAGAGGAATGGGGCAGATGCGAAGAAAGGCACCGGAGCAGATGCTGCGAAAGGCGCTGCTGAGATAGGTTCTGTGGCAGAATTGTGTGAGCGCCTTGGCGGTGGTATGTATATGAACACAAGGGTGATCGATATTCCGAAAGGCAGCGGTCTTGGCACCAGCTCCATACTTGCAGGAGCCTGCGTGAAAGCATTGCTGATGGCGATGGGGAAGGAGCCGACGGATGAGGAAGTATTCGAGCGGGTGCTCTGCATGGAGCAGCTCATGTCCACAGGCGGCGGCTGGCAGGATCAGGTCGGCGGCATCGTGCCGGGCATCAAAATGGTCACGACCCGGCCGGGGCTTTCCCAGAAGATTACCTGCACACCACTTGCTATCAGCGAAGAGACGATCACCGAGCTGAATGAAAGGTTTGCACTTATCTACACAGGGCAGAGGCGCCTGGCACGAAATCTGCTTCGGGATGTGGTCGGGAAGTATATTTGCAATGACGAGACATCCATCAAAGCCCATGACGCAATCCAGAGATTAGCTGTTCTGATGCGCTTTGAACTGGAAAAGGGAAACGTGGACGGTTTCGCAAGTCTTCTGACGGAGCATTGGCAGGAGAGCCAGCATATCGATGCGGGCAGCACGAACACCTGCATTGACCAGATATTCACAGTTATTGACGATCTGGTGGACGGCAAGATGATCTGCGGCGCCGGAGGAGGCGGATTCCTGCAGGTGGTGCTGAAGAAAGGCGTCACAAAAGATGACCTGCGGGTTCGTTTGAACGAAGTCTTCCAGGACAGCGGAGTGGATGTGTGGGAATGTGCGTTTGTATGAAAATGAATCAGAGGATTTGAAAAAGATCCCTGCGGGCGCTTTCCGGGAACTGGTCCGGATAAGTAACTTCTTTTCGATTTGTAAATGGGTAACCAACCAGGCAGGAAAGGTGACGGATACGCTAGAGACAGTGGCATGATTTTCAAATATACGGCAAGCTGGTCAAAGTGAGCCAGAAATAGAAGGACAGGAAACAGGATTCATTATGGATACTCGGTCTTCACAGGAAATATTGATTCAGCATATTGAAGAATATAGGGCTGAACATGCATTAAGCTATAAGGAACTTGCAAATAACTTAAACATTTCATAAACCACGCTGACTGAGATGCTGCATAAAAAACGTGTTCCTTGCATTGATACGGTGGATATCTTAGCGAATGCCATGGAGGTGGATACGTATGAACTGTTTTTGCCGCCGAATAGGGAGGGCACAAAAGGCGAGCGAATAGATGTAGCGTATGAGGAGGAAATACTTACAGCAGTTCGGAGAATGTCGGAGAAAAAGAAAAAATTGCTTTTGCTCTACGTGCATCTTCTGGAAGATTTGGATTCGGGGTAGAGAACAGCGTTTGTCCTGCCGAGGGCAGGAGAAGAGCCGAAATACAGTCACCGCTTTCGGTGAATAACATCACCGGATACGGTGATTTGCGGACAAGACCCAAAAATAGATATATAATAACAATTAACTTTTTTGCTACCCATTATGAAGGATGAAGCATAGAGGCAAGCATAGAGGGTATAGGTATGAATAATGATGAGGAGGTTCATTATGTTGAGGAAAAAGACAGGTAGAGTCCTTGCATGGGTTATGTCTTTCACAATGCTGCTCAGTCTTACTGTGGTTCCTGTTTCTGCGACAGAGATCACGGGCGATACAGACGTAGTAGAGGCCGTGATGGAAGATGTAATAGTTGAGGATGAAACTACGGCGATGGAAGCGGAATCTGATGCGGAAGAAACTAATGTGTCGGAAGCAGAAGATGATACTGGTGCAAACACAGTTTCGAAAACAGAAAACTTAACTGACGAGACTACAGGTCAGGATGAAAGTGCTGTAGATGAGACCGAAGGTACAACTGCAGTGTCGACAGAAGAAATATTTGATGATAAAACAAACGATCTTACGGAGACAGAGATTAGTGTCGTCGAGGAAGAAACCGAGGAGACATTTACGGTAGAGAGCATAGAGACGGTTGCTGAAAGTGAAAGCACGGTAACTGAGACTGTTCAGGCACAGATTGATGCCCTCCCTACAGCGGATGAAGTCGCTGTAATGGATCTGAATGGACAAAACGAGGTTTACGCAGCGTTCTTGGCAGCGTGTGAAGCTTATGACGCACTGAGCGAGAATGAGCAGGCCCAGGTTGATGATGCGGCACTGTATGAATTGTCGGATTATTTTAATGGATTGATTACCGTGGCAACGGACACATTCCAAATTGGAGATACAATATATGCTTCTTGGAGCGATGCAATAGCCGCTGCAACTGATGGGGCTACCATTATTTTACTAAGAAGTGTAACTTACTCATCAAGTTCCGTGCTTACAGTTACTGCAGGTAAAAATGTAATTCTTGACTTAAACGGTTATACCCTTTCCAAAACATATAGTGAGACTTCGACTTCCTCTTTGATTACAAATAATGGGACGCTGACGATAAAAGATTCGAGTGAGGATAAGACCGGCACAATATCGGTGATAGCTAGCAATACTTCAACTATATCAAGTGCAGGTGTTTTTCTGGCAGCAATTCGAAATGCCGGTATATTGAATCTGAATGGTGGAACGATTAAGGCGTCGACGAAATCTACAAGTTCAAAAATGTTATTGTGGTGCGTTGTCAATACTACAAGTAACGCAGGCGTGGTGTTGGATGGTGCATCAATTGTTGTGGAAAAGACGTCAACATATTATTCCTCTTATGGAATTTATAACAATGCAGATAATACAAGCATCGAGGTTAAATCGGGCAGTATCAGTGTTTCCTCACCTGCAAGTGCTTCTACTGCTGGCATTGGAACAAATACCGGATGTAGTAGCTCATCTATTACAATGAGTGGTGGAACAATTGAAGTAAACTGTACACGTGATTCAAACATAGCGACAGCGTATTATGGTATTCTGGCAGAGAGTGGAAGTACAACGGTTACCGGGGGTGAGATTAAGCTTCATTCAAAGGGTGGGGCATATGGCATTAAGGCGAACGAAGACAATCCTGCTGTAGTAAACGATCTTACCATGAATGTATCTACTGAAACGACTTCTTCTAGTTTGAGTTACTATCTGATGCAATATGCATATATTTATGATGGAACCTACACGATGACGGATGCAACCAATCTTTCTGCTGCAGTGGGAGAAGGTGTAATTGCTACGGGGGGCACTTATTCAAATGATATCACTCCTGTTCTCTACGAAGAAAGTGGGGGGTGGATTGCAGAAGGTTACACTAACATAGACAATGGAAACGGCACTTACTCTATTGGCTTGCCTGAAAACGAAGTTTTCACTGTGTATTATGTACATTCGGGTGAAGAGGAGGATGTCTCGGCACAGGAAATCACAGTTGGTAAAGACACTTGTTACAATAGCGGAACGGGAACCTATGATTTGACTCAGTATGTGCCTGAAGGTTACCTCTATGCAGGCTTATATACATCAGAAACTTTTTCAACATCGACAGCTGCAACAAATCAATGTGGAGTGGATTTTGAATATAATGAGAATGACAACAACACATATTATGTGAAACTTGTCTCTGACAGTTATTTCCAAGTGAAGTGCTTGTACTCTTATGTAGATAACCAGATCAATAGTCTCTGGCCGGTCATGGGAATTGATTCAGAGAATTATGCAGGTTATGGTTTCCTGATTAATAATAACGCAAATGTTTTGAATACGTCAGATACGGCTTATACGTCACTCACAATAGAATTGGAGGCTTATGAATCCACATCAACAACATGCAAGGATGCGTTTGGTGTTGAAGGTTATTTGGGCGTTTTGAAGTTAGAAAGTTCTGCTCTTTCCAATTATGCGGATACAAATGGAAAGATCACCTTGACAATTCAGCCTTATTATGTGACTCTGGACGGTGTGATGGTGACAGGTGTGATTAGCAGAACTGTTACGTTTGAGAATGGTTATGCCGGTGCAAACTTTACGGGGTATACGGATACGACCGTTGTCTCGACTACAAGTAAATATAGTTCTGGGGATAAGAGTAATGAAACAGAAGCTGCAGAGAAAGACAGCGCTGAAGCAGTTGAAAATGCAGAAGCAACGATTCAGACCGCAAGTCTGAGTGCGATGAGCACGAGGACATCTGGCTCATCGACTACGGCAGTTTCTGGCACGGGAAGTGGAACTTCTATGCTTCCTGGTGGGCTGATTATTGAAAATGAGTACGTGATCATTGATATCACCTACGAAGCACAACTCGTTCATAATGGCGAGCTTTACACAATGTATAAAACCCTGGAGGAGGCAATCGCAGCAGCAGAATCTGGGGATGTGATTACCCTATTGTCTGATGTCACGGTTGAGGAATTGACTGAGATTAAATCTTCTCAGAATATCACGCTTAATCTTGCCACGTACACGATCACAGGAGAAATGTCTACGCGTATGTTTGCGGTGTCCGGCACTCTGACGATTCAAGCGAGCGATGGCGGTAAAATTATCAATACAGGTTCCTCCAATGCGATCAGCAATGGCGGTACATTAGTGATTGAAAGCGGTGAGATTGTTGCAGATACTGCTTACGCGATTTATAACACGGGTACACCGACCATAAATGGCGGTACAGTGACAGGCGGCATATCCAATACCGGATATGCGCTGTATAACGCAGGTGGTACAGCAACGATCAATGGAGGCACACTTACAAGTACGAATAGCACAGTTGGTGCGGTGCGCAATAACAGTACATTAATCATCAATGATGGTACGGTCGGCGACACAACAAAAGATATTTATGGTGTGTACAATGCCGGTACGGCTATTGTGAATGGCGGAACTCTGAGTGGTTCCACGGCTGGTCTGATTAATACGACTTCAAGTAGTGTGGTGACTGTAAATGGCGGAACGTTCCAGGGTGGTAAGCGCGGTCTGTACAATTCCAACGGTACGGCTGATATTTACGGTGGTATATTCACTGGCACGGAATACGGTCTGATGACGAACAGCCCGGACACTAATGTTTCAACGGTTTACGCCGGAACCTTCCACGGAGGTTCCCGTGCGATCGTCGGATATTTGACCAGTACGATTGCAGATTGCTCTGCGATTACCAGTGGCTCCTATGACCAGACGGACTGCGCGGTTGAAATTGTAAAGTTCGCGGTGACATTGGTTTATCCTGACGGGAAAGCAGCGGTTCAACTGATTAAAATTGACACGAATGCTGAGTCCTATGATCCGACACAATACGTACCGGAAGGTTATCTCTACGGCGGATTATATTACGATGAGGCTTGCACGAGCGCGGTGGATTCAGGCGAGAACAATGGCGTAGAATTTGTCCACAGCACAGACGATGCTTCCGCATATTACATCAAGCTTGTCAGTGATGCGTACTTCCAGGTCAAGTGCCTGTATTCCTATGTGGATAATAAGATCACGAACCTCTGGCCGCTGATCGGGATTGATTCGGATTCTTATTATAAATATGGTTTCCTGATCGATAATGAAGAGGTGGAAGTTGACGAGGATGAAGGCAACACCACGGCGGCTTCAGGAAGTAGCAATACCGTGTATAAATCCGTCACGATCAATCTTGAAGGTTATGATGGGACAACAAAAACGTGTTACGAGGCGTTTGGTGTGGATGGATATTTAGGCATTTTGAAAATGGATGCGGATTTCCTGGCAGCTTACGCGGATGAAGACACTGGAACAATCACGTTTACGATTACGCCATTCTTTGTAACCAATGACGGCGTGATGGTGACAGGCGTGGTGGAGAGAACGATTATTTTTGAGAATGGTTATGCGGGAGCAGGATTTACCGGATACGAAGATAATACAGTTGAGGCGACCACAAAACTGTATATTGAATCAGGCAGCTTCATTCCTTTGGATTATAGCATTAGTGTTGCATCCTTAGAACTTGCTTCTGACTATCTGGTGGAGGACGACTCGGGAACTGACAAGGAAAGAGTGGTATATACAATCACAAAATATGATGGAGGTGAAGTATATACGCAGACAATCGCAGCCGAAGAGACGGATTACACGATCTCCTATGTTGGGCAGGCAGATCGTGTGTTTGCGGGATGGTTCACGGATGAGGATTATACAATTGCCGCTGATTTCAGTAATATTTGTGGGGATATGACTGTATATGCGAAGTATGTGTCTGCAGATTATCTCGTTGCGAAGGCGGCGACACTGACTTCGAGAGGGTCTCTTACAGGTATTCGTGCAGTGGCCGCAGTTGACAGTACGAGCTATGCGGAAGTCGGCTTTGACTATGAATTTAGCAATGGGACATCCATTTCTGTAGTGGTGACTAAGTATTCCACCACAGTCAGCGGCAGTACAGCCAAAAAGCTGTATGGTGGTGATGTGACATCAAGTGCGAAACTGATCTACAATGATTTGAGCGTGAGCGGCCTGGAAGCTGGTACGCAGATTACAATCACACCATACTGGGTAACGCTTGACGGGACTCGGGTAACCGGAACCGCAAACACAATAACTTATACTGAAGGTGGTATAGAGTAAACAGTTTATGCAAAACAAATGTAAAGGAGCGTGAGATCATGAAAGAGAAGTTTGAAGAACCGCTTATAGAGATTATACAATTCTCAACGGAGGATGTTGATGTAGTTGCTTCTTCTGGTACAGGCTTTTTCAGCGTAGATCCAGAAAAAGCTGATAAATGAGAATGAAATCTTAAAAGGTATTGTTGGCGAAACGGATGAAAGTATGAAATTTTTCTATATCTGTCGCTTGCTGGTGACCTTGTTAGAAGCAGAGTGGAAGCCCGGTACGCAAAAAAGCTACCGGGCTTTCGTGATTATAGTAGGAGATTAATTTCATGAAGATGAATGAAAATTTTGTGTTGTGTAAGGTGGGAAAACGTACTGTAGCAGTTCCGACAGGCAGCGCCAGCAGAAGAATGAAGGGCATGATAAAGATGAACTCTTCAGCAGCGCTGGTATGGGAGTCTCTCCTTGCGGGTGAAAGTGAAGAGCAGACGGTGTCAAGGATGCTGGAGAAATATGATCTGACCGAAGAGCATGCACATGCATCTTACTGTGCAGTGGTGGAGCGCATGGCAGAGATCGGAGTCTTGTCACTGGATGACTGATTTCTGTGATGCAATTGCCTGAGATATCTGTTTTGAAGTTATCTATTGCCGGACTTGTTTTATCCGTAGAGCATCAATACCAACTCTCCACTTGGTTTTGCTCTGACCATGAAGCTGTCTACGATAAATATAAGCCGCAGTTTACTGTCCGTGCTTCTCATGCGGAGGTGCTTGCCGAGTACAGACGATTAAATGGTGAGTTTAGCATGGCAGAATGCGAAAGCAACTGCCTGTACCGCAAAGTATGTTTTAAGATGTTAGATTTTGATGCGTTCCTACTTCATGCAGCCGCGGTAGCGGTTGATGGAGAAGGCTATGTTTTCACAGCACCCGGCGGAACGGGTAAGAGTACACATGCCAGTTACTGGCTGCGGGAATTCGGAGAAAGAGCCTATATTTTGAATGGTGACAAGCCGATCATTCGGCATATGAATAGCGGATTTTATGTCTGCGGGACGCCCTGGAGAGGAAAAGAAGGTTTGGGCAATGCGGAGATCGTGCCATTGAAAGCTGTCTGTCTGCTAGAACGTGGAAAAGAGAATGAGATCACGTTGGCGGATATCGATACTGCGATAGACAATTTTTTTCGACAGGTGTTGATACCGAATAAAGAGGATCAGATTGAGAAACAGCTTGACTTGCTAGATCGGCTGATGGCAGAAGTACCAGTATACAGGTTGAAGTGTAATATGTCAGATGAAGCAGCTTTAGTGGCATATGATGGAATAAAAACCCATAAAATGAGTGTGCAGAAGGGCTGGTGATAGAGGTGGAGCATATGCAGCATACAGAACAGATCACTCGACTCAACGAACTGGAATCTTCTGGCTTTATTGTGATACCGATTAAGGGTGCCAGTATGCAGCCGCTCCTTTATACCCATTCTTCCCATGTGTCGATTCGAAAATTGGAAGGAAAACCCAAAAAGAAAGACGTTGTGCTTTATGTTCGACCGGATGGAACGCAGGTATTACATCGGATTATCGGCTTTGATGAAGATGTGTGTCTAATTCGCGGAGATAATACGTTTGGCATTGAGAGAGTTCCATTGTCGGCGGTCAAGGGTGTCATGGAGACAGTTTGGCGCGGAAAGAGAAAAATCCATGGGGAACGTGGAGAAAGTGAACGCGGAATTCAGGTGACGGATTTCTCTTATCGTTTATATGTGTGGTTCTGGAATTTGATTTATCCGCTGCGCTTTGTGAAGCATAACGTAAAAGCCGAGATCAAGCGGCTCGGTAAGCTGCTTCTTGGCGACACTTCTCTGGCCTGGATTGTCAGGATGGTGAAGGGAAATCTGACAGGAATTTTGCTGTTGACTTTATGCACAGGTATCAGTGCATTTTTGTCTGTTGTTCTTGCGTTGGTCATGCGGGAAGCGGTTGATTATGCTGTGGCGTTGAATCAGGCATTGTTTTTGCGGTGGACAGGTGTATTTTTTGGAATTAATGTAGCTCAGCTCGTCATTCGTGCAATTATAAGGCAGCAGGATGAGAGTATTCGGGCGTCTATTGAAAATCGGCTGAAAGAGAATGCTTATGAAAGCATTCTGTTCAGTTGTTACAGCAGTTTAAAAGTATACCATACAGGGGAACTCCAGAATCGTATGACCAATGATACGAAGGTTGTGGCGGACTATGCCACAGACCTGATACCCGGCGTTTTCTCCATGGCGGTCCAGCTGGTGTGTGCGTTGGTTGTATTGATGGTCCTGGACTGGCGTTTCGGCAGCCTGTTCCTGATAGGCGGCTGTGTGATGCTGGGTGTGACATTCCTCTTCCACCGCCGGATGAAAAGCCTGCATAAAGAAGTTCAGGAGACGGACGGGAAGCTTCGCTCCTGGCTGCAGGAATCCGTGGAGAGCATCCAGATATTAAAGAGCTTCGAAGCGGAAGAAATGGCTGTGAGCCGGACAGAGGAAAAGGCTGCCGAACACAAGACAGCCCGCATGAAAAGAAGGACGTTCTCGAACATCTGTAATGTGGGTTTTGGTGCGGTCATGCAGGGCAGCTACCTCTTTGGGCTTGTGTGGTGCGGGTTCGGCATACTAAACGGTACTCTTACCTATGGAACGCTGACTGCCGTGCTGGAACTCACCAGCCAGATCAGAAGCCCCTTTGCTAACATTTCCGGCGTTGTGCCGCAGTATTATTCCATGCTGGCTTCAGCGGAAAGGCTGATTGAACTGGAAAAACTGCCGAAGGAGAGTGAAACAAAGAATCTTCCTGATTTCACAGGAATCCACGCCGAGAATCTTACTTTCATCTATGATGACGGCGAAGAAGAAGTGATCAGTGACGCCTCTTTTGACATCGGGAAGGGTGAGATTATCGCTCTGACCGGCATTTCCGGCATCGGGAAAAGTACGTTGCTGAAAATCCTGCTTGGCATTTACTCACCAGTATCCGGCAGACTTTATGCAGATTGTGAAGAGCAGGAAGTGGAGATTGATTCAAAGACACGTCAATGGTTCTCCTATGTCCCG
This sequence comes from Lachnospiraceae bacterium, assembly GCA_021200995.1. GTDB lineage: Bacteria > Bacillota > Clostridia > Lachnospirales > Lachnospiraceae > RGIG6307. Next base: position 17,465 of record JAJQFS010000091.1, on the reverse strand, counting down.
CAGGGCAATATGCTGATGTCCGGGAGTATCTACGAGGCGGTGGATTTTTTGCATGCAGCTCCATACACGAAAAGCCAGAAAGAGCGTGTAGAGTGGGCGTGCCGGATTGCCTGTGCGGATGAATTTATCCGGGAGTTGCCGAATGGCTACGACACGGTACTGGGTGAGAAGGGCACCGGTCTGTCTGAAGGGCAGATGCAGCGGATTGCAATCGCGCGGGCAGTGTATAGGAACGCGCCGGTGCTGTTGCTGGATGAGGCAACAAGCGCGTTGGATGAGGATACCGAACACAGGTTGCTTGAAAATCTCAGGGAACTGGACGGTCAGACGGTGCTCGTTGTCACGCACAGGCCGGCGGCGATGGAGATCTGTACGAAACGGCTGGTGTTTGAACATTCACATATTAGGGTGGAGCGGCTTATGGACAAGGCCAACGGTGAGGCCGATGAGAGCAATGTAGTTGCTGAGAGTGATGAAAATATAGCTGCGGATGGACCTGAATGTGTGGAGAAAGCCGGAGGTGCGGGATGGATGATGACAGAAAACAAAATAATACTTTGAGGAATATCGTCTGCGCCATCCTCTGCATCCTGGTGGCTGCTGTACTGGTGTTTATGTACGATACAAATCGGCAGCAGGAAAAAGCACAGACCGCGGCTTTGCAGGCGTTACAGGATGAACTGCAGCCGTATGAGGCAGAGCTGCAGGAGCTGCGCGCAGAATTAAGCGAATTGGAAGCAGGGGTCTCCTATACCAGTGCGGAAGCAGATATCATGGTTGGCTTTGCCCTTTCTGGCATGTCGGACCTTTCCTACATAGGGGAAAAGGCAGAGGCGTATGGTTTCGCGCCGGTTCTGGTCATTGACTGTACGATGGAGATGGAGGATATTGAGGCGATCGTCGATGCGGCAGACAAGGATTGGGAAATCATGCTCTATGCATCCGATTTCTCGGAGGAGTCAAATGAGAATGTAGTGGTCGTCATGGATTATCTGGAGTCGATAGGCAGAGAGCACACAGGCGTTTTCTTCCTGCGTTCTGATTACAGCAGTGCAAGGAATATTCAGCTTCTTATTGAGGATGGGTTTATTGGATACACAGGTTACAGTGATTCGCCGACGGCAGGCCAGACAGAGGATGGATTGATTTACTTTGATTACTCGTATCTGACGGCTTCAGGTACGACCATAACAAGCAGGCTGGCCTCACTTTACAGCAGTAAGTCCACTATAATCGTAGCGTTTGATATGGCGAGCATTAACTCCGGTTCCCTCTCTGAGACTTATGTCGTTTCTCTTTTTGATACTTTGCAGAATTATGCGGAGAAGGAGGACTGCTCTTTTTGTACTGCAGCGGACGCGGTGCAGGAGCTTTCTGAGGTTAACTCCATTGAAGCAGCTAATCAGGAAGCCTACGAGGAACAGGCGGCAGAAATTCAGGAGCGGATGGAGGAATTGAAGGAGACCATCGCGCAGATCTATGAGAAGGCGGAATATTGAGCCGGGGATTGCTGTAAAGATTTTGAATAGATTGCGTTATTTCAGAAAGTAAATGACCGGGCTGCGGAGAACAAGATCGCCGCAGCCCGGAAATCGTTTCTGTCGTTTTTTCGGATGTCCGTTTTTCAGATATCCTCAATCACCGGAATGTCTTCATCCTCGTCAAAGGCTTCCTCTCCCAGTTCATTGATCACGGTTGTGCCGGCTTTTCCATACTGATACAGCTGATCGAGGAACTCAATGGCGGCACGGATCTTCGTCCGTAACAGGTATCCGCCGGACTGCGTGGACTGCGCCAGGGTGTCCGCGGACAGACTGGGCGACCAGCCGTAGGCCAGACCATGGAAATCCTGAATTTTCAGCAGAACTTCACTGATTTCATTTTTAGTCAGGGGCAGAAGCTGCTCCGCGTTATTTAAAAGGTCCAGGACAGTGCGGATGGGTTCCGGCTGATCGGGGAAGACGGTTTCCAGGTTTTCGTATTCATGCTTTCCCTCGATGACGTCCTCGGAATAGGAGGAACTTAAGGCAAAGAGCGTGAAGGTGGATTCGGGGCAAAGTTCGGGGAGGAGGAAGCTGGCCATATTGCGGTAAGCGTTCAGGCGGGCCTTTTTGCCCAACCGTCCCATCAGCTCTGTCTCATCCACCAGGATGACCCAGCCCTGGTATCCCATCTGCACGAAGAGGTGACTCATGAATTTGAAATAATCTGAGCAGTGCTTCGTCTTGGTGAAGTTTACATTATATTTGGCCGGCTGAGCAAAAATCCGCCGGTAAATTTTTTTGAGAGGCGCGTTCGCGATGAAGTCTCCTTCCAGATCCGCCTGCAGGATAAATTTCTCGTCCGCGTCCTCTGTATTCAGGTAAGAGCGCAGCAGAAAATAGAGTTTGTCTGTTTCCAGATGCTTCGCCGCGTAGAGCAGCATTTCATTGGCGACAGGGCTGTTGGGAGAAATATTTTCCACCTCGTGCATGAAGCCGGGCTGCTGGCGGCGGGGAAGATATGTATTCTGTATGACCTTCTGATAGAAAAGGTAAAGCTTGTCCATGGGCGTTTCCTTGCTCAGGGAGACATAGGAGACGACCATATTGTTGGAGCTGGCCATATCAAATATGGTATTTAAAAGGTGCGTTTTGTCCTCACCGTATTTACCACTGATGATTTTGCCGCCGGATTTATGATGCTCGCATACCTGGTCGAGTTGTGAGGAGAGCTCTTTCATGATTTTGGGACGGGCTTCCGAGAAACAGGCACCGACAGCGCGGGAGGGAACGCCGGAGCGCAGAGCCTCGATCATGTGACGCGCTTCAAAATCATATGCTGCAAGGGTTTTCGTCTCACTCATGATTCTCCACCTCCATCGCGTTTAAAATAAGCTGCGCCATGCCAGCATTTCCAGTGCGTGCCTGAATGATGAGCGATTTCGCGCTTTCCTCATCCAGAGGAGTCATGGTTCTGTTTTGCCTGTGATCAACCAGACTCTGCGAAATGGCGACGATGACTTCAGGCGTATATTCCTGAGCGGCCAGGCGGTCCAGATCCACCATGTCGGAAAAGCGGTTAAACCTCTCGCCCACGATTTCATTCTGGATTCGCATCCAGAGAGCCTGGTAGGATTTCAGCCCCGCGTTTTCATTATCAATCAGTTCACGGTCAAAAGCGTAGACAAAGAAAATGTGATGCATACTGTCAATATCATCGATGAGTTGACGAATGCTTTCGTAGGTATCGTCCCGTTTCATTTTTGTGTAGCGTACGGTTTCCAGGCTGGTGCGGCTGATGAGCATTTCCATATCGTCGATCGCCACGAAAAGACCGGAATAACCACCCATATGAATGACTTCCGCCAGGGAACGAAGCATATTGCGGGCATTGTAGCGGGTGATTTTAGCGGGATAAAAGCCCAGGGCGCGAAGCTGAGAGAGCTTCACGTTCCGGTCGCTTTGAAGCCATAAAAGCAGCAGCTCCTTATTCTGTTCCTCCAGAATGGGATAACCGAGAATGCTGCCTGTGAGCATGCTGCAGGCCAGAGCGAAATTATTGTCCAAAAGAGGATCATCCAGAAACAGGCTGCGAAGCTGGGAGCGGATTTCCCTGCGGGTTACCGGATCAGCGGAGCCATTCTGGGAGAGATAATCGATGAATTTCATGCCATTGGGAATTTCGGCGGGGTCGTAGCCCATCTCCCGGATGACGCACAGACTGGCGGCATTCAGGCAGTCCATGATATCGCACTGCCGTAAAATCTCCACATAAATTTCTCTGAAATCATGCATCCAGATATCTTTGGCGGAGAAATGTACGGTTTTGTAATGTTCTCCCTGCGCGATTTCGTTCATCAGGCGCAGGAAATGCGTTTTCCCGCTGCCGCTTCGTCCGGTGACGAATTTGATTTTGCTGCCGCCGTCACGGATGTATTCCCGCAGGTATTTGTCCCGCCAGAAATCGGTCAGGAAATCGATTCCGCAGGAGGAGATGGCGGAAGGCTGGTTAGACTCAGACATGGGTTACCTCGCTTTTTAATAAAAACAGATCGTTGCCAGGAACTGCTCTCTTCCGTTTGCGTCGAGAATGCGGATGGCTTTCTGGTTATTGTGAGAAGGCCCGAAGGTGAAGGTGCGTCCGCTTCTGGTGGAGGTCGTGCCGTTCATATATTCCGCATAGAGACGCGCGATGTCGTAGGAAAAGCTCTGCAGGTCGTAATCTTTGCGGAAGCGGCTCATGGGTGTCAGGAATTTATAAAGGCTGGTCAGATACATGTTGTAGCCGGGTTTCCGGTTGTTTTTGGCATTGGCAAGATCGTAGGCGTTTGCAAGCTCTTCCGCAAAGGCCTCGGCATTGAAACGGGCTTTTTTCAGCCTTTCCTGTCCGGCTTTCACGGTGCTGACAAAGCTGGAGGGACGCATGCACTGAATGCGCTTTTTGTCCAGGTAGATGTCCTGGTTTTCCACATCCAGACGGACGCGGTAGGGGAACATTTCATAAACGGGAAATTCGCCCTGAACGTCAACTTCGCTTTCTTTGCAGATATCCAGCATCTGGGAGGCAAAATCACCGCTCTCAAAATATGCTTTAGTATCGAATGAATCGATGGAAGCACTGAGATTTTCAATGGTAGAGGACAGAGCCGCGGCGGCCGCAGAAAGCGCGCTTAAGTCTTTGGCAAGGTTTTTGAGGTCCCCGCTTTCTGTCTCGCGAGTGACGGCTTTCTGGAGCTTTTGCAGGGAAGCGATATTGTCTTTCAGGGATTTTTCGTCAGGCAGAAGCGCCTGATAGAGATCTTCATAATTCATAGAGGTTCTTCTTTCGTAAATATTTGAAATTCTGTTCCAAGTATAGCGGATGGACGCACATTTTTCAACTGAATGTTTTCTTTATTTCAGGATTATGTTAAGATATTGTTATTATTTATGGTTTTGTACGGCTTTGTGCGTATGCAGGAGGTTTCACGATTGGGGATCGTGAATGATGGTACAGTCCATTACGGATCAAGGAGAGCGGGAGGTTTCTGGTGGAGAATTCGCTTTATCAGTGGCAGGAAGAATGCCTGAAGCGCTGGCTGGATTATGGGGCGAGAGGGATGGTGCAGGCCGTCACCGGCTCTGGAAAAACACGCCTCGCGCTGTACGCGATAGATGCGCTGGAAGACAGGCTGGGGCAGGAAGTTTTTGTCAAAATTGTGGTGCCGACGTCCGCTCTGATGAATCAGTGGGCGAGGGCGCTGCGCGGTCATCTGGCGGAGAAAGCAGTGGAAAGCCGCATCGGCCTGCGGGGCGGCGGACGCAAAGACCCGACAGACCGCAGGTATATGATCAGTGTGATCAATACCGCGCGTTATGAGCTGGCGCGTCAGATTTTAAAGCAGCTGGAAAATGGACAGACAGTTCTTCTGATCGCGGACGAATGTCATCATTACGCAAAAGGGGAAAACGCGCTGATTTTTGAATTCCTGGAAAAAGTTTCTTTGGATACGGCGGCGTACTATTCGCTGGGTTTATCCGCCACGCTGCCTGTTGGATCGGATGGAGAGGCGCTTACGAAGGCGCTCGGCCCCAGGATTTATACATATAGCATGGTAAAAGCGGCGTCTACGAAAACAGTCAGTCCGGTCGATCTTTTTCATGTGGCGCTCTCGTTCCGGGATGAGGAGCTGGAGGAGTATGAGGCGTTTTCCGAGGAAATACTGCGCTGCTATACGCGGTTGAAAAAACGGCTTCCCGCTTTGGATAAAATGGATCTGCGGGACCGGTTTGCTCAAATCCGGAAAATTGGCGCAGGAAAAGACCAGACCGCGCGTATGGCGCAAAATTATTTAAACCTCACTTATAAAAGAAAAAGTCTCGTATGCCTGGCCGCTGACCGTATTGTGTGCGCGCAGGAGCTGATCCGCCGTATTTCTTCGCGGGAAAAGATCATGGTTTTTGGCGAGCGGATCGCCCAGGCGGAGGAACTGTATCAGATTTTGTCCCGACAATATCCGGGCCGTGTGGGGCGCTGTCGTTCCCAGATGGGAGAACAGGCAAACCGCAATACGCTGGAACGGTTCCGCACAGGGGAATTTCGAATTCTGATTACCTGCAAATCTATGGACGAGGGCGTTGACATTCCGGATGCGTCTGTTGGGATCGTCCTTTCGGGTACGGCAGGGCAGCGCCAGAGGATACAGCGTCTGGGAAGAATTATTCGCCCCAGGGAAGGAAAAGAGAGAGCTGCCCTTTATTATCTGCATGTGGAAGAAAGCGTGGAGGATGCCTGTTATCTGCCGGATACAGGGGACAGCCATGTTTTCGAGATCGCGTTTCTTCCGCAGATACGCAATTTTTCCAATCCGGCCTATGAGGAAGCGGCGCTGTGCCTGATGGATGAATTCGAGAAAAAGAATTCGGAGCCTCTTGTGATGCGGGAAGTGACGAGATGTCTGGACATCGGGCGTGTGCGCGGAGACTGGAAGCTGGATCCGAAAGTGTTAGACCGGCGGATTGAGGAGGCGGATACCACGCGGGAACGTAACTACTGGAATTGTATGAAACGATTGACTGTGATCGGGCAGAAGCATATGACAGGCGATCGATCCAGTGTGTAAGGTGGTGGAGGCATCGCGGAATTTGATTATGGAAGAGGAGTGAGTGGACAGCCATGAACAATACCCTGTTTACAAATGCATATGTCTCATCCAGGCGCCGCATTTACACGCCTTCCGTGTTTGCACACTCATCCCTGCTGCATCTGCAGGAGTGCGGGCAGCTCACGGCAGCGCGGCCGCATGTCAGCAGCCGCAGCAACCTGGAGTCCTATCTCTTTTTTCTGGTGTTGAAGGGGAGCGGCTTTCTGGAGTATGACGGTGTGAGGTATGAGGTGAAGACTGGGGACGCGGTGTTTATCGACTGCCGCCGCCCTTATTCGCAGGCGTCTTCCGAGGATCTGTGGACGTTAAAGTGGTGCCATTTTCACGGACCGAACGCCGCGGCGATTTATCGGAAATACAAAGAGCGCGGGGGTTATGCTGTCTTTCATCCGGAAAAGGCGGGCGATGCGGCTGGCTGTGCCGTTTTCAGGCCGGAAAAAGCAGGCGCTGCGGTCAGGAGTACCATAAACGGGGACGTGGATGATACCTGCTCAGACGAAGGTGCGAAGATTTTGCAGGCAGATGACTTCGGCACCTACGAGACGATTCTGGACGAAATTTACGAAATCGCGGGAAGCGACTCTTACACACGGGACATGCAGCTGAATTTCAAACTTACAGAGCTTCTGACACTTCTGATGGAGGAGTCCTGGCATCCTGATCGGGAGGAGAGAACGGAGGCGGGAGCAGCTTCTGGCGTGCAGAAGAAGGTGAATGTGCTGGAGATTAAGGCGTATGTGGACGCGCATTATGAGCAGCCGCTGACGCTGGAGAGCCTGGCCAAGCAGTTCTATTTCAGTAAACACTACCTCGCGCGCCGCTTCAAGGAGCAGTTTGGCATAACGGTGACCGCCTACATTCAGCAGGTGCGGATTACAAGGGCGAAGGAGCTGCTGCGTTTCACGGACGATTCGGTGGAGACGATTGCCGCCGCGTGCGGGTATGAGAATAATTATTTCAGCCGTCTGTTTCACAAAATCGAGGGAGTATCCCCAGGCGTTTACCGCAGAAACTGGCGTGGCGGGAAACAGTCAGGCACCTGATGATATTATTTAAGAAAAAAGTCAATATTGTGCTAATGAAAGGTAAGATCCTCCTTAGACTCGGCGCTGGATGAAGGAATATGATGATAGCTATGAAAAAAGGTCATACTATTTTCTACAATTAAAAAGACAGGACATGTTTGGAGGAAACCATGAAAAAAGCACTCATTACAGGAATCACCGGGCAGGACGGCTCCTACCTGGCGGAATTCCTTCTGGAAAAGGGATACGAGGTGCATGGCGTGATTCGCCGCGCTTCGATCTCCAATACCGGTCGTATCGACCATCTTTTAGACAAAATTACGCTGCATGACGGAGATCTGGCGGATTCATCTTCTTTGATCCGCATTATTTCTCTGGTGCAGCCGGATGAAATCTATAACCTGGCGGCGCAGAGCCATGTCCAGGTTTCTTTTGACGCGCCGGAGTATTCGGGGGACGTGGACGCGCTTGGCGTTCTGCGCATTCTGGAGGCAGTCCGCATTCTGGGCCTGGCGAAAAAGACAAAGGTTTACCAGGCATCCACATCGGAGCTGTACGGCAAGGTGGAGGAAATCCCGCAGAGGGAGACCACGCCTTTCCATCCGTATTCGCCGTACGCGGTGGCAAAGCAGTACGGCTTCTGGATTGTCAAGGAATACCGCGATGCCTATGGTATGTTCGCCGTGAACGGCATCCTCTTCAATCATGAATCGGAGCGCCGCGGAGAGAATTTCGTGACCAGAAAGATCACGCTTGCCGCCGGCCGCATCGCGGAGGGACTGCAGGATCATCTGGAGCTTGGAAATATGGATTCTCTGCGTGACTGGGGTTACGCGAAGGATTATGTGGAGTGTATGTGGCTGATCATGCAGCAAGACAAGCCGGAGGACTTCGTCATTGCCACGGGTGTTCAGCATACAGTCCGTGATTTTACGGAGAAAGCGTTTGCCGCCAACGGCATTTCGCTCCGCTTCGAGGGGACGGGCATGGAGGAAAAGGGCTACGATACCAAAACCGGCAAAATGCTGGTCTGCGTCAACCCGCAGTGGTTCCGCCCGACCGATGTGGACAATCTATGGGGCGATCCGACGAAGGCGAAGACTGTTTTGGGCTGGAATCCGCAGAAAACCAGCTATGAGGAGCTGGTGGAGATTATGGCGAAGCACGACCGGCTGCTCGCGAAGCGGGAGAAGGCCATGCTGGAAGCACAGTAAAAACGGGAAGGACTTCTGCATGTCAGTCTTCTGAAACCGGAAAGCGGCGACAGAAGAGAGAAAAGGCTGAAGGCCCACAAGAGGAGAATATAAAATTATGATGGAAAAAACTGCGAAGATTTACGTGGCGGGCCATCGCGGCATGGTCGGCTCCGCCATTGTGCGGGAATTAAACCGCCAGGGGTATACGAATATCATTACCCGCACGCATAAGGAACTGGATCTGACAAGGCAGGATCAGGTGGAGGCGTTTTTTGCCGAAGAAAAACCGGAATATGTCTTTCTCGCGGCCGCCAAGGTCGGCGGTATCGCGGCCAATGAAAGCGCCCTGGCTGATTTTATGTATGATAATATGATTCTGGAAATGAACGTGGTGCACTCCGCGTGGCAGAATGGATGTAAAAAGCTGGAGTTTCTCGGCTCCTCCTGCATCTATCCCCGCATGGCGCCGCAGCCGATGCCGGAGAGCTGTCTGTTGACCGGCGAGCTGGAGAAGACGAACGAGGCTTACGCGCTGGCCAAAATCAGCGGTCTGAAATACTGTGAGTTTTTAAACCGCCAGTACGGTACAGACTATATTTCCGTGATGCCGACCAATCTGTATGGCCCGAATGACAATTATCATCCGACTCACTCGCACGTTTTGCCCGCGTTGATTCGCCGCTTCCATGAGGCGAAGATGGAGGGAAAACCGTATGTAACCTGCTGGGGCGACGGCAGTCCCCTGCGGGAGTTTCTCTATGTGGATGACCTGGCGAACCTCTGTGTATTCCTGATGAATCATTACAGCGGCAATGAGACGGTGAATGCGGGTACCGGCAAGGAGCTGTCGATTAAGGAGCTGACCGAGCTGGTGGCAAAGGTGATTGGCTATGAGGGAGAAATCCGCTGGGATCCGTCCAAACCGAACGGAACACCGAGGAAGCTTCTGGATGTGAGTAAGGCTACCGCGCTGGGCTGGACCTATCAGACGGAGCTGGAGGACGGTATCCGCCTGGCCTATGAGGACTTTTTAAATAACCCGATGCGGGCGGAGCGATAAAGCGGCGGATTTTTAAAAAATTGGAATTCGGGCAGTGAAGCTCCGGAAAAACGGGGCGCAGGGAAATGAGGCGAGCATGAATATTATTTTACTGTCGGGCGGTTCCGGCAAGCGGCTCTGGCCGTTGTCGAATGATATCCGTTCGAAGCAGTTTATCAAGATTTTTAAGACGGAGGACGGCGGCTACGAATCCATGGTGCAGCGTGTCTACCGCCAGATTAAGGCGGTGGATACGGACGCGGCGGTGACCATCGCGACCTCCAGAACGCAGGTCTCCGCGATCCATAACCAGTTAGGAGACGAAGTCGGAGTTTCTGTGGAGCCATACAGACGCGATACGTTTCCGGCGATCGCGCTGGCGACCGCGTATCTGCATGATGTGCAGGGCGTCGCGCCCGACGAGCCGGTTGTCGTGTGTCCGGTTGACCCATATGTGGAGGACGATTATTTCATCGCGCTGAAAAGCTTAAGCGAGCAGGCAGCGAAGGGCGAGGCGAATCTGGTACTGATGGGGATTGAACCGACATATCCGAGCGAGAAGTACGGCTATATTATTCCAGAGTTAAAGGACACAGTCAGTCCGGTGAAAACCTTTAAGGAAAAGCCGGACGTGGAGACGGCGAAAGCGTACATTTCCCAGGGCGCGCTCTGGAACGGCGGCGTCTTTGCCTATAAACTGCAATATGTGATGGATAAGGCGCACGAGCTGATTGATTTCACGGATTACGCCGACCTGTTTGACAAATACGAGACACTTGAGAAAATCAGCTTTGATTATGCCGTAGTGGAGAAGGAACCGCGTATCCAGGTCCTGCGCTTTGCCGGACAGTGGAAGGATCTCGGTACCTGGAACACCCTGACGGAGGCAATGGATGAGCCGACCATCGGGGAGGCCGTTTTAAACGATGCCTGCGACAATGTGAATGTCATCAATGAGCTGAATGTTCCCGTTGTCTGCATGGGTTTAAAGGACGTGATTGTCTCTGCGAGTCCGGAGGGAATTCTGGTGTCCGACAGGGAGCAGTCCAGTTATATCAAGCCCATTGTGGATAAAATCGAACAGCAGATTATGTTCGCGGAGAAATCCTGGGGGAGTTTCCGCGTAATCGACGTGGACGAGGGCAGTCTGACCATCAAGGTGACCTTAAATCCCGGACACAGGATGAATTATCACAGCCATTTCAGGCGCGATGAAATCTGGAATGTGATATCAGGGGAAGGAACGGTGATTGTAGACGGCATGGAGCAGCCGGTGAAGCCCGGTGATGTGATTACCATGCAGGCGGGCTGCCGCCACACGGTGTTCGCGTTGACGGAGCTGAAGCTGATTGAGGTTCAGCTGGGAGAAGAGATCAGTGTGCATGACAAACAGAAATTCGAGCTGGAGTCCTGATGGCGATTTGCGGACGGATATGGAGCGGCAGCCAAGGCAGGAACAGCAGCCACGGCCGGGGAGCGATCCAGAGCCGGTTTATCAGCCGAAGCCTGGAAATGTGCCGTTTCTCCTGTCGCCTGCCGGTAAGGACTATCTCTGGGGCGGAAGTCGTTTAAACGATGATTTTTCCAAGAATATTCCTCTGGAGCCGCTGGCGGAGACGTGGGAATGCTCCACGCATCCGGACGGGCCAAGCACGGTTGCGTCGGGAGTCTTTCAGGGACGGACACTTCTGGATATCCTGCATGAACATCCGGAATATCTGGGCACGCATCCGAAATCAGAAGACGGCCTTCCGATTCTGATCAAGCTGATCGACACCAAAAAGGATCTGTCGGTGCAGGTGCATCCGGACGATAAGTACGCGAAAGCGTTTGAGAACGGCGCGCTTGGCAAGACGGAAATGTGGTATGTCCTGGACGCGGCAAAGGACGCGAAGCTGATTTACGGCTTTTATCATGATATGGACGAGGCAACACTGAGGAAAAGCCTCGCGGACGGGACCGCTGAAAAATATCTGCGCAAGGTTCCGATTCAGAAGGACGACGTTTTCTTTATCCCCGCGGGGCAGGTGCACGCCATCGGGGCGGGCGCGCTGATCGCGGAGATTCAGGAGAGCTCCAACCTGACCTACCGGCTGTATGATTACAACCGTCTGGATAAAGACGGAAAACCGCGCGAGCTGCATGTGGAGAAGGCCCTGCGCGTCGCCAATCTGCGCAAAAGTACCGAGCCAAGACAGCCGATGCGCGTCCTGCGATTCCATCCGGGCGTGGCGGTTGAGCTTTTATGCCGCTGTAAATATTTTGAGGTTTCCCGTGTCCTGCTGAATACGGAGCGTGTGCGCGAAATGGCGTGCATGCAGGCGGGCGGCAATTCCTTCCAGGTGCTGCTGTGCACGGAAGGCTGCGGCGTTTTTTTCTGGGAAAAGGAGTCGCTGCCGTTTTATAAAGGGGACTGCCTTTTTATTCCGGCGGACTCGGTGCCGATTCGTATACACGGGAAGGCGCAGCTTTTGAAGGTCAGCTGCTAAGGGGCGGATTAACTGGCAGACAGATGTCAGAACGGAAGCTTGTAAAAAGAATGCGAGGCCGGCTATAGTTTCGAACTATAACCGGCTCTTATTTTTTTTGATTTGTCATTTATTTACGTCTGTGTTATGATGGGTCAGTCATCTAAGAACGCTTATAGCAGGATGCATTGAAAATCATCTGTAAAAGAAGGTGAAAGAGAAAGCTGCCCGGCGAATGCTTCGCGGGCTATGTCCTGCGCCGGCGGCGAGCAGATGAAGAAGGAGGAGAGATTATGAAAAAGAACACAGTTCGCAGATTGACTGCGCTGCTTCTGGCGCTGACTCTGATCTTCACTTTGGCAGCCTGCAGCAGTTCGGACACCACGAGTTCTTCCACAGCGGAGGCGGAAGAAACCTCCACAGAGGAGAGTGCAGAAGCAGAAGAAACCGCATCGGAGGAGAGTGCGGAGGCTGAGACAGAAACGGCCGATGCAGAGGAGACGGTGGCGGTCGCGGCCGCGCCCAGTGCAAACGCGATTAAAATCGGCATTCCTGATGACGGTACCAACCAGGCCCGCGCGATTAAGCTGTTGGAGACGGCCGGCCTGATTACGGTGGACCCGGAGGCGGGCTATACGCCTGAGATTTCTGATATCACCGGTTACATTTATGATGTGGAGATCGTTCCCACAACGGCCAATACCCTTCCGGCTACACTGGATGATTACGCGGCCAGCACCATCAACGGTACATACGCGATTCCCGCGGGCCTGATCCCGTCTGAGGATGCGCTGATTATCGAGAGCCAGGACGAGGGCGGCGAGAATCCTTATGTGAATATCATTGTGGCCCGCACAGAGGACGCGGATAACGAGATTTATCAGACCATCGTAGAAGCGTTCCAGACCCAGACAGTGGCGGAGCACCTGCTGGTGAAATACAGCGAGGCATATTTCCCGGCGTTTGATTATGATGAGGACTTCACAGACGGCGAGGAAGTCGTGGCGGAGATTGACGCTTATGAGTCTTCTTCCGAGGGGAAAACCGTAGTGACGGTAGGCGTCTGCGGCGCTTCCAATGAGCATTGGAACGCGGTACAGTGGGTGCTTGACCAGGAGGACGCGGGCATTTATATCGAGCTGGTGGAGTTTGACGCTTACACCCTGCCGAACGAAGCCTTAAACAGCGGTGATATCAACCTGAATTCTTTCCAGCACAAGGCATATCTGGAGAGCGAGGTGGAGGCGAACGGTTATGATATCGTGACAATCGGCGATACGCTGATAGCGCCTTTAAGTCTCTATTCCACCACAGTTTCCACGCTGGATGAGTTAAAAGAGCTGGCCGGACCGGCGGTTCAGTAAAGAATTTATTTATCACAATTTGCCATTTGCTTTATCAGGGAAGACCTTCCCATGCGGAGTTTCGTGTGGGGAGGATTTACCTGTTTATAAGGAAGGATTTTCTGCATGATCAGAATCGAGCATCTTTACAAAACCTATTTCATGAAAGGCGGCGACGTTTCCGCGCTTCAGGATGTGAGCCTTACGATCGAGGACGGCGAGATTTACGGTGTGATCGGCTATTCCGGCGCGGGCAAATCGACTCTGGTGCGCTGTATGAACCTGCTGGAGAAACCGGATTCCGGGACGGTGGAGGTAAACGGCGTCTGCCTGGCTAAGACACAAACGGACGCCCAGGGCAAAGCGGTCACCACCTACCTGCCTGAGAAACAGGTCAATCAGGTCCGGCGGGGCATCGGTATGATTTTTCAGCACTTTAACCTGTTGGACCGCAGCACTGTCTATGATAATATCGCCTATCCGCTGAAATACTGCGGCATGAGCCGCCAGCAGATCCATGACCGGGTGGTGGAGCTGCTGGAGTTAGTGGATCTGAAGGACAAAATCAGCGCCTATCCGTCCCAGCTTTCGGGCGGGCAGAAGCAGCGTGTGGCGATTGCCCGCGCCCTGGCCAACAATCCGAAGGTGCTTTTGTCAGATGAGGCGACCTCCGCGCTGGACCCGGACGCGACGGAATCCATTCTGGAATTATTAAAAAAGCTCAATCAGCAGCTCGGCCTGACTATTGTGGTCATCACGCATGAGATGGCTGTGGTTAAGGCGGTCTGTACACGGGTCGCGGTTATGGAAAAGGGCCGGGTTGTGGAGGAAGGAAGGGCTTACGACGTCTTCGCTGCTCCCGTTCAGCCTGTGACGAGGAAGTTTGTGAACGCGAACACTTCTCTGGAGGATGTGGACATATCGTCCGGCGGAGATGGCATGCTGGCGCGGCTGGTATTTACCGGTGAGAGCACTTCCGAGGCGGTGATCTCGCAGATTTCCAGAAACTTCAACGTGGACGTCAATATTATGTTGGCGAATGTGGACCAGCTGCAGTCCGGACCATTGGGCAAAATGATTGTCCGTATGACGGGAGCACAGGAGGATATCCGCGCTGCCGCCGCGTATTTACAGGAAAAGAAAATCAGTGTGGAGGTATTGGAAAATGAATGATCTGGCTGTGCGGCTGATGCCGAATGTAGTGGATTACTGGGACCGTTTTATCACCAGCTGTCAGGCGACGGCGCAGATGTTTGTCATTGCCGGTTCGATCTCTTTTGTGCTGGGGCTCTTCTTTGGAGTAATCCTGACGGTGATGAAACCGGACGGCATACACCCGAACAGGGGCGTATATTCGACAGTGAACCTGGTGATTAACTTTTTCCGCTCGATTCCCTTCCTGATTCTTTTGATTTTCCTGATTCCGCTGACCAGAATGATCGTCGGAACGGCCATCGGGGTGAAGGGCGCCTGCGTGCCGCTCGTTTTCGGTACAGTGCCGTTTTTTACCCGCCAGGTGGAAAGCGCGCTTGCCGGGGTGGATCCGGGCAAGGTGGAGGCGGCCCGCTCTATGGGAAGCGGCCTTGTCGGCCTGATTTTCCGCGTGTATCTGCATGAGGCGGTGCCGGACTTGATTCGCGTGACGGTGATTACAGCTATCAGCCTGATCGGCTTAACGACGATGGCCGGCGCGGTGGGCGCGGGCGGCATCGGCTCCTTCGCCATCAATTACGGTCAGAACCTGCATCATCAGGATATTGTGAATGTCTGCGTGGTGGTGCTTTTGGTCTGCACCGCGATTTTACAGACGCTGGGGAATTTCCTGGCGAGGAAGACGACGAACAGGGAGCTGTTTTTGCGTAACCGTGAATAAAAAAACAGGAGAGATGATCAGAATGTCAGATATTACAGAAATTGTGAAAGAGGAGGCAAAAGAGCTTCTTCCCTATGCTTCGCGGCTGCGCCGCTATTTTCACATGAATCCGGAGCTGGCGATGGAGGAATTCAATACAGCCGCAACGATTGAAAAAGAACTGGATGATATGGGACTTGCGCATACCCGTACGGCCGTGACCGGCGTTTATACTGATATTCAGGGCAGCCTGCCCGGTGATAAAACCATCGTCCTGCGGGCGGACATCGACGCCCTGCCAGTGACAGAAGAGCATGACTGCGCCTACAAAAGCACCGTCCCCGGCAAGATGCACGCCTGTGGACATGACGCGCACGCGGCTTCCCTTCTTGCTGCGGTGCGGATTTTGAATGACCACAGAGATCTTTTCGGCGGCACCGTGCGGGCTGTTTTCCAGCCAGGCGAGGAAATCGGTTACGGAGCCAGGATCATTGTGGATGAGGGCGTGGTGGATAACGCGGACCGGACCTTTGGCGCGCACATGGCGTCCTATGTGCCGGTGGGGCAGGTTGTGCTGGCGCCCGGACCCAACTGTGCCAGTGTGGACTGGTTCCGGATTACGGTGCATGGGAAGAGCGCGCATGTTTCCAAGCCGCACCAGGGCGTGGACGCGCTCTATATTGCCAGCCAGATCGTGGTCGGGGCGCAGGCGCTGGTGACGCGCTGCGTCAGTCCCATGGACAACGCGCTGATCGGGATTGGCAAGCTGGAAGCGGGTACAGCCTACAATGTGGTAGCCAGCGAGGCGGTGCTGGAGGGGACGATCCGGGTCTTCCTGCCTGAAACCAGGCAGCAGCTTCACGATCAGTTGGAACAGCTGGCAGCACTGACTGCGCAGACCTATGGCGGTAGCATGGAAATCGAGTGGAAGGATTTCATCTCTCCGCTGATAAATGATGAGCAGTCCGCTTCAGAGGCGCAGAAGACAGCTGTTCGTCTCTTCGGAGAGGAGAATGTGAAATCGTCCCGCACGCCCAGCCTTGGAGGGGATGATTTCGCGGAGTTTATTCTCCGCGTACCCGGCGTATATGCGCTGATCGGCTCCGCCAATCCGGATATTCCCGAGACAGGCGCGGCGCATCACAACAGCCATTTCGATATTGACGAAAAGGCGCTGGAGGTTTCCGCGGCCCTGTACGCGGCCTACGCCATGGAATTTTTAAACGGAGAGGTATAAAGCCTCTCCGTTTAAATTTGGTGATACTGTAAGAAGGGTATAAATTGAATATCTCTTTTTATCGTTGTTTATTCATCGTCATCAGACATTTCAAAAGACATTTCATTCATAAGGAACATATCCGTGACAGCCGCTTCCATCATTTCATGCAGAGATTCTGTGGTTACTTCATCCTCCATGGTCAGCTGCATGACCAGAGAAAGGTTCATCCCTGAAATCAGGAAAGTATTTGGTCTGGACATGTAGGGCATCATGGTCTGATTTGCGCTGCCTCCTTTCAGATCAGAACAGATCACAACCTGTTCCTCTCCCCACTCTGCCAGATATTCGTCTGTCTTAGCCTTCAGATCTGCTGTTCCGCCTTCCGCGGTTACACAGGCGGAGTATACGTTTGTTGCTCCAAAAAAATCGGTCATGGTCGTGCACAGTCCCTGCGCGAAATCCCCATGGCTTACAAGTAAAATCTTCATAAAGCCATATCCTTTCTGTTTTTTTCAGACAACTCATAAAACCAGTTTTTTAAAACGTACCTGTTCCCCACACAAAAGTCAAATTCAAATTTCCCTTTTAAATAGGGGAAAAACATACGGATTGCCGCAAACCCAATCTCTTTTGCTCATGTTATAACCCGTTTTCGACACTTGATGACGTCAAAAGAGGTGAGAACCCTTGAAAATAAA
>JAJQFS010000082.1:47441-137769 GCA_021200995.1 Lachnospiraceae bacterium | reverse complement strand
ATCGAGGAGTTCATGGCCGTGATCAACCGTTATGCCCAGGACCATCCCATTTTAGTGGATAAATATCTGATGGGCAAGGAAGTGGAGGCGGACGCGGTCTGTGACGGCACAGATATCCTAATTCCGGGCATTATGGAGCATATCGAGAGAACCGGCGTACATTCCGGCGACTCCATTTCGGTTTATCCGGCGCCGTCGCTGACCCCGACGGTCAAGGAAAAGCTGGGCGATTACACCGCCCGCCTGGCCAGAGCACTTCATGTCAAGGGCATGATCAATATCCAGTTTATCGTTATCGGCGAGGATGTGTATGTAATCGAGGTGAATCCCCGTTCCTCCCGGACCGTGCCCTATATCAGCAAGGTTACCGGTATCCCGATTGTGGATCTGGCGACCAGAGCCATTTTAGGAGAAACCATTCGCGGAATGGGGTATGAGCCAGGCATCCAGCCGGAGGCGCCATATTTCGCCATCAAGATGCCGGTCTTCTCCTTCGAGAAAATCCGCGGCGCGGAGATCAGCTTAGGACCTGAAATGAAGTCCACCGGCGAGTGTCTGGGGATCGCGCCTACCTTTGAGGAGGCCCTGTACAAGGCATTCCTGGGTGCCGGCGTCGATCTGCCGAAATATAAGCAGATGATCATTACCGTCAAGGACGCGGACAAGCCGGAGATCGTGGAGATCGCCAAGCGCTATGACCGCCTGGGATATATCATTTACGCGACCAGAAGCACCGCAAAGGTGCTGCAGGAGGCGGGTATCAAGGCCAGAAAGGTCAATAAGATCAATCAGGAATCACCCACTGTCATGGACCTGATCCTGGGTCACAAAATTGATCTGGTCATTGACACGCCCACCCAGGGGCGTAACAAACACCGCGACGGCTTTTTAATCCGCCGTACCGCCATCGAGACGGGCGTTTACTGCATTACGGCCCTGGATACCGCGAACGCGCTGGTGACCAGCCTGGAGAATAAGCAGGAAAAGCTACATCTGATCGACATCGCGGAGATTGACAAAAGAGTTCATTAAAATTATGAAAAAGGTTTGCGCCCTATGAGGATTGCGAACCGGCAAAGGAGCTGATATGCAGTTCAACTCAATTGAGTTTTTATTGTTTTTTCCCATAGTTGTCCTGATTTATTTTATTATTCCTAGAAAGGTCAGATATATCTGGCTTCTGGTGACCAGCTACTATTTTTATATGAGCTGGAACGCAAAGTATGCGATTTTAATCGCGGCCTCGACCCTGATTACTTATGTGAGCGGTCTCCTGATGGGACGCTGCTCCACACAGAGGGCGAAAAAATGGGTGGTGGCGCTGTCCTTTGTCTGCAATCTGGGCATTCTGGGCTTTTTTAAATACGCGTACTTCTTTTTAAAAACGGCGAATTATCTGCTTCCCATACCGGAGTGGCTGACGGAGCGATCCTTAAGCATCGTCCTGCCGGTGGGTATTTCTTTTTATACCTTCCAGGCGTTAAGCTATACCATGGATGTGTATCGGAATGAGGTGAAGCCGGAGAAAAATCTTTTCCGTTACGCGCTTTTCGTTTCTTTTTTCCCGCAGCTGGTGGCAGGGCCGATCGAGCGCTCCAAAAATCTCTTAAAGCAGGTCCGGAATGTGGAGAATCTGAAGCTTTGGGATTATGACCGTATCGCGTCCGGCTTTATCCTGATGGCCTGGGGCATGTTTCAGAAGACTGTGATCGCGGACAGGCTGGCGCTGTATGTGGACGGCGTGTGGACGAATGTGGAAACCTGCGGTGCCATGGCAGCTATTTTTGCGGCTCTCGCGTTTTCTGTGCAGATTTACTGTGATTTCGCGGGATATTCCTCCATTGCTATCGGCGCGGCGCGTCTGATGGGCTTTGACCTGATGGAGAATTTTCATACGCCGTATTTTGCGAAAAGTATCGGCGAGTTTTGGCGCAGGTGGCATATTTCCTTAAGTACCTGGTTTCGAGATTATCTGTATATTCCGCTGGGTGGAAACCGGAAGGGCACGGTGCGCAAATACATCAATCTGATGATTACGTTCCTTGTCAGCGGCCTGTGGCACGGCGCCGGCTGGACCTACGTGATCTGGGGCGGCATCCACGGTGTCTATCAGGTGGTAGGCCAGATTACGAAGCCGGCAAGGGACAGGGTTGTGAAAGCCCTGCGTGTTAATACGGAGGCGGAAAGCTATCATCTGGGACAGATGCTTGTCACGTTTCTTTTAACAACCTTTGCCTGGATCTTTTTCTATGCCGGATCGTTTCAGGAGGCGGTCACGTTTATCAGACAGATTCTCTTTTCCTGGGATCCCTGGAACTTTTTCAATGGCAGTCTCTATGAGTTCGGCCTGGACCGGTCAGAATTCCTGATTCTTCTGGGAGGTCTTTTCATTCTGCTTTTGGTCGATCTGATCCGTGAGAGGAAGGGAGAGGATGTGGCGGCATTTCTGATGCGGCAGAATCTGTGGTTTCGCTGGGCTGCGGTCATCGGTTTGATTTTAGGCTGTCTGGTGTACGGCGTTTACGGGATTGATTTTGACTCCACACAGTTTATTTATTTCAATTTCTAGGAAGGAAGACTGCACCCAATGAAAAAGTGGATCAGAGGACTTGCTTTTGTGTGTGTACTGACGCTGGTGCTCGGGAGAACCTATGCGATCCTTTCCTGGAAGGAAACCTATGGAGAATATCACTCCTGTATCCGGCAACTGTACAATACGGGTGACGACCTGATGGACGTGGTGTTTGTGGGAACCAGCCATGTGTTTGATGGCGTGAATCCGGCGATACTCTGGGAAGAATATGGAATCTCCGGTTTTGTGATGGGTGGTTCCGCGCAGGGGAGGGAACTGTCGTATCACTATATCATTGAAATGCTCAAGACCCAGTCGCCGAAGGTCGTCTTCGTGGATTTGTATGGGCTGGTAAATGAAATGAATCCCGGTGCAGATATCTACCGGGGTACGCTTTCCATGAAGCTTTCTTTCAACTCCATACGGCTGACGCAGGAAATTGTGGACACGAAAGAAGAACAGCTGCAACATATTTTACGCTGGCCCATCATTCATACACGCTATCGTGAGATCGAAGAGAGGAATTTTGTAGAGATCGAGTACAATACGTACGGCAGAGGTTATGACGCGCAGTGGTGGAGGGATATGTCAGTGCACATGTCTGAGGAGCTGCTGAGTGATACTGTGCAGGCGGACCTGGGTGAAGAGAAGATGGAATGGCTGCAAAACCTGGCGGATTTAGCAACGGAGGAAGGCTTTGAACTGATTTTTACCATCATGCCGTATTATTTTGAAGATAATGCGGATATATGGGAAAGTTATAATACCGCGAAAGCCTTCGCCGCGCAAAATGAGATCGTGTTTCTGGACCTCAATGTACTCGCGGATGAGGTGGGAATTGATTTTGAACAGGATTTCAGAGACAGTACGCACTTAAACGCCTGGGGAGCTCAGAAGGTGAGCAGTTATTTAGGCGCGTTTTTAAAGGAGCACGTGGAACTGGAGGATCACCGGGGAGATGATGCTTATTACCTCTGGGATTTAAATCTGGAGTATTATCTGAGCGAGCTTGCGCAAAATGATCCTTCGGCGCAAATCGGTTCCACAGAATAGGGGAATTTTGATATATGTGGTTGATGGGATGATTTCCGAAAGGAGAAGGGTGCGAATGAAAAAATGGATCAGAGGCCTTGCTTTTGTGGTTATACTGGCGCTGCTGATCGGAAGAACCTACCGGATCCTTTCCTGGAAGGATACTTACGGGGAGTATCTGTCCTGTATCCAGCAGTTGTATCATACGTGCGATGATCTGATGGATGTGGTGTCCGTGGGAAGCAGCCATGTGTTTTGCGGCATCAATCCTGCGGTACTCTGGGACGAATATGGTATCTCCGGTTTTGTGCTGGGCAGTTCCGCGCAGCCTAGGGCGGTTTCTTACCATTATCTGGTTGAGGCACTGAAAACACAGTCGCCGAAGGTAGTCTGCGTAGACCTGTATGGCCTGACCTTGGAGGTGGAGGATCTGGATATCGCTTATATTTACAGGGGAACCGTCGCTATGCGCCAGTCCCTGAATTCGATACAGCTTGTGCGTGAAACTGTGTCTGAGGAGGATCAGATGGAGAATATTCTGCGTTGGCCAGTGATACACACTCGCTACGGCGAGCTTCAAAAAGAGGATTTTGTGGAAGACGAGGTGAACGAGTATGGCCTGGGGTATTACATTACCTGGTACAGGACGTCTTCTGAAAAGCTGGTTGAGGCAATGCGCAGCGATACGACACAGGCATATCTCTCCGAAAGCCAGATGGGCTGGCTGGAAAGCCTGGTAGATTTGTCTGACCAGGAGAATTTTGAACTGATTTTCTTTATTTGCCCATATGATATGACCGAGCATACGGACGCTTGGGAAATGTACAATACGGCGAAAGCCTTTGCGGCGGAGAATGACATATCGGTTCTGGATTTTAACGTACTTGGAGAGGAAATCGGGATTGATTATGAACAGGATTTCAGTGACGACACGCATTTAAACGCCTGGGGCGCGGAAAAGGTGACCTCGTATTTTGGAGCGTTTTTGGAGGAAACCGCGGAGTTAACGGACCACAGGGGAGACGACAACTATACCCGGCGGGAATGGAATCTGAGCCAGTATTTGTCGGAGAAGGAAAGTTGGCTTGAGATGGAATAGCTTCCGGATGGCGCAGCCTTTCTGACGCAGACATGTATTGACACGAGGCGATCAGCACAGCCTGGTACAACTGATTTTTCGGGAGGGAAAAATATATTCATGAAAAAATGGATCAGAGGCCTTGCTTTTGCGGTCATACTGGCACTGTTGATCGGCAGAACCTACCAGATCCTTTCCTGGAAGGATACTTACGGGGATTATCGTTCTTCCATTCAGCAGCTGTATCATACGGGTAATGATCTGATGGATGTGGTGTTCGTGGGAACCAGCCATGTCTTTGACGCTGTAAATCCGGCGGTGTTGTGGGAAGAGTATGGGATTTCGGGTTTTGTCCTGGGGAGTTCCGCTCAGGGCAGGGAGATTACCTATCATTATCTGATTGAAATGTGTAAGACCCAGTCCCCGAAGGTGGTGTGCGTGGATGTCTACGGGCTGACGATTGAGCTGACGGCGAACGCGGATATTTACCGAGGCACGCTCGCCATGCGGCTTTCTCTCAATTCCATACAGCTGACACAGGAGGTTGTGGAGAACAAAACGGAACAGTTGCAGCATATCCTGCGCTGGCCGATCATACACACCCGCTACAGAGAGATTGCGAAGCAGGATTTTGTAGAGATCGAATATAACGTATTTGGCAGAGGGTATTCTTTACAATGGGGCAGAACTTCCTCTGAACCTATGTCAGAGGAACTGCTGGACGATACTGTGCAGGCAGATCTGGGAGAGGAAAAGATGGAATGGCTGCAGAGCTTGGTGGATTTATCTGAGCAGGAAGGCTTTGAGTTGATTTTCACTGTCATGCCATATGATCTTGAAAATGACGAGAGCGCCTGGGAAATCTACAATACAGCAAAGGCCTTTGCGAAGGAAAATGATATCGCTTTTCTGGATTTCAATGTGTTGGCGGATGAAGTGGGAATTGATTATGAACAGGACTTCTGCGACGATACGCATTTAAACGCCTGGGGAGCTCAGAAGGTGAGCAGTTATTTAGGCGCGATTTTAAAGGAACATGTGGAGCTGGAGGATCACAGAGGAGATGATGCTTATTACCTCTGGGATCTGGATTTGGAGTATTATCTGAGCGAGCTTGTAAAAAATGAGTCTTAGACACAGAATGTTTCAGAATGATGGTCTTTAAAAAGCGCTGACAGCGCGCTGATTGCTTTATGGAGAAAGAGAACAGATGAAAAAATGGATCAGAGGACTCGCTTTTGCGATTATACTGGCGTTGCTGCTTGGGAGGACCTATCAGATTCTTTCCTGGAAGGACACCTATGGACCGTATTTTTCATCAGTGCGGCAGTTGTATCATACGGATGACGACCTGATGGACGTGGTGTTTATGGGCAGCAGCCACGCTTTCTTTGGCGTAAACCCGGCCGTGTTGTGGGAACAGTATGGTATTTCTTCGTTTGTCATGGGCAGCTGCTCGCAGGATATGAATATGACCTATCATTTCCTGAAGGAGCTTTTGAAGACCCAGTCGCCGAAGGTGGTCTGCATCGATCTGTACGCGCTGACCTACGAAGTCGGCGGAGAGGCGGTTGAAGGAGATAATATTTACCGCGCAACCCTGTCCATGAATCTTTCTTTGAATTCTTTGCAGCTGATTTCAAAAGAAGTGGACGAAGAGGAGCAGCTGCAGCATATCCTGCGTTGGCCAATCATTCATACCAGATACCGGGAGCTGGAACAGGATGATTTTGAGGACAGTGATTTTGATCATTTTGGCAGGGGATATTATAAAATATTTCTGTCAGGAGGTTCCCCGGGAATTTCTGAGGAACTGCAAAGCGACACAAACGTAGCTGAGCTGAGCGAGGAATGTCTGGAATGGCTTAAGACCATGATCGAGTTGTCCGAAGAGGAGGGCTTTGAACTGGTTTTCTTCCTCACGCCTTATAATATAGAGGAAAATGAGAGTGTCTGGGAGCGATATAATGCGGTAAAACAGTATGCACAGGAGCAGGATATTCCGGTGTTGGACTTTTTTGCGCTCTCGGATGAAATCGGACTTGATTATGAGCAGGATTTTTGGAATGAGTACCATTTAAACAGCTATGGTGCCAGAAAGCTGACAGAATATTTCGGAGAGTATCTGCATGAAACTTTGGAGTTGGCTGATCACAGAGGGGATGATTCTTACTGGCAATGGGAGTGGGACATGGAGGATTATCTGTCCGAGGAGCAAGAGTACAGGATGATAAACGCGGCTACTTCCATTGATGACTTTATTGACATTGTGCAAAACGGCAGCAATCTGACGTATATTCTGACGCTCTGCGGGGATTATTGGCAGTACAGAGAGGATATTGCGCCGGTAATCGCGCAGTTTGGCATTCATCTGAATGAGTATCCAAACGGTGGAACATGGCTGTTCGTGGATGGAGAGCTTCAGTTTATCATGGACAATTCAAGCGAGGAAGTTTTTGTATATGAACTGGACAGCGAATCCACGCTGCAGATTGAGAATCTGAGTATCCGGGATCCTTCCGTCAGTGTCTATGAGAATGTGAAAATAAATGGGGAAGCGCAGATGACGGCGCAGAACGGTATGGCAATCGTGGTGTATGACACATATCGGCATCAAACGGTTGGCAGGATTGATTATAACTAAATTTTACAACATCTGGTTTTCACTATTGACAATGGACACAAGATGTAGTACAGTTGTTCTGTTCCTACTTTGGGTTTTTATCTGTTGAAAGGCCATCAGTCCTGTCAATAGGAAAAGAGATAAAAGGATATATGGGGAGAGAGCAATGAAAATCATTAAACGAAGCGGCACGGAGGTACAGTTCGACTTAGATAAGATCACGGCGGCGGTGGTCAAAGCCAATAACAGCGTGCCGGAAGCCGAGAAGATGACGAAGGAGCAGATTGCCGTGATTTCGGCCAATATGCGCACGATCTGCGAGGGGCAGACCAGAGCGCTGAACGTGGAGGAAATCCAGGACCTGGTGGAGAATCAGATCATGAATCAGCGCGCGTTCTCCGTGGCAAGAAATTATATCACCTACCGTTACAAGAGAGCCATGGTCAGAAAGTCCAATTCGACCGACCAGCAGATTTTAAGCCTCTTAGAGTTTAACAATGAGGAGGTCAAGCAGGAGAATTCCAACAAAAACCCCGCCGTCAACAGCGTGCAGCGTGATTACATGGCCGGTGAGGTCAGCAAGGATATCACCAGGCGTTTCCTGCTGCCACAGGACATCGTGGAGGCGCATGAGCAGGGCATCATCCACTTCCATGACGCGGATTATTTTGCGCAGCATATGCACAACTGCTGCCTGGTGAACTTAGAGGACATGCTGCAGAACGGCACCGTGATCAGCGAGGCCATGATTGAGAAGCCGCACAGTTTCTCCACGGCCTGCAACGTGGCGACCCAGGCGGTGGCGCAGATTGCCAGCTCCCAGTACGGCGGCCAGAGCATTTCCTTAGCGCACCTGGTGCCTTTCGTACAGGTCAGCCGTGACAAACATCGTCAGAAGGTAGCGGAGGAGTTTACCGCCTGCGGTATCGAGGCCGACCAGGAGACAATCAACCATGTGGCTGAGATCCGCGTGAAGGAAGAGGTCAAACAGGGTGTCCAGATGATTCAGTATCAGGTGATCACGCTGATGACGACCAACGGCCAGGCCCCCTTTATCACGATCTTCATGTATTTAAATGAAGTGGAAGAGGGACAGATGCGGGACGACCTCGCGATGGTAATCGAGGAGGTGCTGCGCCAGCGTATGCAGGGCATCAAAAATGAGAAGGGTGTCTACATCACCCCCGCCTTCCCGAAGCTCATCTATGTCCTGGAGGAAAATAACGTCCGCGAGGGCACGCCTTACTGGTATCTGACCCAGTTAGCCGCGGCCTGCACCGCCAAGCGCATGGTGCCGGACTATATTTCAGAGAAAATCATGCTCCGCGACAAGGTTGACAAAAACGGAGAGGGACACTGCTACACCTGCATGGGCTGCCGTTCCTTCCTTACCCCCTATGTCGATCCGGAGACCGGCAAGCCCAAGTATTACGGCCGTTTCAACCAGGGCGTGGTGACCATCAACCTGGTGGACGTGGCCTGTTCCTCCAACGGGGATATGCAGAAGTTCTGGGAGATCTTTGACGAGCGCCTGGATCTGTGCTACAGGGCTTTGAT
Source organism: Lachnospiraceae bacterium (assembly GCA_021200995.1). GTDB lineage: Bacteria > Bacillota > Clostridia > Lachnospirales > Lachnospiraceae > RGIG6307. The sequence goes on along the minus strand of JAJQFS010000082.1, from coordinate 128,907 downwards.
GTGCCGTCATAAGCGCCTGGAGGGCACCCGCTCCGACGTGGCGCCGATCCTCTGGCAGCACGGCGCGCTGGCGCGCCTGGAGAAGGGCGAGACGATCGACAAGCTTCTGCACGGCGGCTATTCCACGATTTCCTTAGGCTATGCCGGCCTGTGCGAGTGCGTCCGCTATATGACGGGCAAGTCCCACACTGATCCGTCCGCCACCCCGTTCGCGCTGGAAGTCATGCAGCACATGAATGATAAATGCGCGGAGTGGAAGGCAAAGGAAAATATTGATTTCAGCCTGTACGGAACCCCTCTGGAGTCCACCACCTACAAGTTTGCCAAGTGCCTGCAGAAGCGCTTCGGCAAGATTCCGGGCGTCACGGACAAAAACTACATCACCAACAGCTACCACGTGCACGTGACAGAGGAGATTGACGCCTTCGAGAAGCTGAAGTTTGAGACACAGTTCCAGAAACTTTCTCCCGGCGGCGCCATCAGCTATGTGGAAGTACCCAACATGCAGAACAACATCCCGGCCGTGCTTTCCGTTATGCAGTACATTTACGACAACATCATGTACGCGGAGCTCAACACCAAGAGCGACTACTGCCAGGTCTGCGGCTACACCGGCGAGATCCAGATCGTGGAGGAGGACGGCAAGCTCCTCTGGGAGTGCCCCAACTGCCACAACCGTGACCAGAACAAAATGAACGTCGCCCGCCGCACCTGCGGCTACATCGGTACCCAGTTCTGGAACCAGGGCCGCACCCAGGAGATTAAGGAGAGGGTGCTGCACCTGTAGGGGATGGACAAAAAAATAGTTTTTACAGTGCTTTTCATTTTTGCCGCGGTGGGATTGCTGTCTGCCTGTACAACAAAGAGCGAAGATGCTTCGGAACTGGTTTTGGGCATGGATGCTTCGGAGGAGACGGAGAGTTTTTCGCAGCGAACGGAGCTTGTATATGGAATGGTGGGAGGAGTAAACGCGGACAGCACCAGCGTCATATGGAACGCGATAGCAACCTTTAACCAGCAGAATGAAGACTATTATGTGACGATAAAAAACTATGACGGGAATCTCGACAGGCTGCATGCGGATATGACTGCGGGCAAGGGGCCGGACATCATAGACATGACCTATTCCGAATATTATGAGTCCTATGTGAAAAACGGATATCTTGAGGACCTGACGCCGTATCTGGAACAGTCGCAGTACAGTGACGACATCATATGGAATGTCCTGGATGCCTACAAAATAAACGACGGGCTGTATATGTTTGTGCCGCAGTTTCTGCTGAAAGGAATTCTGATCCAGCCGGATTATGAAGCTGAGGTGGAAGAGTGGAATATGGAGACATTCCTGGCATTGATGGAGGAAAACCAGTGGGAGATGGATCTTTTTGGCGCCGCAGGTGATCCGGAGAATTTGCTGAGAGTTCTGCTGTATGGCAGGCAGGAGGAGTTCCTTGACTGGGAGAATGGGGAGGCTTACTTTGATACGGAAGCCTTCAAGGAGTTATTGGAATTGTGCATGGAATACGCACAGGCGGGCTGGCCGGACGCGACGGACTGGACATATGCGGAGAGAGAACGGAACACACTGTACAAATCAGTCACATATGGGAAAATGTTTGCTTCCTATTTATTTTATGCAGATACTTACGGCAGGGAATATTCTGTCTATGGATATCCTACGCTTTCCGGGCAGACCTATGGCGTAGAGGCCTGTTCCGCAAGCTGTGCCATTTACAGCTTGAGCGGCAATAAGGAGGGAGCCTGGGAGTTTATCGAGAGTCTGTTGTGGGAATCCAACCAGAAATATTCCGGTTTTACCGATCCCGGCTTTCCGGTCAGAAAATCGGTGCTGGAAGAACTGGCTAAAGAAGCAGGAGATGAGCAGATAGCTTCACGAGGAGAACTGCTGACAATCACTGAGAGTGAAATTTCGATCCTGACGGATATCATTTACAACGGAAACTTCAGCCGAACCTCGATTGAACGCGATATCTGGGCCATCATCAGTGAGGAGACGGCGGCTTACTTTGCCGGGGAAAAAGCGTGGAGGATGTGGCGCAGGTCATACAGAGCAGGGTATGGATTATCTTGCAGGAATAGAATCATACAAAAGCGGTTTGCGGGAATCCCGGCAGACCGCTTTTTTAAGTTGACATTCACTTGAGAATAACCGTGTATAATAAAATTATTGTCAAAAGGGGAGGCATTTACATGAATCAAACCGAAAATAAAAACCCGCCCGTCATCGGGCTCCCCAGAGGTCTGCTTTACCACAGGTACAAAACGCTGTGGCAGACCTTTTTTCGCGCTCTGGGATATGAAGTAAAGGTAAGCGCGCCGACCAACCGCGCCGTGATGGAGGAGGGCGCGAGGCTGGCGCCGGACGAGACTTGCCTGTCCGCCAAAATTTTTCTGGGGCATGTCAGCTCTTTGGTCGGACACTGCGATTATATCTTTGTGCCGCGGGTAGCTAGCCTGGGGAGAAACCTGGAGCTGTGCGTTCGTTTCAGTGCGCTCTATGATATGACCCGCTGCGTTTTTAAACAGACGGATCAGAAATTTCTGACCTGCAATGTGGATGTAGTGAATGGATTAACCGAGGAGGACGCCTATATCGCGCTCGGTCAGTCTCTGGGTCTCTCCCATAAAGAAGCGAAAAAGGCTTATAAAGCTGCGGCAAAGGCGCAGGCGCAGGCCTGGGATACGGCGGTGAAGGAACAGGAAAAGCTGTATAAATCTGATGGATTAAAAATCCTTGTCGCGGGGCACAGCTATATACTGGACGATCCGTACGCTGGCGGCATGATTTTAAAGGGCCTGCGGAATTTGGACACCGTACCCTTGCGTGCGGACATCACGGACAGAGATTCCGCGGTGAAGAAAAGCCCGGATCTTTGCCCCACATGCCGCTGGGTGATGAGCAGGGAACTGATCGGCAGCATTATTCAGCACCGGTATAAGGTGGACGGGATTGTGCTGGTCACGGCATTTCCATGCGGGCCGGATTCCATGGTAAATGACATGCTGGCGCGCAGCATCAAGGGAGTTCCCGTGCTGCAGCTGGTGCTGGATACCCAGACAGGAACCGCTGGCGTGGAAACGCGTCTGGAAAGCTTTGTGGATATCATCCGCATGAAAAAGGGAGGTGCGCAGGATGCCGTCGTCTGAAAAGAAAATTGCCACGATCCGTTACGCGGAGTACAGCGCCGCCTTTAAGTACCTGGTGGAGCAGGGGCTGGACTGTCAGTTTATTGTACAGCCGAAGATGACGCAGCGCACGGAGAAAATCGGGGAGAAATACAGCCCGGATATGGTCTCTGTACGTCTTTTAAAACCTTACTGGGAACGCTCATAGAGGCTCTGGAAGCCGGAGCCGACACGATTATCATGCCAAACGGTATCTGCCGTCTGTCCTATTATGGGGAATTGCTGCGCAAAATTTTAAAGGACGAGGGCTATGAGTGTACCTTTATCAATCTGAACGCTTACGCAATGAGCGGAAAGCCGAGAGAGTGGCTGAACGGTCTCAGGAGTGTCAATCCCAAAACAAAGATGACGCATTTGCTTTCCGCGGGGATGGAAACCATTAAAATGGTGGAATATCTGGATGAGATCACTTCCGAATATTATAAGGGCTGCGGTTTTGAACCAACCGGCGCCTGGCAGAAAGCATATAAACATTTTATCGCGGCTATGTATCGGGCGGATTCAAAAGCCGCGATTGAGAAAGCCTATAATGAAGCAAAACAGGCCTTTGATTCTGTTCCGCTCATAAAGCCGCCGCACCCGCTGAAGGTGGGAATTATCGGGGAGTTTTATACCGCGGTGGATCCCTTCTCCAACCGGGAGGTTGAGGAAAAGCTGGCAAATATGGGCGTGGAGGTGCATCGCTGGATGAATATAACCCACCGGCTGATTCATTATCCCGGGGAAAAGAATCTGAACGTGGAGATTAAGGAATACTGCACCTACGAGATGGGTCCCACCTCCACCGCAAATATCTGGGCGGCCAAGCATTACGCGGAGCAGGGCTTCCACGGCCTGGTGCATATCAAGTCGGCCAACTGCACGCCGGAGATTGATATTGTGCCTATTCTGCAGCAGCTGAGTGCCCGCTATAAGATCCCGCTGCTGGTGCTGACCTGCGATACACAGACCTCGGATGTGGGGCTTATGACCCGGCTGGAGGCATTTTACGACATGATGGAAGCGAAAGGAAGGCAGTTAAAATGAGACAGGCATATATGGGAATCGATGTGGGGTCCATCTCCACGAAGGGTGTGATCATCGACGATGACAATCAGATTCTAAGCAGCGCGTATATCTGGACGGAGGGTGACCCCATCGGCGCGGTGAAAAAGCTGCTGCATTTGCTGGAAGAGAATTTCCCAAAAGAGGAGTACGAGATTGTGGCGACCGGCACGACCGGCAGCGCGCGTCAGCTGACCGGCGTAGTCGTCGGGGCTACCACTGTCAAAAATGAGATTACGGCTCACGCGGTCGGTACGACAACCTTTTATCCGGATGTGCGCACGATTTTAGAGATCGGAGGACAGGATTCCAAGGTTATTCTGGTGGAGAACGGGGTGGCAGTGGATTACGCCATGAATACGCTTTGCGCGGCCGAAACCGGCGCGTTTCTTTCCAGCCAGGCCAAGCACCTGGGGATCGAGGCGGAGGATATCGCCTCCTACGCGCTCCGCTCCGAGCATCCGACGCCGATTGCCGCCCGCTGCACGGTCTTCGCCGAGTCTGACCTGGTGCACAAAATTCAGATGGGGCATTCCAAGGAGGATATTCTGGCCGGGATCTGCGACGCCGTTGTGGCCAATTATCTGAATAACGTGGGCAAGGGCAAAAAAATCGTCTCCCCGGTGGTATTCCAGGGTGGAGTGAGCAAGAACCAGGGCGTGGTCGCGGCCTTTGAGAAGGCGCTCGGCTGTAAGGTGACAGTGGATGAGAATGGCCACCTGATGGGCGCTCTGGGCGTTGCGATTATCGCGAAGAGAAGCGGCGTCAGGAAGACTTTTGATTTTTCTGTGGAGGATATGGAGTTTCGTACCCGTGACGCCTCCTGCGGCCGCTGTCCGAATAACTGCGAGATCGTCTGCGTGTACCGCGGGGAGGAGCTCATCGACGCCTGGGGGAACCGCTGCGAGCGGGGCGCGATTGCGGTGAAGAATCAGGCGTGATAAAGAATCAGATACAGATATGTCAGATACTGAGTGAATAAAGAAGAATCAATGAACAGAGAAGTTCAGTGAATAGAGAAGCTCAACGAACAGAGAAACTGACAGATACAGGTTTATAAAGGAACCAGAATTGGATACAGAGCGGAATACAAAGCAGAATAGAAAATGGACAGTCGCGGCATACGCTGCCATGACGTTTCTTTTGGGTGTATTATTATGGAAATACCCGGCGGCAGCTATTTTGCTGCCGATCTTCCTGTGCTATGAGGCAGCCTGTCTGGGCCTGTATATTCTGGTTAAAAAGAAAACGACGGGGGAAGAGGAATACACTGTGCGGATTCGCAGTCACAAATACAGGTGCATGCTTCTGACCATGTTCACGGATGTATTCGGACTGGCGGCAGGGGAGGACACATACATTTTATTTGATGTGCTGTGCTGCGTGGACGGGATTGCCATTTGCCGGGACCTGATTGCCAGAGTCAGGATTGTGATTGTCCTGGTGAGAGAAAATTCCGTGCGGGAGACGGCGATTCTGGCAGAGGTCAGAACAGGGAGACAGCCGGAGAGCGCAGGGCAACTGATTGAAGGTGAGAGTGGCGGACAGTTGGCAGAAGAAAACGGGAATCAGGATGGGGTTGCCGATCGTCTGGGAGAAGGCTGTCCGGATGGCAGCGCAAAATCAGCCTGGCGCGATCTTCTGATTTTCCGTAACACTGCAGTGGTCATTACGCTCTATATTCTGATCGGCGCTTTCCTTCCATTTCTGGCGCAGCCTCTGATCAGCGACAGCACAGAGGAAAGCTTTGACAGCTCCATCTTTTACAGCGACGAGCCTTCCGGGGAGCGCGCGAAGGTCATCTCAGACAATGAAGAAGCGCTTGAGCAGCGCCTGAAGCTCATCTCACAGGCTGAGGAACGGATTATTCTGTCTACCTTTGAGATCGATGCGGATTCCACAGGTAAAATGATTCTGGCATCACTGATGGAGGCGGCGGAGCGCGGCGTGGAAGTCTGTCTTCTGGCGGATGGTTTCCCGTATCTCACCGAGATGTGGGGCAACCCTTATTTTCTGGCACTGGCGCAGATGGAGAATGTGGAAATGCGCGTTTACAATTCCATCCGCCCCTGGGCGCCGTGGACCTTTCTGGGGCGTCTCCATGACAAATATCTGATTGTGGATGACACAGGTTACATTCTGGGCGGCCGCAATACCTTTAATTATTTCCTGGGAGATCAGGAAGGACACAAAAATTATGATTGGGACGTCCTGGTTTATACGAAAGAGGCAAGGGAGGACAATTCCTTAGAGCAGGTTCTTAACTATTTTACGTCTGTCTGGGATCTGCCCGCCTGCAGGACGCTGGCGGACAACCATTTCTGGGACAATAACCCTTCTGTGGTCAGCGCCGTGAAAGAGCTGTATGAGGTGTACGAAGAGATGGCTGCGGTACATCCGGACTGGCTTGAGAACCCGGATTATGAGAGCATGACCGTGCCGGTAAACCACATCGAGCTGGTATCCAATCCCACGAATATTTTTGCGAAGGAGCCAACAGCATTTTATACGATCACGGAACTCATGAAGGAAGCGGAAGAGAATGTGGTCTTCCATACGCCGTACATCATTTGCAATGAGTGGATGATGGAACGCCTGGCGGCAATCTGTGAAAATGTGGACAGCGTCACTATGATGACCAATTCCGTCGCCAATAACGGCAATCCTTTTGGCGCGTCAGATTACGACCGCAATAAGGAGGAAATCCTTAAAACAGGCGTGCAGATTTTAGAGTATGATGGCGGAGTATCCTATCACGGGAAATGCTTTGTGATCGATGACAGACTGTCCGGCATTGGTTCCTTTAACTGGGATATGCGCAGTGTTTATATTGATACGGAGCTGATGCTGGTGGTGGACAGTGAGGAGCTCGCCGCCATGATGCGGGAGGAAATGCAGCAGTATGAGGCAGATTCCCTGATCGTGATAGACGCCGATACCTCCATCGCGCCTGAGGGAACGCAGGCGCAGGAGGTAAGCGATTTCAGAAAAATGCTGTATTCATTGCTTGATGTGTTCAGCTGGGCCAGGTTTATTACCTGAGAATTTACCCGTTCTTTTTTGCCTGCTCAATCGACCAGAGCTCATTGGCGGTTTCCGTCCAGTTTTCCGCGTAGGGAGTCGTCTTGTCCGCCAGATGATCTGCGCTCTCCGGGCTCTGGTAATCGGTGCTCACCGCGCCGGATTCTTTCACCATTTCCCGAATGTATTCCGGATTCTCCAGCATCGGACATGGCTGGAACATATTTTCATTAAACGGCTGCTTATTATGGTACTGCATGAACAGCGGGCTCTTTAAGGCATCCAGGAGAGTCGTGTCGTGGATGTTGCAGTTGGAGTAGTGGATGAAGACACAGGGCTCCACATCTCCCCTGGCATTGATGTGCAGGTAATAACGTCCGCCGGCGATGCAGCCGCCTACGTACTGTGCGTCATTCTGGAAATCCAGAGTGAAGATGGCTTTGGTATCACGGAAGGCACGAACGTGCTTGTAGACGGTTTTTCTCTGTTCCGGTGTGGGCAGAAGCTCCGTCACCGCGTCATTTCCGACAGGCATATAGTGGAAGAGCCACATAAAGAGCGCGCCGTTGTCGATGATATAATCATAGAATTCCTCGCTCGTGATGTCCTCATAGTTTCTGCTGGTGTAGCAGACGGACATGCCGAAGGGAAGCTGGTTGGCCTTTAACAGCTCCATGGCGTGCTTTACCTTTTGATAAACGCCGTCGCCGCGGCGGGAATCGTTGGCCTCCTCAAAGCCCTCCAGGCTGATGGCCGGGACGAAGTTTTTCACGCGCAGCATTTCCTGACAGAATTCCTCATCGATCAGGGTTCCGTTTGTAAAGGAAAGAAATTCGCAGTCCGGATGCATCTCGCAGATTTTGACCAGATCCTTTTTACGCACGAGCGGCTCGCCGCCGGTGTAAATATACATATAGACGCCCAGTTCTTTGCCCTGGCGGATGATGGAATCGATGTCCTCCAGGCTTAAGTTCAGTTTGTTGCCGTACTCCGCGGCCCAGCAACCGGTGCAGTGCATGTTGCAGGCAGATGTCGGATCAAGCAGAATGGCCCACGGGGTATTGCAGCCTTCGCGCTCTCTGGATTCTTCCTGCTTATAGCTGCCGATCAGGGACGCGTTCAACAGGAAGTTCTGGAAAAAGGTCTTGCGCACGCCGGGATCCAGATCGTACAGCTTTAAGATCAGCTGATACCAGTTGTTTTTCTCATCAATGGCTTTGCGGATGTCTGCCCTCGGTTTCTGATACCAGCTCTCCGGGAAGAATTTATCCACCATATTCATCAGTTTCGGAATGTTCTCCTCCGGGTTTCCCCCCAGATATTTCAGCGCCTGATTGATCGCAAATTTCTGTGCGTTGCTTTTAATGGTATTGGCCATGTTGTTCACTTTTCATGTTTCTGATGGAAACATGCCTTTCTTTTGAATTTTTCCTGATTATAGAGAGAAATTTTTCTGATTTCACTGGACAGATGCCGGAATTTGTTGTAAATTTGGTCATTGTCATATAAATGTTACCTTTTGGGACAAAACGAGTAAATTGTGCCTTGTGAAAGGGTGAAGCAGTATTCATGATTGTGATGGTAAAATACTCGTATTTTGCTATGGATAAAAAACGTGACATCGGATGAAAGGAATAGACATCAGATGAAAGAAAAGATGAAAAGGTTTAAGGAAGCAATTCCGGTATTTGTAACGGCAGTCTGTGAACTGATACTGGGTATATCGTTATTGAGTGATCCGGTCAGTCTGACTGTCAAAAATGTCGAAACAATCGGAATGATCCTGATTGTGGCAGGGGCGATCAGCATTTACAGCTATTTCCGCAACCCTCCTCGGACCGGAGTCAGTGAAAGAAATCTGTCGATTGGAATTCTGACAGTTTTGCTGGGACTGTTCTGCAACCTGAATTCGGCATGGTTTGCCACGGCTTTTCCGGAACCGATCGCCCTTTACGGAGTCATCATGCTGGTGGCGGGAGTGTTCAAAACGGAAACTGTGGTGAGCAGGATTCGCCTGAAGCTGGGAAACTGGTGGCTCTACGCCGCGAACGCGGCTGTGACGGTGCTTTGCGCTGTCCTGATTTTGTTTAACCCGCTGGGGCTTGCCACGGTGCTGTATGTCTTCGCGGGACTTTCGTTTATTCTTGAGGCGGTGATTGATTTTACAACGGTGATACCTCTGCGCAAAAAAGGCCAACGGAAGGGGTGAAGGAATCGCGTGTAAACACTTGCATCATATTTTTCTCTCCTGTATAATAAACAAATCGTGAAAACAATCTATGGGGGGAATGCATGAGCACCGTGAAACTGCTCTTCGGAACTGGCAATCAGGCGAAATTATCCGCCATGAGGAGCCGGTTAAAAAAGCTGGGCATCGAACTGATCGGCTTAAATGATTTAAAAGAAGAAGGAAAGAGCATACCAGAAGTGGCTGAGACCGGCCGTACGCCTTTGGAAAACGCCAGATTAAAGGCGACTGCGTATTATGAAGTGTTTCGGATGCCGGTTTTTTCCTGTGATTCGGGATTATATTTTGAGGGTGTCCCGGATGAGGCGCAGCCGGGAGTCCATGTGCGCACGGTCAATGGCAAGTACCTGTCGGATGAGGAAATGCGGGAATATTACGCGGGACTGGTAAAACAGTACGGCGCTCTGACGGCGACATACAGAAACGCGATCTGTTTTGTAATGGATGAAAATCATATTTATGAAGCCATGAATCCATCCATGGAGAGCGAAAAATTTTTGTTAACGGATGTCCCTCACAGCGCAATCAGACATAAGGGCTTTCCGCTGGACAGCATGTCCATTGATATGAAAACAGGGAAATATTATTATGACCTGGCGGAGGATGATCTGGAGCAGTTTGCGGTGGAGGATGGAGTTTTACGGTTTTTTGAGAAGATTTTATCGGCAGACAGAGGTTAAGCTGAAAAGAGAAGGCTTTTGGATTGAGGAGGTTCCGGATGTTTCTGGACAACACTTTTTTTCTGATGAATAAAGATCGAAGACTTCTGACCTTTCAGGTACACAGATCAGAACTCGGAACACTGAAATTTACGGAAACCTCCCGTGAATCTGACGTCCTTCTGCCCATAGGGTTTACAGATATTCAATCGTGGATCGCGCATCGTCAGGCACCGAAGCACAGGGCGCACATTGAGAAGCTTCTTCGCCTGTGCGGCTGTTATGATCTGGAGGGGTACATTCGGGTGACTTATGCGTTGAATTTGAACGATACGTTCTGGGTATGCCCGTCAGCTTTGAATCTGACATGGGATCAGGTTTCCCTTTTTCAGAACGATTTTGATGAAACGATTGCGCATCTGGCCTTTGAGGGCGGAATGTACGGAGAGAGCTTTTCGACGACATCCCCTGAATTTGGCACCAGCGGATCCTTCGCAAAGTGCTGGATTCGTGAAAATGGCCGGATTTATCTGATGAAGCAGGGTTCTGACGGCGCGCGTAACGCAGGCTTGGAACCATATTCTGAAATGTATGCCAGCGAAGTGGCAGCTGTATTTTACCGGACATATGTGCCGTATCAGACAGAAATATTCAGGGGAAAGCTGGTATCGCGGTGTCCGCTTTTTACCAATGAAAATTCCGGATTTGCAACGATTCATGCCGCGGCCAGGGATATTCAGGATCCGGAAGGGCTTCTCTCCTATATGGAAAAATATGGAGCTGAGGATGATTTCAGAAGAATGATTGTGCTGGACGCGCTGATTATCAATACAGACCGTCATCGGGGAAATTACGGGATGTTGTTTGACACGGATACCCTTGAAATTACCGGAATGGCTCCGGTGTTTGATCATAATCAGGCTTTGCTTCCCTATGCGGAAGAAGAGGACTTTCAGAATATGGATGCTTATCTGGCTGAACGTCCTACCAGAATCGGCGAAGATTTCAATGAAATCGCCTACGGTCTGCTGATGCCGGAGATTCGATCAGATTTAAAGAATTTGGCCGGTTTTCAATTCAGAAGAGATCGGGCATATGGTTTACCGGAAGAGCGCCTTTTGGTGCTGGATCAACTGGTGAATACACAGATTGACAGGATATTGCACCGGAAACGATTGTATATCAGATAGGATATGTAGCGTAAAAACTGAAATTTTTAAAATTTCCTGATGACAATTCGGGAAGGAGCCGTTATAATAGCAGAAACAGAATCCCCGTGAGGGAGTAGCATGCGGCCGATGCGGCGGTCTGTAATCTCAGATGATGGACAGATCAGCGCGCCGGTGCGTAGCAAGTCAACATACTGACCGATCTTAGGTCTGGCTTGTTTTAAATTGCGAGACTCATGTATAGACTTCGGAAATCACAGTCAGAAAGGCTGTGGCTTCCGGAGGCTATATTTGGGTCTTTTGTTTTGGATTACAAGTCGGAGGAAAGAAAAATGGATTGGAGCTTTATGTTTTTTGTCAACAGTGTGCTGTTGGGCGTGGGCCTGGCCATGGACGCCTTTTCCGTGTCGATGGCGAACGGCTTAAACGAGCCGCAGATGAAGAAGGGCAAGATGCTGGAGATCGCCGGCATGTTTGCCTTTTTCCAGGCGCTGATGCCGATGATCGGCTGGATCTGTGTACATACCATCGCCCAGTATTTCGCGGCCTTTGAGAAGATGATCCCCTGGATCGCATTGATTTTGCTGCTTTACATTGGCGGTAAGATGCTGATTGACGGCATCCGCAGCAAGGGGGAGGAGACGCAGGAGGACTCAGGCCTCGGCTTCGGCGCTCTGGTTGTGCAAGGGATTGCCACCTCCATCGATGCGTTATCTGTTGGTTTTACCATCGCGGATTACAACTGGCTGATGGCGCTTGTCGCGGCACTGATTATCGCGGCGGTGACCTTTGTTATCTGCATGGTCGGCCTGGAGATCGGAGAGAAGTTCGGTACAAAGCTGTCGAACAAGGCACAGATCCTGGGCGGCGCGATTCTGATCGCGATCGGGCTGGAGATCTTCATTACAGGCGTGATGTAGTCAGACACAAAATGCCGCATAGAGCGGGACGGTCTTTTTACCATCCTCAAAGCCAAAATTTCTGGCGGAGAGTTTTATGGCATAAGCGGGCTTATAGGTCTCCATATATACCTTTAAACTTTTTGCCTTGGTGTTGTCCGCCGACTTCACTTCAATGGGGATCAGCTGGCCGTCCCGCTGAATAATAAAATCAATTTCCGCCCCGCGCTCGGATTCCCAATAATAGGTGCGGTAACCGTTTATGGATAACTGGACGTTGACATAGTTTTCAACCATACCGCCCTTAAAATCGTTAATCTCATCGACCATGTAGAGAATATCGTTTGCCGCCAGGTTTTTTTGGCGCAAAGCAACCCCAGATCTGATACGTAGATTTTGAAGGCGTCTATATCACGGTAGTTTTCAAGCGGTTTTCTGCTCTGCTCTACTTTATATACCTGTGATACAATCCCGGACAGGCAGAGCCATTCAATCGCATTTTCAAGCTCACTGGCCCTGCCGCCTTTTTTGATCAACTTATATTGGAAACGGGTATTTTTTTTGGAAAGCTGGACGGTTATGCTGTCATAGACAAGTCTTGTTTTCTTGATTTCATTGAGGTTATTGTACTTGCTCATATCATTGAGATAGCCTGCCAGGATTGTGTCCTGTGTATGACGGACAAGGATATAGTCCTTTGTATCCGCAAACTGCATGACACATTCAGGCATTCCGCCCACAATTAAATATTGGCGGTAGAGCTGCATTGCCCTATCGTGCAGGGCAGCGGGCAGCGGCGTATCTGTTTCAAAGCAGTTCTTTATCTGCTCCACAAGAGCTGCTTCGCCGCATGCTAACAGAAATTCTTCCATATCCATGGGATAAAGCGTTTTCATATCCACTTTGCCGACAGGAAAAGAAAATCTTGCTCTGTTTACGGCAACGCCAAGCAGACTGCCTGCCACAATGATATGATAGCCAGGCGCATCCTCACAGAAATATTTCAGGCTTGTCAAAGCCCGTTCACAAAGCTGCACTTCGTCAAACACAATCAACGTTTTCTCTCTGACAATTGTCTGTCCTGCTATGTGCGATAAAATCGGGATCAGATAATCAGGGCTGATATTTTCTTCAAAGGTTTCATTCAGCTTTGGATTGGTTTCAAAGTTGAAATATGCCACATTCTCATAGTGAGTGCGTCCGAATTCCAGAATGGACCAGGTCTTGCCGACCTGCCTGGCTCCCTGCAAAATCAGGGGTTTGCGATGCTCGCTGTCTTTCCACTCTTTCAGATATGCTTTCCGCATCCTGCCATTGCAGATGCCGGTTTCCACCACGTACAGGTTACAGTTGCTCCAATACTTTTCCAATATCATCATTGATACAAATGGATTTTTTCCGTATTTCATCCGGGGCATAGGCTTCATTCAAGTTAATGCAGGCATATGTCGCATCCGGCCACTCGTGAACCATTCGCCAGAAGGGATATTTGATGATGACCGGAGTGTTTTATCTATTGCGTACCACTTAAATTCAAATCCGCGTTATGCTTCTTTCGCCGGTAAAATCCCGGCTTCTATGAGCATTTTATTGTTCCTGCGGATTTTAGGTGCCCGAATATCTTCGCCATCTGCATCTCCGACCCTGCCGATAAAGCGGTAGTAAATATCCACCTTCATGACGATCTCCCCGTTAATGACTTCCTTCTCATGCACCACGATTTTATCAATCAGGGTATGCAAAAGGGATTCTGTCAGTTCCGTGATGTCGGTATACTGCTCAACCAGCGCAGCAAATTTCTTTGCATCACTGGTCTTTGCGGTATAGCACGAGAGCAGATTTTGAAGTTCGTTATATCTTGATTTCAGTGTTGCTGCTTCCGCTTCATACCGTAACCTGAAAAGAAACGATGGAAGCGGCACACCCGGCATGGACGGAAGGACGTTTGCCGACCTTGTCGCCATGTCAGAGGAATCACTAGTTAGATGTGTTCAGGATAAAATCCGGAATTACCAGCCCAAGGCAGTGCGGAGGGTTTATATCCCGAAGCCAAATGGGAAAATGAGACCGCTGGGAAAAGCAACCGGTATTTATGAAACCATATGGGAAGACTCACCGGAACAGGTTGAAGCAAAATATCAGGAAATCGGTGAGCTTTACCCTCAGGCAGGAATCGGGCTTGCACAAAAATTCCTATCGAAGAAATAATATAAGGATTATCATAGGCAGACAAAAAGATGGCTCTATTTTGAACCATCTTTTCGTCTGCCTATTTATATTTTTCACAGAGTTCTTCGAGCTTCAGAAAATCATTACACCTCTTTGTCAGAGCAGACCGCTCTCCTTTGACTTTCAGGCGATATAAATTCAAAGCATTTTTTCTGATTTTCTCCTGTATAGACTTTATGTACCGGTATTCTGCCAACAGAAGTGCCTTATACTGCGGATTGCGTTCCTTTGAAATATCAACATATGTATAGCTTCCAGCCGGAACCGGAAACATATTGTTAAGGCTGATAACTGCATAATTCTTGATTTTTACAAAGTCCAGCCCTTCAGGCATCCGCCGATGCTTTTCCTTAAAAGAGGAGAGCGGAGCAAAATAATCCAGACCATGAATATGCAGCACGACTCCTATGTAAGCCCTTTCATTCTGTTGCCCTTTCTGGCTATTATGATACAGATGCGGTGCATACGGCAATAAATAATCTATATAAGCAGCCGATACCCGGTATAACTTAATGTTGTCCATTCTCTTTTCTCCCTCTATTATTCAGACAACCTGTAGCCCTATCTTTCTTTCGCAACATCCAGTAATACATTATCGCGGCTCTGCGCATAAAACAAACGGAGACAGGCTGCCCTGCCTCCGCTGTTACTATCGCACTCAGAGTGGCGAAATACTCTCTCGTAACTTTCTTGCATATGGGTCAAGAGAAACCCGCTTTATAACTTTCTCATTCAGGGCTGAGATACACCCGCTGTTAGCTATATCTATTATATGCAATCAAGCAAGGAAAATCAACAGATTTTCAAAAAAAGTCAAAATCCACTCAATTCCCATTCAATGAGCTTTTCTCCCCTTTCCGATAAACTATTTCTGCAAGCAAGCAGTACCAGATTATAAAATCTGACACCAGCTGAGCAGAAAAATGTCAGAAAGGGGACTTTATTATGTCTGAAACAAACACCGCCGCCCTCGCGGCACCGTACACACACAGAATCGGCAAAGTGACCTTCCGGGTTTCCTCATTCGGGAATCTGAGCGGCACAAAGTCGGCCACAGAGATGCTGGTGCAGATGATGGAACACCAGCTGAGAGAAAACCACAGCGATAAGGAGGAAGAAAGCACATGAGAGAACTGAATAAGACCAAAATCATTGCCGTAGACCACGGCTACGGCAACATCAAGACCGCCAACACCGTCACACCAACAGGGATCACTGCTTATGAGACAGAGCCGATCTTTTCCGGCAGCATCCTTGAGTATAACGGCATGTATTACCGCGTCGGAGAAGGTCACAAGGAATTTATCGCAGATAAGGCGATGGATGAGGACTACTATCTCCTGACCCTGATGGCAGTTGCCAGAGAGCTGAATATCTGCGGCATCCGAACCGCCAATGTCCATCTTGCTGCCGGGCTGCCGCTGACGTGGATTCGGAAACAGCGGGAAGAATTCCGTAATTATCTGCTCCGAAATCCGGAAGCAGAGTATCGATTCAATGGGAAGAAATACCACATCCATTTTGTCGGGTGCAGCTTGTATCCGTAGGGTTATCCGGCCATTGTCAGCCGTCTCGGTGACTTTAAGGGGACGAACCTTCTGGCAGACATCGGGAACGGCACGATGAATATTCTCTATGTCAACAATAAGAAAGCCGTTGAGAGCCGCTGCTGGACAGAGAAATTCGGCGTCAACCAGTGCATGATTGCTGCAAAGAACGCTATCCTTGACAGCTTCGGCGTGAAGATCGAGGACGCGACCGTGGAACAGGTGCTCCGTTTTGGAACCGCCGATATTGGGAAGCCGTATCTGGACTGCATCACGGCGGTTGCCAGAGCATATGTGTCGGATATTTTTGTCACACTCCGCCGGTATGAATACAACCCTGACTTGATGCGGCTCTATGTCGTGGGCGGAGGCGGCTGCCTTGTCCGCAATTTCGGCAGCTATGACAAAGAACGGGTAACGATTATTGATGATATTTGCGCGACAGCCAAAGGCTATGAATACCTCGCCTATACGCTGTAATTCTGGAAACAGCCTGGGGCTTCAATCAGAACGCCAATAGAGGAGCGGACATCTTCGTCCAGGCAATCCTTCCCATAGATTTTGATGGAGCCGGAGTTAAAAGGGAGCAGTCCGCAAAGGGCTTTTTCTGTGGTTGACTTGCCGCTGCCATTTTCTCCTATGAAGCCGTAAATCGCCCCGGAGGGAACGGTCATGTTCAGGCCGCTGACTGCCCGTTTGCTGCCAAAAGTCTTTGATAAATTGCGAATTTCGATTGCATTCATGCTGATCCCTCCTTAATACACATCCTCTCATGTGCAGTATCATCAATCTCATTCAGATGTGCCGTCAGCTTTCCGGTCAGCAGCAGCGAAGAGTACATCCCACTCCGGTGTTCTTTCAGGAATGTTTTTCGCATCCTGCCATACTTACCGTAATGAGGTTTTTCTTCCTCCGGAAGAACCAAGTCAGGGTAATGCGATAAAACCTGCCACTGGCAGCTTTTCCTGCATGCTAAGGCATACATTCCATCCTCTGCCAGCGTATAGGTGCCGCCCATCTGTTCATACAGTGATTTCATTTTATTTATCCTTTCCAGCATATTGCCATTGCAGATGCTGGTTTCCACCACGTGCAGGTTACAGTTGCTCCAATACTTTTCCAATATCATCATTGATACAGATGGATTTTTTTCGTATTTCATCCGGGGCATAGGCTTCATTCAGGTTGATGCAGGCATATGTCGCATCGGGCCACTCGTGAACCATTCGCCAGAAGCTGAATTTTACTATGCCGGGCGTATTCATTCCTGTTCCCAGTTCAAGAAACAGTGTTTTCACATTCTGGTGGCGGCGAAGGAACAGAGAATAACGTTCTGATGCATTATGCCAGCCCTCGTCCTCGACAAACGTATCATCACAGCGCAGATTCATCGTCATTGGCTTACCGCAGATTGGGCAATGAGGAACCAGTTCTGAAGGAATTGTCATTTGAGCAGTCGTGTTATCCGGCAGCTTCATCTCGCCGTTTTCCTTTATTGTATATCCCTGTGCTTCTACCATCTGACGTACTGCTTCCCCATTATCATACGTTTTTTGAGGACAGGGAGCACTGCACTGAAACAGCCCGTAATCGCCCTGCGTATAAAAGAGTCTTTTTTTATCAAATCCAGCCTTCTGAAAACAGTGATCCACATTCGTTGTCAGTACAAAATAATCCTTATCCTTTACCAGTGAAAGCAATTCCTGATAAACTGGTTTGAGCGCGTTCATATAACGGTTGACCATGATGTATCTGCTCCAATACGCCCAGTATTTTTCCAGTCCGTCAAACGGATAGAAGCCGCCGGAATACATATCGTTAATGCCGTATTTTCTGTGAAAGTCTGAAAAATATCTTTCAAACCGTTCCCCGCTGTAGCTTAAACCGGCCGAAGTGGAAAGACCTGCCCCGGCACCGATGACGATGGCGTCCGCTGTCTCGATTTCATTTTTCAGCCGCAGGATTTTGCCAGCCGTTGTGACTGGCTCACTATAAGAATTGTCGGTGGATTTACCCAAGAAGCCGTCTGTAAATCTGTAAATCGATGTTTTTAAAGACATTGAAAATTACCTCAATTTCGCTGTTGGTCTGTTCTTTATATTCCTTTACCATATCGACGGCAATCTGTGCCGCTTTGTCATTTGGAAAGTGAAACTCTCCGGTGGAGATGCAGCAGAAGGCGACGCTGTGGATGCCATTTTTCTCTGCCAGCTCCAGACAGGAACGGTAACAGGAAGCGAGCAGATTCTTATCTTTTCCGGTCAGCCAACTGCTGACAATGGGGCCGACAGTATGCAGCACATAGTCGCAGGGCAGATTGAAAGCCGGAGTGATTTTTGCCCTGCCGGTTTCCTCCTCATGCCCCTGTTTCTCCATCAGCTCCGCGCAGGCTGCTCGAAGCTGAATGCCTGCGTAGGTATGGATGGCGTTATCGATACAGCCATGATTCGGGCAGAAACAGCCGAGCATCTGAGAATTGGCCGCGTTGACAATGGCTCCGCAGCGGAGGGTTGTAATGTCACCCTGCCAGAGATAGATTCCTTCCTGCATCGGCGTCAGGTCCGCAATATCCGTAATGCCTTTCTGACGGGTTTCCTCCTGCAGATAAGCGTCCTGTATTTCAAGGAACGGCTCACTGACCGGTTTCGGCATCCGCACGTTGAACAGAGCCCGCAGAAACCGTTTCTGCTGCTGCATATCCGCGGGAATTTCCATATTCTGATACTGCGCTTCCTCTGCAAGAAGCGCCTTAATTAAATATACTCTGCGTTCTTCCTGGGTCATGGCTATCCTTCTTAGCATATTTCCTTCTGTCTACATTATATTGACGTACAGCCGATCTGTGAAGTAAGCACAATGTTGTGGCATAGTTACCAGCTGGAAACCATACTCTTGCCGGTTTTCTGTACTTCGGGAGATGATTTGATCATGATCATCTTGCAATTTTCGCTTGCTGCTTCTATGATAAGGACGTACAGATGATTTGTAAAGTAAGCACATTATTGTGCCATAGTTACCAAAAAGAAACCATAGGAGGTGTTGTACATGGAAACGGAAAACGACATTCTGGATACACCAGCCAAGGAACTGCCTGCCAGTCCGGTGGAAACAACGCTGACGATGATCAGCGACAAATGGAAGGTTCTGATTCTCCGCGATCTGATGCCGGGAACGAAACGGTTCGGCGAACTGAAAAAATCGATCGGTCACGTCTCGCAAAAGGTACTGACCGCGCAGCTGCGGCAGATGGAAGAAAGCGGACTGCTGACCAGAACTGTATTTGCGGAGGTGCCTCCTCATGTGGAATATACCCTGACGGATCTTGGTTACAGCCTGAAGCCGATTCTTGATGCCATGCAGGAGTGGGGTGAGAATTATAAGGCGCAGAATGGGCAGTGAAGGATATCCGTCTCTTAACTGGTTTTGCGCAGGATTTGATATTTCACTTGAAATCCTGCTGTTTTCCACTATAATCAGGGAAGAGGAAGTCATCACGAACAGCGGACCGGCCGCCGGCAATGTCATTGCAGTGATAATGGAAAGAACCGCATTTGCCGGGAAGCGGGAACGCTTAAGAGTTACATCAGAGAAGAGCGGGAACGGCTTGTCATGACTTTAAAGGAACTTGAGATCGGAAAGAGCGTCGTCAAGAAACGATCGGCGGAGAAGGGGCGCTCAGACAGCACATTCTGGACATGGGCCTGATCCCCGGCGTGGAAGTGACCATGGTGAAGTTCGCGCCGATGGGGGATCCGCTGGAGATCCACGTGCACAGCTATGAGCTGACGATCCGGGTGGCGGACGCGGAGAAAATCGACATCACACCGGTGACGGAATCACAGAAAAAGAAAGCGGCTGCCGGACAGCCGTCGGCGAAGGAAGGAATACACCCTGGCCTTGGAGAGGGCGGCAAATATCACGATAAGGCAAATGAGAATCCGCTGCCCGATGGGACGGTGCTGACCTTTGCCCTGGCGGGCAACCAGAACTGCGGCAAGACAACTCTGTTCAATCAGTTGACCGGCTCCAACCAGCATGTGGGAAATTTCCCCGGCGTCACAGTGGACCGCAAGGACGGCGCTATCCGGGGTCATGATGACACCCTGGTCACAGATCTGCCGGGCATTTATTCCATGTCGCCTTACTCCGGCGAGGAACTGGTGTCGAGAAATTTTATCTTAAATGAGCACCCGCACGGCATCATCAACATCGTGGACGCGACCAATATTGAGCGCAACTTGTATCTGACCATGCAGCTGATGGAGCTGGACACGCCGATGGTGCTGGCCCTGAATATGATGGACGAGGTGCGCGAGAACGGCGGCTCCATCCTGATCAATGAGATGGAGGAGGTTCTGGGAATCCCCGTGGTGCCGATCTCTGCGGCCAAAAATGAGGGCATCGATGAACTGGTGAGCCACCTGATCCATGTGGCGAAATATCAGGAGCGTCCCAAAAGACAGGATTTCTGTGACAAAAACGACCACGGCGGAGCCGTTCACCGGGCGCTGCACGGCATCATGCACTTAATTGAAGACCATGCGCAGGAGGCGGATATTCCTCTCCGTTTTGCCGCGACAAAGGTGGCGGAGGGGGATCAACTGATTTTGGAACAGTTGAATCTGTCAGAAAATGAAAAAGAAATGGTCGAGCACATCCTGGTACAGATGGAGGAGGAACGCGGTCTGGACCGCAACGCCGCCATCGCCGACATGCGGTTTTCCTTTATTCAGAAGCTGTGCGCCCAGACGGTACAAAAGCCGAAGGAGAGTAAGGAGCGGCAGCGCAGTGAGAAAATCGACAGGATTCTCACCGGCAAATATACGGCTATTCCCTGTTTTATCGGCATTATGCTGCTCGTATTTTTCCTGACCTTCAATGTGATCTGGTTTTTGCAGACGTTTGATCTGAAATTGAATGTGGTGACCGATTCACAGGAGAGTATTCTGGCGTCTGTGGCAGGTCTGTTAGTGCCACTTTTTAAACCGCTTGGTCTGGGGGACTGGCGGATCTGCACGTCCCTGATCAGCGGCTTTATGGCCAAAGAGAGTGTGGTTTCCACTATGGAGCTTCTGTTCGCGGGAGATGTGGCGTCTATTCTCTCACCTCTCAACGCGGCGACATTGCTTGTCTTCAGTCTGCTGTACACTCCCTGTGTGGCTGCGATCGCTTCCATCAGACGGGAGCTGGGCGGCAAATGGGCTGTCAGTGTGGTTATAGAGCAGTGTGTCATTGCCTGGCTGGCTGCAGCTGTGGTGCGTGTGATCGGACTGTTGCTGTAAAGGACGTGCTTACATAAAGGCACTCTATATAAGGATAAAGGAGGAATCGCCATGAGCGAGGAATGTTCTCACAATTGTTCATCCTGCGGCAGCGACTGCGCAGAGCGCACAGAGCCGCAGAGCTTTTTAGAATTTACCAATGAAGCGTCCCATGTCGGAAAAGTGATCGGCATCGTCAGCGGAAAGGGCGGCGTGGGGAAGTCCCTGGTGACATCGCTGTTAGCCTCTGCCATGCAGAAAAAGGGATATAGCGCCGCTATCCTGGACGCGGACATCACAGGCCCGTCCATTCCGAAGATGTTTGGAATAAAGGAGCTGGCGTACGCCAATGAGGTCGGGATTGAGCCGGTGGAAACGAAAAACGGCATCCGCATGATGTCCCTCAATCTTTTGCTGGAGGATGCGTCTGATCCGGTCATCTGGAGAGGCCCGATGATCGCCGGTGTTGTGAAGCAGTTCTGGACGGATGTCTGCTGGGGTGATGTAGATTATATGTTTGTGGACATGCCGCCCGGAACCGGGGACGTTCCGCTGACGGTGTTTCAGTCTCTGCCGGTAGACGGCATTATCGTTGTGACCTCACCGCAGGAGCTGGTTGGAATGATTGTGGGGAAAGCTATGAAGATGGCGGAAGCCATGAATGTCCCGGTACTGGGCATTGTGGAAAATATGTCCTATTTTGAATGCCCCGCCTGCCATGAAAAGCATTTTATTTTCGGGGACAGTCACATTGAAGAGATGGCTGCGCAGTATGGGATTTCCAATATTGCACGAATCCCCATCCTGGCGGATATGGCTGCGGCCTGCGACCACGGCACTATCGAGGACATAGACGCTGTGTGGCTGAATGATATGATCCCGGCCCTGGAGCGGGTATAAATCGAAGGGAGAGAATATCATGAGAATTGCGGTTACCTATGAAAACGGCCAGATCTATCAGCATTTTGGCCGTACACAGCATGGACTGATAAGCGATGACTTCCTCCTATGAACTGATCACCCCCAACGAGGGGTTCCCGTTTAAAATGTTTCTTTTTGAGGGCAAGGACGGATCCTATCGCAGGGAAAAACACTGGCACCGTCCGATTGAGATCTTCGCGGTCTGCAGCGGAGAGATAGACTTCTGGGTGGAGGGCGGTGTACGTGAATTGAAGCCCGGCAATTTTATGATCGTCAATTCAAACGAGATCCATGCCATTGATGCGCCGCTGCCGAATGAGACGATCGTGATTCAGATTCCCCTTCAGCTGTTTGAGGATTATTTTCTGGGTGAACAGTTTATCTGGTTTGTACATGAGGCGGGCGCGGCTGATGAAACATTCATGTCATCGGTCAAGGAAATGTGGAGTGTTTACAGCGCCGGGGATTATGGCAGCAGTCTGATGGTCTTAAGTCTTTTTTAACGTCTTCTGCATTTGCTGGTAACGGAGTACAGGATGCCGGAGGTCAATCCCGTGTTTTTGCGTAAGAATAAAAATCTGGATAAACTTTCCGTGATTACCTCTTATATACAGAATCATTATGCCGAGGATTTGAGGCTTGATGGCGTAGCGGCGGTGTTTGGATATTCCCCAACCCATTTGTCGCGTATGTTTCAGACCTACGCGGGGATTACCTATCGGGACTACCTGCAGAGTACCCGTCTGGAACACGCGCTGAAAGACTTAAAGGCGGGCGGCTTCAGCATTCTGGAGACTGCGCTGCAAAACGGCTTCCCTTCCGGGAAGGCTTTGACGAGGGCCTTTAAAAAGAAATACGGCATGCTGCCTGGTGAATATCGGGAAATGCTAAGAAATGGCCCCGAAAATGCCAATGAATCGCATACATAAATGAATAGAAAGTGATAAAATGACCCCACGGTGGAAGAGGCGGACTTCATGTCAGCGCTCTTTGACCGTGGGGTATATTTTTGCACAGGGAGGTCTGAGATGACAGACGAAGAAAGAAGGCGGTTAAAGCTTCACGCGGTTGGAGTCAGAGAAGGAATTCTGATCGGTACGCATGGTGCGAAGTGCGGACATCCGGGCGGAAGTCTGTCCGCCGCGGATATGTTTACATATTTATATTTCAGGGAAATGAGAATCAATCCACAAGATCCTAAAGACCCGGACAGGGATCGTTTCGTACTTTCCAAAGGGCACACAGCGCCTGGACTATACGCGGCGCTTGCGGAGCGCGGGTTTTTCCCGAAAGAGGATCTGGCTACGCTCAGACACATCGATTCTTATCTCCAGGGTCACCCCAATATGCAGACGGTTCCGGGCGTAGATATGTCTACTGGTTCTCTGGGGCAGGGCATTTCCGCTGCCGCCGGTATGGCGAAGGGCGCGAAATATCTTAAAAAGGATGTCAACGTTTACACGGTTTTAGGCGACGGCGAGCTGGCGGAGGGCCAGGTCTGGGAGGCTTCCATGTTTGCCGCCCATTATCACCTGGATAACTTCTGTGTGATCGTGGATTTAAACGGCCTGCAGATCAGCGGCCCTACGGAACTTGTCATGAACACAAAGCCGGTGGATGAAAAATTCCGCTCTTTTGGCTTTGACGTAGTGGAGATTGACGGTCATGACTTTGATAAGATGGAGTCGGCCTTTCACTGGTTCCATGAAAATCACGGGAGCGGAAAGCCGACAGTGATCCTGATGCATACCGTGAAGGGTAAGGATGTCAGTTATATGGAAAATGAAGTGGACTGGCATGGAAAAGCGCCAAACGATGAGGAGTTTGAGAGGGGCATGGCGGATCTGGCCGCCATTCGCGCCGGACTGGAGGGCGAAGATGAGTGAAATGATCAAAGTTGCGACGCGAGACAGCTACGGGAACGCTTTAAAAGAGCTGGGCGCTGCCCATGAGGACGTGGTGGTGCTGGACGCGGACTTAGGGAATGCCACTAAGACGCTGACCTTTCACAAAGCATTTCCGGACCGGTATTTTGACTGCGGTATCGCGGAGGCCAATATGATGTGCGTAGCGGCGGGCCTGTCCACGATGGGACTTGTGCCGTTTGCTTCGACTTTTGCCATGTTCGCGGCGGGCAGAGCCTTTGAGCAGGTGCGCAACAGTATCGGCTATCCGCATCTGAATGTGAAAATCGGGGCGACTCACGGTGGCATTTCCGTGGGGGAGGACGGCGCCAGCCATCAATGCTGTGAAGACTTTGCCCTGATGCGGTCCATTCCGGGCATGACGGTCATCTGTCCCTCCGACGATGTGGAGGTGAAAGCGGTCGTGAAGGCCGCCTATGAGATGGAGGGACCGGTTTATATGCGCTTTTCCCGCCTGGCAACGCCGGTTTATCATCCCGCGGACTTTCATTTTGAAATCGGAAAGGGCGAGGTTTTATCCGAAGGAAAGGATATCGCGATTATTGCAAATGGTATCCTGGTGCCGGAGGCGGTAGAGGCGGCAAAAGCCCTGAAAGCGGAAGGCATTTCGGCCCGCGTCATTAATATGGCGACTATCAAGCCGTTAGATGAGGAACTTGTGTTAAAAACGGCGGCGGACTGCGGCAGAATCGTCACGGTGGAAGAACACAGCGTGATCGGGGGACTGGGAGAGGCGGTCTGCTCTCTTTTATCCGAGACGCTGCCGACGCCGCTGAAACGGATCGGCGTCAATGATGTTTTCGGTCATTCCGGTCCTGCGGTACCGCTTTTAAAGCAGTTTGGTTTAAGTGCGGAGAATATCGCGGCGCAGTGTAGAAACATGCTTCAGTGAGCGCTCCTGAAGCGTAAATGACTGAATGAGCGTTCATCTTCAAATAAAAAATATCTGAGGGAGACATAGCTCATTTTAAGAAGGCCCGCGCGGGATATCCCGCGCGGGCCTTTGCGGTCTTTTCGCGATTTGATTTGTATATATGCTGTTGGCGGATTATGTCTTTACGCCGGATGAGGCGATGGACAAGATTATGGAAGTGACAAAGGGCAGGGGCGTAGAGCGCGCGATTGATGCAAGCGCCAACGACGCTGGCAGACAGCTTGCGATCCGTGCAACGCGGGATTGGGGAAAAATTGCTTTTGTCGGTGAGGGAGGAACCTGTACTTTTACGCCGAGTCCTGATATTATTCACGGCCAGAAGACAATCTATGGCTCCTGGGTTACTTCTCTGTGGAAGATGGAAGAGCTGGTAGAACGCCTGGTCAGATGGAATATCCATCCGGAGGAGCTGATTACGCATGAGTTTTCGCTGGAGCAGGCGGATGAGGCGTATGCGCTGATGGCATCCGGAAATTGTGGAAAGGTGGCCATAGTCTTTCCGGAGTAAAGATGAGGGAGATAACCGGATGAGAGTCATTGAGCAGAATAAAATACCGTGGCTGACACTGCAGGATGGAGGCAAGATCCCGGCGATCGGGCTGGGAACATTTGGCTCCGATAAATATGGAGCGGAAGAGATCGCGCACGCAGTATATGGCGCGATCCGGACCGGATACCGTCTTATTGACTGCGCATCCGTATATCAGAATGAGACACAGGTCGGAGAGGCGATTGGAAAAGCCATGCGGGACGGTATTGTAAAAAGGGAGGACCTTTTTATTACATCTAAAGTCTGGAATGACATGCATGGTGAGGGGAAGGTGATTGAATCCTGCAAAAAGAGTCTGCAGGATCTGAAACTTTCGCAGATCGACCTGTATTTTATTCACTGGCCATTCCCTAACTATCATGCGCCGGGCTGTGATGGAGATTCCCGAAATCCTGATTCCAGACCGTTTCGGACAGAGGAATTCATGATCGCCTGGCGGCAGTGTGAACAGCTTGTTCAGGAAGGGATCCGGTGCAATAGAAGAATATTCTTATCGGAATCTGGGAACAGCGGTTTCCGAGGTGGTGACGAGACACGCCTCCATGCTCAGGGAGGCGGAAAACAATAAGGCATCGCTGCAAAAGGTCTTTTTCGGCGATCTGCTAAATGGCGGCTTCAGCAATGAGGAGCAGCTGAAGACCGAAGCACAGAAAGCCGGCCTGGAGATTGAGAATCAGGTTTATCAGGTCGTCCTGATTCGCCTTTTTTCAGAAAATGATTTCTATTCCGCAGATGAGCAGACTTTAAACGACGTGAGCGTACTGCTGGAAATTATGAAAAACAGGCTTTACGAAGCGGCGGGTGGCATGGTATGGTTTTACAGGGAAAATTATAATACCATGGCGGTGGTTTTTTCCGTGGATCATCTGGCAAACGATGTTCCTCAGCTGGTAGAAGAAACGAGGGAGTGGTTTTTAAAGGAATGTCAAGTGGAACCGGCCTGGGGAATCGGCGGCACCTGCCGGGACCTGCTCTTGTTCTGGCATTCTCTGGAGGAAGCGCAGCTGGCCCTGCAGTTCTGCAGCAGGACGGAACCGGTCAGAATGTACCGTGCGGAACTGATTGACAGCAACACGTTTTATTTCCCTGCGACCGCGCAGGAACGTCTTAAGGATTGCCTGGTTTCCGGACAGTGGAAGGAAGTGAAGGAGATTCTGGAGGTGCTGGAGACGGAGAACTGCTCTCTCCGAAGTTTAAGCCGTTCGCAGTTTATCCGTCTGAGTCGTG
This sequence comes from Lachnospiraceae bacterium, assembly GCA_021200995.1. Classification (GTDB taxonomy): domain Bacteria; phylum Bacillota; class Clostridia; order Lachnospirales; family Lachnospiraceae; genus RGIG6307. Next base: position 102,066 of record JAJQFS010000082.1, on the reverse strand, counting down.
TGTTTACGGAGCTTTTAAATAGCGTTTGGATAAGAGAAGATTTCGATGAGGTTATTTTATGCTTAAACGAGCTGCTGATGGAGCCGCAGATTAACAGAGAGGCTTATTTTTACCGTCTGAAGGCGTTCTGCCGTAAAATCTGCTCTGACGCCGCGACACAGAAGCAGGAGCAGCGTGGCCGCACGGTGGATGAGATCAGAAGCTATATTGAACAGTATTTCAGGGAGCCGGATATGGGCTTAAGCCGTGTGGGAGGCGCGTTCCAGATGTCGGAGAGTTATCTTTCCACCATTTTCAAGGAGCAGGCCGGCGTTAATTTCGCGGAATATCTGGAAACGATGCGGATTGAGGAGGCCTGCCGCCTGCTAAAGGATTCTTCCCTGACAATCAACGAAGTGGCTGAGCGAGTCGGATATAATAATGCGAGGACTTTCCGCAGGGCATTTATCCGGGTGAAGGGGGTCAGCCCCAGGGAGGCGCGGTAGAGAACTGAGTAAAACGGTTTTCAGAAGCGGAAGTTGCTGAGAGCGGCGACAGCCATGATTGACCACAGATGAGAGTGGTTATAGATAAAGGAGAGACGGACGATGAGCAGATTATGGTACAGACAACCTGCAAAGGAGTGGGAGGAAGCACTCCCGTTAGGAAATGGCCGCCTGGGCGCCATGGTGTATGGCGGCACGGACAGGGAGTTGATCCAGGTCAATGAGGAGAGTGTCTGGTACGGCGGTCCTGTGAACCGGCTGAATCCGGACGCGAAGGAGGCGCTGCCGCGTGTGAGACAGCTGCTGCGGGATGGAAAACCGCAGGAAGCGGAGAGACTGATGGATCTGACGTTTGCCGGCTGTCCGGACAGTATGCATCCGTATCAGACGCTGGGGGAGCTGCAGTTTTATTTTGACGACATCGGGGGAAAGAAGACGGATGCTATCGGCCGTTTTAAAAAGGACTTTGACCTGGAGGGTGTGTCAGAATATGAGAGAAGCCTTTCTCTGGACGAGGCGCTGTGCCGGGTCGGATTCCAAAGCAGTAAGACCAGGTATCTGAGAGAAGTTTTTATCTCCCGGCCGGCGGACTGCATGGTTATGCGCTTTCGAGCGGAGGGACCGGACCGGCTGACCTTTTATGTGAAGCTTAACAGAGGGAAGAATTTCGACGGCGTCGGGAGATTCTGCGGCGATGGAATCTGTCTGCATGGGAATCTGGGCGGAGGCGGCAGCGAGTATGCTATGGCTCTGCGTGCTTCGGTGAAGGGCGGCAGTGTTGAGGTTTTGGGAGAGACATTGTGTGTAAAAGGAGCTTCTGAGACGGTCCTGTATTTCACGGCTGATACGACCTGGCATTATAACGAGAAAGAAAAGAATTTAAAAGATAAACTGGCTCAGCGTCTGGACAGTGCCATGGAGAAGGACTGGGAGACACTGCTGAAAGAGCATGAGGCGGATTATCATTCTCTTTTTGACCGCTTCTCCTTTTCCTTAGAAGGTGAGGAGCAATATGAAAACGAGCCCATGGATGAGCGCCTTGCTGCGGTGAAAGAGGGCAGGGCGGATCCGGGGCTGAACCGTATGCTGATGGATTACGGCCGGTATCTCATGATTTCCTGTTCGCGTCCCGGCGGCCTGCCCGCCACCTTACAGGGGCTGTGGAACGCTTCCATGAATCCGCCCTGGGACAGCAAATATACGGTCAATATCAACACGGAGATGAATTACTGGATGGCGGAGCCCTGCAGCTTAAGCGAGTGTCATGAGCCGCTCTTTGACCTGATTTACAGAATGAGGGAAAGCGGGCGTAAGACCGCGCGTGAAATGTACGGCTGCCGCGGCTTTGTCTGCCATCACAATACGGACATCCACGCGGATACTGCGCCGCAGGATATCTGGCATGCAGGGTCGTACTGGGTGATGGGCGCAGTCTGGCTGTGTACGCATTTGTGGACGCATTATCAGTATACCAGGGATCTGGAATTTTTAAAAAAAGCTTTCCCGGTGATGGCGGAAGCGGCTTTGTTCTTCGTGGATTTTCTGACGGAGGAGAATGGATATCTGGCGACCAACCCTTCCGTATCTCCGGAGAATTCTTATTTTCTGCCAGATGGCAGCAGGGGCCATGCCTGCATTGGCGCTGCCATGGACAATCAGATTCTGAGAGAGTTGTTTGGAGATGTGCTGGCGGCATGGGATGTGCTGACGCTGGGGTCAGACCCCAACAGTGTATCGGAGACGTGGGAGACGTGGGGTCAGACCCCGACAGTGCCGACAGTGTGTTGGAAAGAGAAGATGCTTCAGATCGAGGGTATGGAAAAGATTGAGGGAGTGACGGACATCCCCAGTCTGATGGAAGAGATTTCTGCCTGTCTGAAAAGACTTCGTCCGGATCAGATCAGCCCCAGATACGGGACGCTGCAGGAATGGAGCGAGGATTATGAGGAGGCGGAGCCGGGTCACAGGCATATTTCCCATCTCTTTGCCCTCTATCCGGGGACACAGATTACAGTAGACCAGACGCCTGAACTAGCATCGGCGGCACGAAAAACGCTTGAGAGACGCCTTAAAAACGGCGGCGGCCACACCGGCTGGAGCCGCGCCTGGATCATCAACTTCTGGGCGGCACTCTGGGACGGAGAGAAGGCATATGAGAACATACAGAAACTTCTGGCAATTTCGACCTATCCGAACTTATTTGACAGACATCCGCCGTTTCAGATCGACGGCAACTTCGGCGCCTGCGCCGGAATCTGCAATATGATGGCGCAGTGCAGGGATGATTCAGTTGTCCTTTTGCCTGCGCTGCCGAAGGCATGGGAGACCGGTTCTGTGAGGGGACTTCGTCTGATTGGAAACGCTTCTCTCGAGATGACCTGGGAGAAAGGCATCTTGAAAGAAGCGGTGATTTTTGCCGGTTCGGATTACCAGACTGTGGTGATCTATCACGGGAGGAAGATCCCGGTGAGGGTAAAGGCAGGGGAGAGCAGACAGATTTTCTGAACTCACTCCTGCCTCGCGCGATTCTTCGTATATAAGGCCACGCGTGAGGGTAAGACTGTCAACCAAGCCAAAGCCCAATAACTACACGGAATCATGCGGGGTAAATGCGGCAGGCAGATACGAGGGAAGGAGTATGCAGAGCAGGGATACACGACGGCGGCTAATCACCGCCTCCTGCCCGATTTCGTATCACCGGATACGCAATATGTTTGCCAGAAAATTTTAATGAGGGACTTGACAAGATGGTTTAAAAATTATAAACTTACTGAAAAGGAGGTTTAAAACTTTTAAACCAATGAAGGAGAGATGCGATATGCTGATTTATATGATGACAGAAGCGGAGATGGAGCTGGCAAACATCATCTGGGAGCAGGAGCCGGTTGGAAGCGGGGAGCTGGTGAAGCTTGCCGCAGAGCGCTTAAACTGGAAAAAGTCAACCACCTATACGGTGCTGCGGAAAATCTGTGAGAACGGGATTTTTCGCAATGAGCAGAGTGTGATTTCTTCGGTGATGAGTAAGGAGGAGTACGCCCGCAGGAAAGGAGAAAATTATCTGGAGGAAAATTACGGGGGCTCGCTGCCGGGGTTCATAGCGGCGTTTCTGAAAAAAAGGAAGCTGAGCAGGACGGAGATTGAAGAGATTGCCAGGATGATAGAGGAGTACCGGGACGAGGAATGTGAGAATGAGTAGCAGCAACAGAACGAGGAGTGTCAGGATGAAGAGTAACAAAAAACAGCATATCCGTCGGATTATTTTGTAAAAAGATAAAGTGGTTTAGAGGGGAATTGAGAGGGGAATGTTATGAGGACATTATTACAAATGAGCCTGACAGGGTGTTATTGTGTGCCACTGGTTTTGATTGTAAGGTTTTTGCTGATCAGGGTACTTCACAGTCCGCGACGTTACGCGTATTATCTGTGGTTGGTTGTATTTTTAAATCTGTGCCTGCCGTTTTCTTTTAAGGCACCGGTGAGCCTTATGCCGGGGTGGTTGAGCAATCCGGCGGGGCTCCTTTCGATGGAAACGGAAAGCGGTGGAGGAACTTCTGCGGTGGATGCGGACAACGATGCAGAAGCGGGTGACGGTACAGAGACTGCAGGAGATACGGCCTGGGCTGTCGATCAGCTTACATCGCTTTCTTCCGGTACTGGTGAGGTGCGAGAGGAAGAGAATGAGGAAACTAATTTGAATACAGACGTGGCCGCTGTATCCGTTTTGGCTGGGATCCGTGATTGTATCGGACAAATCAGAGCGCGTATTGGCAATCTGATGGAAACTGTTAACCGGAAGGCGGCAGTCATTCTGTCATGGCCCGGACTTTTCGCAGTCTGGCCGGCAGGGTTGTTTCTGATGCTTTTCTATCAGGGAATTGTGACATTCAAAATGCACAGACTGTTAAGAGCAGGGCACAGAGTGAAAGGGGAGGAACGAATTTATATTGTGCGGAATCTGTCCTCCCCGTGTCTGTGGGAACTGCTTCGACCGGCAATCTGTCTCCCGGAGGGTCTGGAAGAATCGGAGCTGGACTATATCCTCTGCCATGAGCGCTGCCACAAAAAGCGGGGGAGATCATATCGCAAAATGGGTATTATTTCTCATCACTGCCATGCATTGGTTTAATCCATTTGCCTGGCTGGCATACAGCTTTTGTTGTAAGGATATGGAAATTTCCTGTGATGAGGCGGTGCTTGGGCAGGCCGGCGAAGATGTGCGGAAAGCGTATGCCGCCAGTCTCTTAAAATACGCCGCCAGACAGAACGGCTACTTGTTCGCGCCGCTGACCTTCGGGGAGCCTTCCCTGCGCTCCAGGGTATCCAATATCCTTCACTATCGAAAACAGGGAGCGTTCGTCTGCGGCGCGGCGCTGGTGATCGTGCTGCTGGTGGGCGCAGGGCTGCTCCTGCGGACAGAAGACGATGGAACAGGGAATACAGAAGAAACAGATGAGGTCAATGAGACAATTTCCGGGGACGGGGATGTTGATCAGACATCAATGACGCAGGTCGGCGAAATGACTGAAACGACTGCAGAAGGGAATGATTCAGTCACCGAAGGAACAGGCGGGTCAGAAAGCGGGACAGCAGGTCTCTCAGTAGTGAATAACGGCGGTGAAATTATCCTTGTGGGCGGTCAGCTTTATTATCTGGATGGCCTGACGCTGTATTCAGATGGAAATTATCTGTATTATTCCTCCGGGAGTGATGAGCCTTACATTTATCAGCACGGATTGGAAGGAGACAGCCTGCAGTTTCGGCAGCTGACAGCAGGAAGCATTGTGGGCTGCAGCGATGACGGCAAAATCCTTTATTATGTATTGGAAGGGAACCTTTATGCCTGGGAGATCGAGACGCAGGAGAGCAGCCTGATCTGGGATATTGCAAAGCAGGGAATTGAGGCGTCAGAGATCAGCTGTTATTTTGTGGGAGAGGATTATATTCTGCTGGCGGCAGGCATTTATGAGGGCAGCGCCGGGCTTTTCAGCGGAAGCTTTTATTCTTATGACCGTGGAACAGGTGAACTTTTCACAGTTTCTCTGACGGATTCGGACAGCTTTGCGGTGATGGGGGAGTATCTGTATTATCAGAAGTATACCAACGGACCGGGAAATGAAAATTCTTTGTGCAGAATTGATTTTGGACTTGCCGAAGAGGAGGTGTTATCGGAAAATCTGACTCTTGTGGATGTGGCGCCGTCATCGGGTCAGGTCCTGGTTTCAGGGACCTCAGAAAATGGTATTTGTCAGAATCTCATTCTCTTTGATCCGGAAAGCAAGGAAACCGTTGTGCTGGTGGATATGGAGTATCTTCTGAATGAAGATGTAACGGGTATCCTGTCAGACTGGGAATCAGCCTGGGAGAGCGGAGACAGAATCAGCTATACAGAGGTGAATGTGACAGGAGATCTGATCTATGTTTATGCAGCCCAATGGGGCTATCGGGAGGGTGTCAGTGTGGGATGGCGGGATGCCCTTCTGGAGGAAGCCTGGCTTGTGACGGACTTCAATGGAGAAAATTTGCGGAGAGTGACACTGACAGAGGAGGCGTTACAGCAGGATGAGATATCATTGGCTGGGATGCCATGTGATCCGGCGGCTTCAGGATGGAATATGGAGGAAATAACAGATATCAGAGATCGTTTCGAGCGGATGTCCTATATACCCGAGGAGGGAACGGAGGCTCTGACTTATCTGCTGGGCGAGACGGAGTACTTTATCCTGTATGGAAAGGGAGATTATGAATCCATGCTGGTGTATGATAAAGAAGCGCAAAGCTATGCCTGCATAGAAGAAACTTATGTCTCCAATTACATGATTCCACCGGAGCTATGGGAAGGGGATTTTGACAAAGACGGGACGATGGAGCTTGCTCTGAAGATAAACTTCAAGCACGGCACCGGGTTGTATGTGGACACCTTTATGATAGCGGACCCGGATGCGGAAGGAAATCTGTATGTCTGGGAATATCTGCAAAGCGATTTCAGTGCTAAGGCGCAGGAACACATTGCAGGGGAGCGGACAGACAACGGCCTTCTTGTGACCCTGGACGGCGGAGCGTCCTGGGAAATCCGGGATTATGAAACAGAGGATCTGGCTGACGGTTATGTATCACCGGGAATTCCTGTCAGGGTGTCCGTTGGCAGTCAGATGAGATTTTCCGTGGAGGATGACGACATTGTGCTGACCATGGACCTGGAAATCTGGAAGGAAGGGGATGAGGCGGTCGCCTCGGATTATGGGGCGAAGAGCGTTACGGCAAGGGTGACCTACTCGGATGGAGGGGACTTTGGATTGACGGATTATAGCTTTACAGATTGATAGAATGATCAGGGGGGTGTATGAGTATGAAATATCAGATGCGCGGCATTGCAATGCTTCTTTTTGGCATATTGCTTTCAGTTGCAAGTATTCCGGTGGCCAATTCGGACGCGTTTGGCCTGTTATGGATAGCGGGAATTGTGATTGGCGTTTTCGGGCTTATTCTGACGTTTGTGACGGAATAGGACAGCATTCTGCATTTCTATGTTGATGAGCTTGATATGACATTTTGGAACGCAAGGTTGTTTCAAAGGTTGGCCAGATAGGATTTAAATAGTGGTATATAAAAGCTCCAGTCAGGCTGTTCATCACTGGGCTGGAGCTTTACTGTTGTAAGAGGATATTATTTGCGGTTCTAAGGAGAGACGTTATAACGCCTTCAAATACGATTCCACATTCAGGTAAACAATCCCGTTGCCCAGCATCGCATCGGGTCCTCTGTAAATGACACACCGTTTCGTTATCTGGCCAAAACGTCGCTCGGTTTCCGCAAGGTAGCCTTCATCGGACAGATACTGTGCCTGTCGGTCGACGACCTGTGTGCTGCGCTTGATTTCATAGCACTCGCAGGAGTTGGTTTCATGATCGTATATGACCATATCAAACTCTGCCCGTGCAAAGGTAAGCTTGAATACCTGCCTCGTGCGCTTAGCGGCTTTGACAGTTTCGAGAAGGACAATCTCCTCCATCATTCGTCCGCGGACTTCTTCCAGCATCCGGCCGCAGACCATGTCTTTCTCGCCCTCACTCAGTTCTGCAAACACAGGATCTTTTCGAAGTGAATAAACCAGGGCCTGAGCCTGACAATAACGCATACCAGGCTGCGCAAACAGAATCCCTTCCAGGGGGTCAGCGTCTTTCATGGATGTTTCCACAGGGTTTTCAACAATCAGATCAAGCGCCAGAAGATATTCTTTGATTTCGGCAACATGCGCCGCTGTGATGCCAATAGACTGTTCTTCCTGATTCCTGATATGAAGGATCTCCATCAGCCGTTTCGTCACTGCATCGGTATCAATTCGATCCAGAATATCCGATCTGCGCTCAGGAACCTGCTCTTTACGCAGCAGTTCTGCGGCAGATCCCAGGTCATGGGATTTGAACTTCCTGATCAGGGTACGGATGACAAAGCGATGGTTCATGTCCTCGATGATGCGGTTAATGGCGTTGGTCAATTCATCTGCATCATACAGAGACTGCAGATGGCGGAAGTATCTTCCGTCCTTGCAGCAGGCCAGCGAATGCTGGATATTTTTACAGATGGCGGTGTCGATGTATCTTCTGGTCGACTCATCATCACGGAACGAGGCGTCATCCGCATTGATTTCGTTGCTTTCAAAGTCTGTTTCTCCTGCGCGGAGAGTTCCGCCGTAACGAATATACTCGTCGATGCTGTCTATGCCCAGCAGTCTGCTGTGTTCCCGGAACGGAATATACGTAGTGTGGATGGAAATCGCCCGGTCGTACAATTCCTGATGAAGGGTGAACCAAAAGCCCAGAGAGTCGGTTCCCGACAGAACAATCTTCATACCCATGGAAGCGTAAATGTCGGAAAAAACCGCGGCGGAGTCGATGAAGTCGGCCATCAGTGTCACTTCATCAATGAAGATATATTGATAGCCCAGCTCAAACAGTTTGTTCAGATCCCGGTTCAGTGCAGCCATGGTGTCGGTGCTTCGTGCTTTGATATATACCGTCTCAGAGAACTGTTCCGTGGTCATTTCCAGAATAGCCTGTCTTAGCATGGTGGTTTTGCCTGTGCGGCGGAGGCCGTATATCAGACAAACGCGATCTGTGAGATCGCTGTTGATATATTGGCAAAGCTGTTGATAGCAGTCTCTCTTTTCCCAGTTCTGAATTCCTCTGGTAAAGGCCTTAAGACCGGAACCCATTACTACATAGGTTTCAAATTGCACTTTGGCGGGCGCAGGATCAGGGGCGGGAACATTCCGCTTCAGCGTTTTCAACTCTTCCTGCAATTTACGTCTAAGCTCCACCTGCTCAAACACTTTTTCACGTTCTGCAAGTTTGACATATTTGCTTTTGCTCTTTCCGTTTTCAGTCCACTGAAGATAGGGCTGTGCTTTTCCATTGATTTTCTTATACGTGATTCCGCCCTGGGGAAGCCTAGAAATGGCCTGCTCAAGTTCCATAATTCTTGTATAATCATCTGACATATGGGAAACTCCTTGTGTCTGGTGCTGTTAAAACACAGTTTTACATTCTGCTCATAGAATAACCCATTATAACCATTTTGTCAATTGGTTATAATGGGTTATTTGCTGTGTGAAAGAGACAAGCCTGACAGCCTTCTTTTACACTACCTCAATTCAGCCTCAATTCAGCCTGCGCTTTTTTAAACTGCGCCTTTTTAACCTGCGCCTTTTTCCTGTCAAGCAGAAAATCGGCAAAAATTTATTGAGATACAATAAAAAAATATTGACATTAAGATAACACAGTGATATGATTTCCTTGTCAGCTGAATGGAACTGACGCATTTTCTATCAATCGTGAATCGGAGGACAAGGAACATGGAACAGAAAACACTTTCAAAGTGGTTAAAATGCATTATTATCGGCACCGGAGTCTGCGGGCTGATTTTTTTCTTTTTTATTGTGCCTTCTTTTGGACAGGATCTGCTGGCACGATATCCGGAGTTTTCCTATTGCTACTGGCCGTGGCTGATCTTTCTCTGGATATCGGGGATTCCGTGCTATACAGTGCTTGTGCTGGCGTGGAAGATTGTGGTCAATATTGGCAGGGACCGCTCTTTTTCTTCTGAGAATGCGAAGCTTTTTCAATGGATTTCTTATGTAACGGCGGTGGATACCGCATTCTTTTTTGGTGGGAATGTGGTGCTGTTATTATTGAACATGAGTCATCCGGCCGTCACGCTGCTGTCGTTGATTGTGGTATTTGTCGGAGTGGCGGTGATTGTAGCGTCGGCTGCATTGTCGCACCTGGTCAATAAAGCGGCTGATTTGCAGGAACAGAGTGACTTGACGATCTGATGAGTATTGTTCAAGCGAGATGAAAAGAAGAGAGGTCAGCAATGGAAGGAGAAATTATTTTTAATATTGATGTCATGCTTGCGAAAAGAAAAATGAGTGTGACTGAACTGTCGGAGCGCGTCGGAATCACGATCTCCAACGTATCCATATTAAAAAACGGGAAGGCGAAAGCATTGAAGATATCCACTTTAGCCAGGCTCTGTGAGGCCTTAGACTGCCAGCCAGGCGATCTGTTGGAGTACAGGAAGGGCGGTACGGAATGAAATAGAACGCTTTATGCAGATTATTGAACAGAGAGAGACAAACTATGTTGGAGGAAAAATGGCTGGCAAAAACAAGAATCACGAAAAACGGGGAATCATTATTTTTATCAGCGTTCTGTTTGTGCTTCCTCTTGCTGTACTGTCCGGAAGCCTTCTCTATATGACGAAATACAAGGTTGAAACCATAGATATGCAGCAATCGCCGGACGGCGCTTATGAGTTAAAGCTGCAGTCGGTTGGCGAGCCATATTTTCCATTTGGAGGAGCTCCTGGCCGATTGGTGCTGAAAGAGAACGAAACCGTGATTTCCAGGACGAGGTTTGAGATTGCCAATGACGGCGGACCGTTCACGGAGAATGCGTGGAAAGTCACATGGCTGGATGATTATGTTGAAATTATTTTATCCGGTCAGGACAGTTTGACGAGCTGTTCCGGTTATATTATGACGGGCAGGTTGAAAGTGAGACGCTTGATACTCATTATGGCAGAGATCGTGAACACTGGTATGGCTATGAAACAGGAGAAAACACGGGCGGTGCGGAAAATGAGGAAGACGACACGGAAGAAGAACTTTTTTCAGGGCAATGGCAGATTGAAGATGGATATTTAGCAATATACGATCTTCTTTCTGATCATGATACTGATAATTTTGAAGTCTGTTATGGCGCTTCAGAGTCATCCACGAAATGTGTCATATCAGAAAATGATGATACCATAAAGTATCTGGTCTATGACAGAAACTCACAAAATGATGAATGTGGACTGTATGTATATTATCAAAGTCAAAAAGCGGAAGATGGCACATGGTCACCTGAAAATGCAGTTATTCTTGATATTTATGCGTATGTGCATGAAGTCGGAACTGTTGTAAGCAGCGGGAAAACAGCCTGGGAGGATATTGGTACAGATGCTTACATTGAGGCAACAGGGGAAGAATAATAGGGGCATCAGGATTTGAAAAAGTGAAATTATCATGCAAACGAACTCTCAGAAAAGAAATGAACATGAGCGATATAAGGAAACTCAGGAATGGCGGTACGGAATGAAAAAGAGAAAAATCTGGATAGTCATGGCCTGTGTAGTAGTCTGTCTCTGTCTTGTGTTTGCTGGAGCGAATGCGATCTGGGACAGGATGACCGATTACTCCACGACTCTTAATATCAACTGGGGCTTTTCACTGCCGAAGGAAGCGCATTATTCTGAAATCTACAGCCTGGAATCGGAGGCTTCTGTCTTTGGAGATGGAATCCGTTATCATGTATTTTCCTGCGAAAACCCTGAACCGATCGATGAAATGTTTTCATGGCAGATGGGAGTATATGTCAGCTATGTGGTGGCTTGCGATGAATGGCTGAGTCAGATTGGTGTCCCGCAGGAAGAGTTTCCTGACTATGCGTACTGTCTGTATTGGTATCAACAGGATGAGGATGGCAGAGATGAAATCTTTCTTTTCTGGAATGAAAACACCGGCGTGTTGTATGTTGTGGAATTCTTTTTGCGAGGCATCACGGTTATATCATGCGGCGGCAGCTTCAGGAAATCTTAAGAAATCGGGCGTCTGCCTCTTCTTGACACACCGAAATGATTCTATCATAATAATTTTACTCAGACTTCCCATTTTTACTATGGGAAGTTTGAGTAAAAAATAAGAATGTCTGAGGGGGATAAGGAATATGGGAGAGAAGAATTCTAAAAGAAATTTCCGGGTGGGAATGATTGTGTTGGTCGCCTTGATTGGGGCGGCGCTTTGCTGGCGGATGGTTCCACGCTCCTTTGACAGCCTTCTGCCGGATGAGCAGGAGGCTGAAGACACATCTCTCTCAGACGAGGAACATTATTCGGGTATGCTCGTAAGCCGTGAGGAATATCCTGAACTTTATGAGTCGGCAGAGGCGATGCTGAATGATCATGAAGTATATAAAGACCAGCAGGCAGATGGCATTGGGAATACAGTGGTTTCGGACAGTATCCATATTTTCAGGAACGGTTTTACTGACGAGGTGTTTGTAATCACTGCGACGGCTTTGACAGGGCTGACCGCGGACGATGAGGTGCCGTTAAGCTTTGGAGTCAGGCTCAATGAGGACAGTGTTTACGGCATGGAAATCGTTAACGAGATCGAGATTGCGGACGACGACATGCAGGAGAGACTGACGGCTTATGTTCAATATATCATGGAAAATGTGGCAGGTTCCGATTATATGGGCTACCAGCTGATTTATATGGATGACGACAATTACCCGGAGCTTATTGTCTCGGGGCCGGATGAGGCCACCGGCTTCCTCATCCTGCATTACAATGACGGGACAGTATATGCCACACAATCCAACCGTCTGTATTATTCCTATATTCCCTATGGGAATCTGCTGCTCAACGCGGAGGGCAATATGGGGCTTTACACGGATGATGTCTACAGTATCGTGGATGGACAGGTAACGCTGATCGCGACAGGTTGTCGGGGTCTGTGGGCGATGCATGATGGTGAGATCGAATGGAGCGGCAATAACCTGGACGAGGACCGCTATTACTGGGACGGCGAGGAGCTCGGCGCGGAGGAATACGCCGCGGCGCTGGAGGCGGTTTATCCGTCCGAACAGGCTGTGAAATGTAATGATATTCCGTATTACAGCTACAGGGAGATTGTGGCATTGCTGGACGAGTCGTATCTGAAGGAGATTCCGGCGGCGAAGGGGTAAGGGAAAAAGACATTTCCGGAGGTGTTCTGATGAGAAATTTAGTAAATCTACTACAACGCTATAGAAGAATATTAATCCCAATCGAAACTCTGGCACTTGTATTCTGTGTGTTTATGCTGCTGCGCTCTTCGGATGATAACGAAAATGCTTCCGATATGCCGGAGTTAGATGGCGATTATGCCTATGTGTGTATTCAAATTGTTGAAATTGACCTTGAAAACTATAATGTCCGAGGTGAGGTGATTGACTTTGAAGACGTTTCCTTATCCGGTGTTAACGTGGGGCTACTGACAGTTGGAAGTACAGGTTTCATAGATCTATCGGGAATGAATGGACCATTTTACTCATTTTTTAAGCTCATGTCAGAGGGCCAGGTATATGTTGTTTCATATGCGGATAAAGGGCAGACCGATTTCCCGATCGAAGCTGTTTCGTTTGAAAACATGACTAATTTTCGGGAACGAGTGACCGCAACTAACGGTATCGAAGAGACAATGGACGAATCTTTCATGGAGGATTCGGATGTTTTGGATGAATTGACAGGGGTATCGGAGGCAGATCAGGAGGAAGCGGGCAGCGTTGAAATAACAGCTCCGGACAAGGCTGATGTGATGGCAATGAGAGAAATTGTACTGGATGGAATGTCTGAGGAAGACGCTGAACACCTCTGTTCCCTGATGAAAGAGGCGGATACCAAAATGGAATCCTTGATTATATATGACAATTTCTTTTCGCGCCTGTCTGACCCGGATGATCTGAAATGGAACTATTTTGACGAAAGCGGTGAAATTCAGATCGGATGGGCTACCGGCGATGATGAACAGACAATACAGGAAATTATGAGTCAGGAAGGCCTGACGGAGACTGAGTATTATGAAAAGTATGGAAATAAGGTTGTAGCGGAGAATAAATACAGCGCCGAAGAGTTTGCGCAGTTACTGGAGGAAATACAGGGATCCGTTTTAAATGAGGCGTTGAAAAACGATCTGCAGCAAATCATTGATGAAGCAAGACTTGCCGCTGAAACCCATGATGTGGAACATGCTGAAAAGCTGTATTACCTCTTGCACGACATGGATTATATTCTGCTGAATTACCGGCTGGACACAGAAGGACAGTATGTCAAAGATAAATCAACAATTTCCAAGTATTATGGAGTGCTTTCTGTGTATGATTGATGAAAAGCTTCAGGCAGCTCTTTCATTTAATGTTTGAATTGCCTACTGAAAATTTAATCATAAAATCAGTTGCCCGGATAATAAATGGGGAGTATAATGATGAAAACTGCAAGGAGGTGTTTTTATGTTGGCAGTGAATGGCTATTACAACGGAAACAGTATCGTGCTGGATAAAGAAATTGAGATGAAAAAAGGACAGAGGTTGATTGTGGTGTTGGAAACTTCAACTTCAGGGCGTGAGCGCAGAAAGCTAGATCTGAATCAATATGCGACTCCCACAGAAAGAGGTAAAAATGTGGAGACATATATGGAGGAGATGCGGGGAAATGACAGAATTTAATAAGGTGTTTATTGACACGGCACCTCTGATATACTATCTTGAAGAACATCCGCTCTATCACAATGTGGTAAAAAATTCCTTGAGGAATGTCTTGAGCAGGATAGAATGCTTGTTTCTTCGGCGATTACGGCGGAGGAATACTGTGTGTATCCTTACCGCATGGGAAATTATAGTTTAATTGAAAGGTTCTATGACTTTTGCGAAGATGCCGGGATAGAAATCATTGAAATTGACAGGGCGATAGCTCAAAAAGCCGCACGTATTCGAGCCAAGTTTAAAGATTTTAAAGCAATGGATGCGCTACAACTGGCAGCGGCATGTGAGTCAGGCTGCGATCTGTTTCTGACAAACGACAGGCAATTACTGCAGTTTGAAGAAATAAAATGTGAGATTATTGATAGTTGGATTTATTGAATGAGTGTTAATTATGTGTTTTTACCGCAAAAGCAAGCGAGCCGTCCATTAGAGGGACAGCTCGCTTGTCTTTGCTTTGTGCGATTTCGACTTTTTCGCGGTTTCGAAGGAGTTTTCTGTTATTGATTATGCAAAGGTGGCATAATCGGTAATCAGGTAGTTTTTGCATAGGGTATTTGGCAGGATTTCTTTCTCGCAGTTTCATATCCTGCAGGCATATCGTATGACAGCGTTACTTCTATATCGTTCTCACGACAAAACTCAAGTGCAATATTTTCAACGCCTTTCATTTGATTTTACTCCCGATATTCATATCTAGTAGCCACTTTGGAGCTTCGCCGTCATTGCCCCAATATTCGTCCACCGCAACATTATTCCCATAAAAAGCTTCAGTCAGGTCGTTCATTCGTTACCTGACTGGAGGTTTTGCCGTACGAAAGAGAAGCTACTGAGATTTAAAGCTTTGATGCAATGGAATTGCGGTCGCTATTAGAGATACCCAGCACATCCATGGCCTGGTCGGAAGACAGACCTAAATTTTTCATCAGATTCTTGACACTCTGTAACAAGACCTCAATCTGCCGTTCATTTGCCGCTTTTTCAGCAGCTCTTTCATTTAAAGTTTGAATTGCCTGGCACATGGCAGATACCTCTTTTCCCTTTATGTACTATGTGGTAATGCGATTTGGCTTATTTTGCAATGATCAGTTATACGATATAATGAGCGCAAGCGAGTCCGAGGGAGCGTGCTCACTCGTGGCGAACGGCGAATTGGATCATGAGTGTCTTTTACTCATGATATAACACGAGCAATTTATTTACAAGAAGTACATTATAAAATTTTTGATTTTATTAAATTATTGCTTGTTATAGAGATAAAACGTTGATATAGTTGTATTAACAACGGGAACTTGAATGAACACCAATAATGGAGGGCGAAGCGTTGCAGATAGAGTACAAAAAGAATGCGGTTAAATACATTAACTCAGCAGATACGCAGCTTGTCCCTGAAGATGCTCCGGAACCAGACGAAATAGAAGCAATAAAGGCTGCCAGATTGGACACAGCGCCAACGGTACCGCATAATGCTATTGACTGGGATACTTAAAGATTTACTGTAACGGTCGCGGGAAGTGCCCTTCCGGAAGTAAAAAAATTCGGAAAGGCACTTCTCTTTTTTTGTCACACATACTGGTAGAAAGGGTTTTTTGGAGGCTGAAATGCAGACCTTCCTAAAGCCTCTTTCCCCCGCGGAGGAAGCGCAGTATCTGAAGCTTCTGCACGGGGAGGACGAGGAGGCGGCATTCCTTGCCAGAGATAAACTGATCATGCACAACCTCCGGTTAGTGGCCCACATCGCAAGGAAATATCAGGGTCCCGGGCAGGAGGCGGAGGACTATATATCCATCGGTATCCTGGGACTTTTAAAAGCCATTGATACCTTTGACGCCGGGCGCGGAAAGCTCGCGACGTACGCGTGCCGGTGTATTGAAAATGAACTTCTCATGATGTTACGCACCAAAAAGAAGTTTTCCCGCGAGGTCTCCCTCTATGAACCGATGGGGACGGATAAAGAGGGCAATGAGATTCAGATCATCGATGCGTGTACGCAGGATGAGGATATGACCGCGGACGCAGAGGAGCGGGAGACGCTTACCTTTCTGACGCAGGCGTTAAACAGTGTCCTGACGGAAAAGGAGAAAGAAATCCTGACCATGCGCTATGGATTAAATGGCGGTAGGGTATATACGCAGTCTCAGGTAGGGGAGCACTTTCAGATATCGAGGAGTTATGTATCGAGGCTGGAGAAAAAGGCACTGGAGAAACTCAGGCGTGTGTTCCGCGAGGCGGAATATCTGTAATGGAATGGATATGAAAAGGCGATCGGGCAGGAAATTAAAGGTTTCCTGCCCGATTGTTTATTCTGAGTTGAAATTGAGGCCTTATACTGTCCTGGTACTGTGAAGAGAAGTTGTGCCGGGATAGAAAGCTGCGTCTTCGGAAATACTGGGAAAGATAGCCGTGGTGTGTACCGGCACAGAAAGCGATGCAGAGGGCAGGAAAGTATAAACTGTATTGATATGCAGAAGAAAAAGCCGGGATGTGTGCAGGAAAAGAGCAGTAAAGCTGCCGTGAAGGCCAGGATGCAAACAGATATGAGGGAAGAAGTACGGTATTACCGCGATTTTACGGATGATTTTGTGGAGAGCGGGCAGCAGGACAAACGGCTGCCAAAGGATTTTCAGTGGCTGCATCAAAATCCGCTGTACCGGGTGGTTTCGGCCATCCTGTATGGTATCGCGGTGATATTTGCTTATATCTATTCATATGCTGTCCTGCATATCAGGGTAGTCGGCAGAGAGAAATTGAAGGCATGCAGGGAGAAAGGCATTTTCCTGTACGGAAACCATACGCAGCCGATGGGGGATGCGTTCGCCCCGGCCATGTATATTTTCCCGAAAAGATTGACTACCGTGGCGGGCGCGGCAAACCTGGGAATCCCGGTACTGGGAAAGCTGCTTCCCATGCTGGGGGCGCTGATTTTGCCGGAGTCTTTGTCACAGATGAAGTCATTTCAGGAGGCCATGCGGTATCACCTGGAGCATGGACGATGCATTATCATTTATCCGGAGGCGCACGTCTGGCCGTACTGCAGCTTTGTCAGGCCATTTCCGGAGACTTCTTTTCATTATCCGGTGCAGTTTGGGGCACCTGTTTACTGCATGACGACGACCTACCAGAAGCGTCGACGTGGAGAAAAGCCCCGCATTACCACCTATATTGACGGACCGTTTTTACCGGATCCGAACCTGAGTAAAAAAGAGGCGGTCAAAAAGCTGCACGATGAGGTTTCGGACTGTATGCAGGGGAGGAGCCGGGCGAGCACGTACGAGTATATCCGTTATGAAAAGATGGCGGATGAATGAGCAGCCGCAATGGGATATATCATGAGCTCTGTCAGTCAGAGCGGCGGACGTGCCGGATATAAAATGAAATAGTACATTGTACAAATGCGGAAAGAGGGAGAGTAACAGCGTGATCAATATCTTATACTGCGGCGACCGGAATATTGAGGACGGCCTGATTATTTCAGTCCTGTCGCTGTTAAAAAATGCCACGGAAGAACTGAATATTCTGGTGATGACGCTTTCGCATGATGAAATCCTACCCGTAACAAAAGAAACCGTTCGGTATCTGGATCTTCTGGCGAAGGAAGCAAATCCTGAAAACCGCGTCAGCCTGATCGATGCCACGGAATTGTTTTTAAAGCAGATACCCGCCGCAAATATGGAAACCCGTTTCACACCCTGCTGTATGCTGCGGCTGTACGCGGATCAGATTCCGGACATGCCCGAGCGGATTTTATATCTGGACAATGATGTGGTCTGTCGGCGGGATTTTGGCGATTTCTATCACCAGGAGATGGAAAATGAGGAGCTGGCGGGCGTGCTGGATTATTATGGAAGCTGGTTTTTCAGGAGAAACCTGTTTCACCGCGATTATCTGAACTCAGGCGTTCTGCTGTTAAATATGAAAAAGATCCGCGAGACGGGGCTTTTTCAACGCTGCCGCAGCCTTTGTGAGACGAAGAAAATGTTCATGCCGGATCAGTCCGCGATCAACAAGCTGGCGGAGCATAAAAAGATCTGCAACAGGCAGTACAACGACCAGAGGCGCTTTCATGAGGACACGGTGATGCAGCATTTTTCGACCACGTTTCGTTTCTTCCCAAGGGTGCGCACCCTGACGGTGAAGCCATGGGAAGTAGAAAAGGTACACAGCGTGCTGAAATTACATGAATATGATGATTTGCTGGCCGAATACATAGGTGTGAAGGCCGGAATGCAGAGTGCGGCGAAGGAAGCTGCCTGCTGAAAAGAAAGTGTGAATGATATGAAAGAAATACCTGTATTTTTTACAATTGACGACGGTTACGCGCCCTATCTGGACTGTGCTTTGCGCTCCATGATGGAGAATGCTTCCCGGGAATTTCATTATAAAATTATAGTGATGGAACAGGGGTTAAAGGAAGAGCGGAAAGCAATGCTGAAAGCCGCTGTGAAAGAGCCTTTCGAGATAGAGTTTATCCGCATGGAGGACAGTTACGGGTGGCTGACGGACCGGGAGGAAAACTGGCTGCGCTGTGATTATTTCACGCTGACCATTTATTTCAGACTTTTTATCGCGGATATGTTCCCGCAGTATGACAAGAGCCTTTATCTTGACAGCGACATTGTGGTGCCGGGAGATGTTTCTGAATTATATGCAACTGAGCTTGGAAATAATTTGCTGGCAGTCTGCATGGATCAGGCGGTGGAAGCGGTGCCGGAGTTGTCCCACTACGCGGAGCATTCTATCGGTGTGAAAAATACGGATTATTTCAATTCTGGTGTGATGGTGATGAATTTAAAGAAACTGAGAGAAGAAAAGTTTGCGGATCAGTTTATGCATCTGCTGAATACCTGGCATGTGGACTGCATTGCGCCGGACCAGGATTATTTAAACGCGATCTGCCAGGGAAGAGTGGTGATGCTTGATGGAACCTGGGACGTCATGCCGCCAGCCGGAGAAAACACGGCGCTGATGGCAAACCCAAAACTCATTCATTACAATCTGTTCTCAAAGCCATGGTGTTATGACAACATTCCCTATGAGGAATATTTCTGGAAATACGCGAAGCAGTCCCCGTTTTATCAGGAGATTTTGCAGTATAAGGAAAGCTATTCCGGGGAGCAGAAACAGTCTGACACTGACTGCATGGCAACGATGATCAGGAAGGCGGCGGTGCTGGACGAAAGACCTGTGACATTCCGGAAACTCAGAGACGGAGGAGAGCGGGTTAAACTGTGAGAGCGTTGTCGACGGACAGATGAGAGTACTGGCACACTCTGATGAGAGGAACTGATATCAGACAATACATGATGTCCGCAATAGCAGGCACGGAGGCTTATCATGATTTTTGGCGGAAACAAAGCCGCGGTCGTGGAAAATATAAAAACAAATCTGGACAGCGGAAATTATAACAATAAAACGGAGGTGGGCGATCCAAATATCACTTCACAGGAAAAAACCGAGCTGGCGCTGCGTTACGCCAGAAACCGGGGCACAGTGGGATACTGGATGAAAAACTGCCTGGCCATGACCTTTCTTTATTTCTTTGACCTGTTTATAAACAGAAGCACAAAGGTGGAGGGGATGGAAAATCTGTCGCAGGTGCAGGGCGGCGCCATCGTTACCAGCAATCATTTCAATCAGCTGGATAATACCGTGGTGCGGGAAACCATGCGGCGCGGAAAGCAGGGGCGGCTGTACACGGTGGTGCAGGAGACCAATCTGGCCATGACCGGTCTCTTTGGTTTTATCATGAATTATGTGGACAACATCCCAATCACAAAGAGCAAAAAATATACCAGTGAGTTCTTTGAGCCGTTCATCGCCGAAAAGCTGGCGCAGGGCGATAAAATCCTGATCTATCCGGAGCAGGAGATGTGGTTTAATTACCGCAAGCCCAGGCCGCCGAAGCGGGGCGCTTATTATTACGCAGCCTTAAATAATGTGCCGGTCATCTCCTGTTTCGTGGAGATAAAGACGTTGCCTGAGCAGGAAACGGAGGAGTTTTACCGTACACAGTGGGTGATGCATGTCCTGCCGCCGATCTATCCGGATCCTGAAAAGGATGTGCGGACCAACAGTCTGGAAATGATGGACTTAGACTACAGGCAGAAGGTGGCTGCTTATGAGAAGGCTTATGGGAAAAAACTGACATACGCTTACGAAGAGGGGGACGTGGCGGGGTGGATTGCGAAGGAGGCGTAAAACCCGGTACAGATGAAAAATAAAGAGACGAAATACAACATAGATCCCAGGGCAGGAGAGCAGGAGACTGATCCAGCTGGGGAAGCAAATGAAACAGGCGAGTTCAGACTGGGCGTCGATATGGGATCCACCACAGTGAAGCTGGTGATCATCGACGCCCATACATATCAGGTGATATATTCTGTCTACCGCAGGCATCATGCCAGGCAGATGGAGACCGCGGCGGCGCTTTTAAAAGAGGCGGCCGCCTTATTTCCGTTATGGAAGGTAAGAGCCGCGGTCTGCGGTTCCGGTGGGAAACCGACAGCAGAGGCGCTTGGCATTCCCTATATTCAGGAAGTGGTGGCGAATGCCGCCGCGGTCTGCGCGTTGTATCCGCAGGCCAGGACTGCGGTGGAGCTGGGAGGTCAGGACGCGAAGCTGATTTTCTTCCACTATGATGAGGAGAAAAAGGAACCGACCGCGTCGGATATGCGCATGAACGGGAGCTGCGCCGGCGGCACAGGCGCTTTTATCGATGAAATCGCGGCGCTTTTGCATGTAGAGCCGGAGAACTACGAGGCTCTGGCGGCAGCCGGAACGCATGTCTATGATATTTCCGGGCGTTGTGGGGTGTTTGCCAAGACGGACATTCAGCCGCTCTTAATTCAGGGCGCTGCGAGAGAGGATATTGCGCTCTCCGCGTTTCATGCCATCGCGAAGCAGACGATCGGGGGTCTTTCCCAGGGACTGGAGCTTACTCCGCCGATCATTTTTGAAGGCGGTCCGCTGACGTTTCATCCTACGTTGGTGAAGGTGTTCGCGGAGCGTCTGCATTTAAAAGAGGAAGAGATTATCATTCCGGATCATCCGGAGACGATCGTGGCGTTGGGGACGGCTATCGCGATTGATAAGCTGTTCCCGGAGGGGGAAGACGATGACGGGGTGACACTCGAAATGCTGAGTGAGCGCCTTTCCAGCTGCCTGAAAAACAAAAACGAACAGGCAGAAAATAAGAGCCGGCCGTTTTTTGCAGATGCAAAAGAGCGGGCGGATTTTGAGCTGCGCCATGCCAAAGAGCGGCTGGAAGTTGAAGAGCCCGAAATTGAAGAAACCGGATTGAAGGCGCCTGAGATGACAGAATCCGTGCCTGGGGAGTCCGGGATTGAAGCATCTGAGATATTCAGAGGGGAACTTCGCGCCTGGCTGGGAATCGATTCTGGCTCCACCACATCCAAGATGGTACTGATGGACGAAAACGAGCGGGTGATCGACCGTTTTTACGCTTCCAACCAGGGGCAGGCGCTGCGCGTCGTCTGTGACGGTATCCGCGGCTTTTATGAAAAATATGAATCCCAGGGTGTGAAACTGAATATCCTGGGGGTTGGCACGACCGGATATGGCGAGAAGATGCTGGCGAAGGCTTTCGGGGCTGACTATCATATCGTGGAAACGGTGGCGCACGCCACGGCGGCGCTGAAATATTATCCGCAGGCTACCTTCCTTCTGGACATCGGCGGCCAGGATATGAAGGCTATCTGGCTTCAGGACGGTGTGATTACCAATATCATGTTAAACGAAGCCTGTTCCTCCGGCTGCGGATCCTTTCTGGAGACCTTCGCGGAAAGCCTGAACATTCCGGTGGAGAAGATTGCGGATGCCGCTTTTGCCTCTGAGAATCCCGCGCGTCTTGGCAGCCGCTGCACCGTTTTTATGAACAGCACGATCATCAACGAGCAGCGTAACGGCAAAAATCCGCAGGACATCATGGCCGGACTCTGCCGTTCCATCATTGAAAATGTGTTTACGAAGGTGGTGCGCCTTTCCAACACGGATACGCTGGGAGACTGCGTCGTGGTGCAGGGAGGGACATTTAACAATGCGGCAGTGCTGCGGGCGCTGGAGGAGTACCTGGGCAGGGAAGTTCATCTGGCGCCGTATTCCGGGGAGATGGGCGCACTCGGGGCGGCGATGCTGACAAAGCAGCGGATTGAGGAGTACGGGTACGCGGATTCAAAAGGGACTTCTTTTATCGGCCGGGAGGGGCTTGCTCATTTTAAGTATGAGACAAGAACCGGCGTAGTGTGCCCGGGCTGTGCCAATCACTGCAGCCGCACGGTGATTTCCTTCTCAGACGGAAAATATTTTGTCACAGGGAATCGGTGCGAGCGCGGGGAGAGGTCGATTACTTTTGAACAGGGGCAGAGAAACGGTATTACTGAAGAAGTCAGTGGGTCGGCTTCTGAGAAGAACGGTACGGAAGACGCCGGGATGTCAGATTATGAGAAAGGCGACGTAGATGCGGTTCAGGGAAAGGCGAATATTGAGAGTAGCACCGGAACCAGAAAATGTGAATATACGAATGACAGAAGCAGATATAAATCACAGCCTGTAGACCTGTTCTCAGAACGTGAGAAACTGCTCTTCCAGGAATATGATTACCATGCGTCAACTACTCGCCAGGAAGTCATCGGCCTGCCGCGCGTGCTCGAATTCTGGGACAGTATGCCCTTCTGGAGCACATTTTTTAAGGCGTTGGGCTTTCAGGTGAAATTTTCGCGCAAAAGCAATCGTAAAATGTATGAGGAGGGGCTGTCCTTTGTCGCTTCCGACACCATCTGTTTCCCGGCCAAGCTGGTACACGGCCATGTGGCGGATCTGGCGAAGCAGAAGGTGGACCGGATTTTCTTTCCCTATGTCATGCATATGCCGCCGGAGGGCGTGGACAAGCAGAGCCCTTACGTCTGCTCCGTCCTGCAGGGCTATCCCATGGTGGTGCGCAATTCCCAGAACCCGGATAGCCGCTATGACGTGATTTATGACACGCCGGTCTTCCACTGGTTTACGGAAAAGAACCGCAGGCAGCAGATCTGTCAGTATGCTGTCGATACCTATCATGTGACGCAGAAGGAGGCGGAGGAAGCCTTTCATCAGGGAGAGGCCGCTATCCGGCTGTTTAAGGAAACTTTGACGCAGAGGGCAGAACAAATCATAGAGCAGGCCCGGAAGGAGGGCAGTTACGCGGTGGTGCTGGCTGGGCGTCCGTACCACACCGATCCCTTTATTTCCCATGATATCTCGAAATTATTCCTGAAAAAGGGAATTTCGGTGCTGCCGGTGGACAGTCTGCCGGGGCTTGAAAAGCAGGACCTGAAAAATACCCGTATCGAGATTACGAATAATTTCCACACCAGAATGCTGGCTGGGGCCATGGTCGCCGCACAAAATGAGGCGCTGGAATATGTGCAGTTAGTCAGCTTTGGCTGCGGCCATGACGCGGTGCTTTCTGATGAGATTGTCAGGATTATGACGGAACGGGCCGACAAGCCGCCGCTGATTTTAAAGGTCGATGAGAGCGACGCGCAGGGTTCGCTGGGAATTCGCGTGGAATCGTTCCTGGAAACGGCGGAAATCAGACGAAAGGCCCAAAATGGACAGGCGTCTGAAATCTGCCCGCTGCCCGCCCCGAGCCCTGTGAAGTTTTATAAAAAAGATAAAAAGATCCGAACCCTGCTGATTCCTAACATTTCGGCGGAGGTATCCGTTCTGTTGTGCGCCATTCTGGAAAAGGAAAATTTCATTGTGCAGTCCATACCGGTGGGCGGTCTTCATGAAATCGGTCTTGGCAAAAAATACGTACATAACGACATCTGTTTCCCCTGTCAGATGGTGATAGGTGAACTGATCGGCGCGCTGCAGAAAGGAAATTATAATCTGGACGAAGTGGCGGTTGGTATGGTAAAATTCCAGTGCGATTGCCGTATGTCCCACTACGCGGGGCTTCTGCGTAAGGGTCTGGATGCCGCGGGATTTTCACAGGTGCCGGTTCTGACGACGGATATGGGGGATTCCAAGGATATGCATCCCGGCGTTTCTCTTTTGGGCGTCAGCGCGGTACTGGAGGCGGTCTGGGTCTTTGAAATGCTGGACATTCTGACCGAGCTTTGCCGCAAAATCCGCCCTTATGAAATAAAATCCGGTGAGACGGACCGGGTCTATCAGTCCTGCGTGCAGCAGATTGCGGACGGTATCCGCAAAGGAATCGGAGAGGCCAGAAAGGCGTTTGAAGTCTGTATCGATCAGATGGCGGCCATCCCATATGACAGAAGTCATTTAAAGCCGCGCGTGTTTGTGACCGGCGAGCTTTTGGTGACCTATCATCCGGGCTCCAATTTTGACATCGAGCGTTATCTGGAACGAAACGGCATGGAGGCGGTCTTCCCCAGAATTACGGATCAGCTGCGCAAGGATTTCCGCGCCACGGAGTGTGAGATTTCAGACTACCATGCCAATATTTTCCCGTATCCGTTCGCTGTAACCTGGCTTTTTGACGAGATCCAGAAAAGGCTGGAGAAGGTGGCGGTGAGGCACCCGCTGTATGAAAAGACTCTGCGCCCGAGGGATATGTATCAGGGCGTTAAGGACATCATTCCGGAGACCTTAAGCTGCGGCGAAGGGTGGCTGATGGCGGCGGAGATCGCCCACTACGCGAAGGAAGGTGTGAAAAGCTTCGTGATATTGCAGCCCTTCGGCTGCCTGCCCAATCATGTCTGCGGCAGAGGTACCATCAAGAGGCTGAAGGAAGAGTTCCCTGACATTCAGATTCTGCCGCTGGATCTGGATCCGGACACCAGCTACGCAAATGTGGAGAACCGGCTGCAGATGCTTCTGATGAACCGTTGAGAGTGAAAACAATGGACTGTGTATTTGCTCAGTTCGTCGAAAAGAAGGCTTATCCAGATACTGGAATAGCTGATTTCCTGAATGAATGTGGAAGTTCCGGAAAGGAAAAAGTACTGTCTTGCAAAAAGTGATCGAATTTATAAAAAAACGGATTCCGTTCCTTAAATTTGTAACTTCCTCCCTGACCGGGTCGGCGGTGGAGCTGCTGCTTTTCTATTTGCTCTGCCAGGTTATTCCCCTGCCGCGCGCGCAGATGATTTACCTGGCCACGGCCATTTCCAGGGTGATTGCCGGGACATTGAATTTCCTGATGAATAAATTCTGGAGCTTCGGCGGGTCAGGCGGCGCATCGGCGCAGTTCATGGGCTCTCAGGCGGTGAAATACGCGATATTATTTGTGGGCAAGATGCTCGCCAGCGCGCAGCTGGTGACGATGATGCCGACGGCGATCCCGACTGTGCTGTCGAAGGCGATTGTAGACACCGGGATTTTCTTTATCAGCTATGTCATTCAGAAAAAGTGGGTGTTCGCGACGAAGAAAGCGGACAAAAAAGTCGGATGAAAGTTTTTATAAAAACTTTCGCGAAAAAAAGGCTCTTTCGTGCATATATAGAGTGAACGACTATATGCACGGGAGGGCTTTTTTATGTGCGAAGAAAATCTGTGGGCGTTGTGGTTTCAGAGCGTCCCGGGAATCGGAAGAAGGACAATTTACCATTTGGAGGAGACTTTTGGTTCGCTCAGACAGGCCACGGCGGCATCGGAAGAGGAACTGCGTACGGTTCTGAGGCCGCCGCAGATCAAAAGCCTGCGGGAATTTTCTCAGACGCCGGATGGGCTTATGAGACAGTGCGAGAGAGCCGGGGTGGAATATGTGACGGTATGGGAAGAGCGTTTCCCTGGTCGTCTGAAAGAAATCCCTGATCCACCTTACGGGATTTTCATGAAGGGCGCGTTGCCTGCCCCTGACAGGCCTGCTGTTGCCATGATCGGCGCGCGCGCCTGCTCCGCTTATGGCAGGGAAGCCGCGCGCTTGATGGGGAGCGCCGCGGCCGCGGCCGGGATACAGGTGATCAGCGGCATGGCGCGGGGAATTGACAGTATCAGTCAGCGGGCCTGCCTGGACGGGGGTGGAAAAAGCTTTGCTGTCCTGGGAAGCGGTGCGGATGTCTGCTATCCGCCTGAGGCACGGCCACTGTATGAGCAGCTGGCATCAGAAGGGGGAATTATCAGCGAGTATCCGCTGCACATGCAGCCGCTGAATCAAAATTTCCCGCCCCGCAACCGCCTGATTTCCGGTCTGGCGGATCTGGTTCTGGTGATCGAGGCCAGGGAGAAAAGCGGTACGCTGATTACGGTGGACATGGCCCTGGAGCAGGGGCGGGAGGTAGCGGTCTTGCCGGGTCGGATCACGGACGCGTTAAGCCAGGGCTGCCATAAACTCTACAGTCAGGGCGCGCACCTGGTCACTTCGCCGCAGGAGATGACGCAGATGGTGTGGGAAGCGTTTGCGCTCAGGCGGGAAAACAGAGACCGCGGGGTTGTCAGGAAGACTGTCGCTTCCGGAGACGACAGAGATCTTGCCGGAGACGTTGTCAGAAACGAGCACATGGCGCACGGCTTTTCCTGCCCTCGGAAGCCGGACAGAGAGGTTTCTGTTCAGAAGATGAAAAACTGACTTATGATCCTTCTCTTTCTCCATTTCTAAATCAGCTTTCGTCTCTGCTCGATACGACCCCGCAGCCGGTGGAGACGCTGTACCGTTCTTTTCAGGAAAATGATGGTCAAAAAAGCCTGCCGGAATTTTTAACCGGTTTAATGGAACTGGAGTTAATGGGAAAATGCAGAAATGTGGGCGGAATGTATGCCGTGGTGCCCAGGTGAATCCCTCCGACTTTTAACGGGTCAGATCAGTGAATCAGGGAAGAAAGCTCTTTGCAGATATATTAAAATATGCTAAAATGTGACAGAAAACGACACAATACTCAGATTACAGGGGGCCATGATACAAATGAAAAAAGCAAAAGCGCCGCAGCGGGAAAAAGCCGGCGGAAAAGAGCTCAGGAAATTTTACACGATACTCAGTCAGGAAAAGCTGGCGGCGGTTCTGCCCTGGTTTTGTCTGGCGGCGGCATATCTGGCGGCGGTCCTTTTTCATCTGATTTACGGAAAGCAGCTTCTGAACTCGGATATGTCCGCGGAAATCCTGCTGGCAAAACAGCTGCTGGAGAAAGGTGAGTTCGTGCTCAGTTCCGACTGGTATTATTCCACGGAAATATGGGTGCTGAATCGTCATCTGACACTTTGCCTCGGCCTTCTGCTCTTTCCGCATAACTGGCATTTCGCGAGAACCTTTTCCCAGGCCATTATGCTGGCCATGCATGCGGGCAGCTATCTCTTTTTAACGCATGAATGCGGCCTGAAACGGATCGGGGTTTACAGCGCCGCGATTCTGATGTGCCCCTTTGGTTTCTGGTATATGTGGTATGGAACATATAATGGTTCTTACTTGTCGTTCATGATTTTTGTCAGTGTCGGACTTGCGCTTGCTCTGCATTTTGCCAGGAAAGGAAAACACAGCGGAGTCTGTCTTTTCCTGATGCTTCTGCTGGCGTTTCTGCAGGGACTCAGTGGTGTGCGGATGCTGATGAATCTGTACATCCCGCTTCTGGCGGCCTGTGTATTGGCACTGGCGGTGCGGATTCAGAAGGCGCCGTTCGAAAAGCCATGGAGATCCATGCCTGAAATCCGTCTGGGAGTCGTAACAGCGCTCTCTTCAGTGGCATGTGGAGCGGGTTATCTGATCAATACCGGCGTCCTTTCCAGATATTACACGTTTGAGATTTATTCACAGAATCAGTACTGGAGGGATTTTGATCTGGATCTGGTCCTGAACATCTGGGGCAAGTTCTTAAGCCTTTTCGGTTACCCGACGGGACCTTACTGGTCAGCGATTGCCTGACAGGAAAACTATCTCTTCAGCAGGTCCGGTCTGTTTGGGGCGTTTGGCTTTGTTTTCATGGCCCTGGTGGTATTCAGCGCTGTACGTCTGCTGACACGTATGAAGGATCTGACGTTCCCGCAGCTTATGGTGCTTTTGACATTCTGGATGTGTTTCGCCGTGAATACAATTGTGTATTCGTTCCTGGAGGATGTGAGCGCGATTTACGCCAGCTACTGGCTGCCGCTGATCCCGTTGGCAATCGCGGTAACCGCCATTGAAATCAGAACAGAGTCTTTTCGAACCTC
The DNA here is from genome assembly GCA_021200995.1 of Lachnospiraceae bacterium. Lineage (GTDB taxonomy): Bacteria > Bacillota > Clostridia > Lachnospirales > Lachnospiraceae > RGIG6307. The sequence continues at coordinate 73,631 of JAJQFS010000082.1, read as the reverse complement.
CGCGCTTCGTGGTGCAGTGACGGCATGCCTGCTGTTTACGGTAGTCTGCACCAGCTTCAGTACGGTGGTTCGTTTCCTGGAGCTGCCGCCCCGCACCCGTCCGGGTCTGAGCGAGGTGGGCGAATGGCTGGCTGAGAATGACTACACACAGGGATATGCTTCCTTCTGGAACGGTGATTTGCTGACGGAGCTGACAGACGGCGAGGTTGAGGTCTGGGTGGTCGACAATGTCTGGTCGATGACGATTTATCAGTGGCTCCAGTCCAAAGATCATGATGTGGCGCCTGAAGGAAAGGTTTTTGTATTACTTAATCCGCAGGACGGAGAAGTCAATCCGGAGCTGGCTTATTATGATGAGGATTATATCATCTATACAGATGAGAATGGATATGTGGTGCTTGGTTTCGACAGTTCTGAAGAATTGTATGCCCTGATTGAGGCGGGAACCGCTGCGGAATGATTGAAAATCGGTTTATAAAAATTTAATAAAATAAAAACGCGAAAAAATGGCCTCCCCGTGCATATATAAGGTGAACAACTATATGCACGGGGAGGTAATTTTATGTACACGTATGTTTACAGCGGGATGATGCAGGGCATGTATGCCAGGATGCTTAGGGCCGAGGTCGACGCGTCTTTCGGCCTGCCTTCATTTGATATGGTGGGCAATATGGCCTTTGAGGTCAAAGAAGCCAGGGAGCGCGTCCGCGTGGCGGTCAAAAATATCGGAAAACAGCTGCCGAACCTGCGCATCACGGTCAATGTCAGTCCGGCGCACTTAAAAAAGGCAGGCACGGGGCTTGACCTGCCCATCGCCGTCGGCGCGCTTTACGCGTCCGGGGAAATCAAAGCGGAAGGGCTTGAGGAGACGCTTTTTTTAGGAGAACTGGGCTTAAACGGGGAGCTCAGGGGCGTCCAGGGCGTCCTGCCCATTGTGAATGAGGCCAAAAAGCAGGGCTTTGCAAGGGTGGTCCTGCCTCTGGCAAATGCCGGGGAGGGCGCGTTTGTTCAGGGCATAGAGGTTTACGGCATGGACAACCTGACAGATGTCCTTAAGCTGCTGTCCGGAGAAAAGAGGGAGCCTTATGTTCTGGATACGGAGGCTTATTTTCAGGAAAAGTCGGCGTTGGATACAGCGGACTTTTCGGAGGTGCAGGGACAGCTGCAGGCGCGCAGGGCCGCGCAGATCGCGGCCGCCGGTTTCCATCATTTCCTCCTGATCGGGCCTCCCGGCGCGGGGAAAACGATGATTGCCAGGCGACTGCCCTCCATTCTGCCGCCCCTTTCCGCCGAAGAGAGTATGGAAATTTCCAGCATTTACAGTGTGGCCGGAAAGCTGGATGAAAACACGCCCTTTATCACCACGCGCCCATTTTTAAATCCGCATCACACCATGTCTGTGCAGGCCATGGCGGGCGGTGGCCGCATTCCCAGGCCGGGCGTGATTTCTCTCGCGCACCGCGCGGTTCTCTTTCTGGACGAGCTGCCGGAGTTTCGGCGGGACGTGCTGGAAGTGCTGCGCCAGCCCATGGAGGAAAAACGGGTGCAGATCGCCAGAAGCGAGGCAATCTATTCCTTCCCGGCGGATTTCATGCTGGTGGCGGCGATGAACCCCTGCCCCTGCGGTTATTATCCGGACCGTAACCGCTGTAAATGCACGGACGCGGAAATCGAGCGTTATCTGGGGAAAATTTCCGGGCCTATCCTCGACCGGATCGATCTGTGCTGTCAGGTGTCGGCCGTGCGGATTGAGGAGTTAAGAGAGAGGAAGCCTTCCGAGAGCAGCGCCGTGATGCGAGCCCGTGTTCTCAGGGCAAGAGAACGGCAGCAGGAGCGTTTTATGGGGACGCCGATCCGCTTTAATTCTCAGATTCCTGCAAAGGATATCGCGCGTTACTGTTCCATGACAAAGGAGACTGAGCGGTGCGCAGGCATTTTGTTTGAACGTCTTCAGCTGTCAGCGCGGGCGTATCACAGACTGTTGAAGGTGGCGCGGACGATCGCGGACTTAGAGGGCAGTGAGCTGATACAGGAGGCGCATCTGAAGGAGGCGGCATGCTACCGGATGCAGAGGTAGGTAATCTTCATAAATTCTTAAATAGTATTCTGAATGAATCTGTTGTATACTCTATCTGGTACCGGATGTTACAACTTGGATACAATCTGGCGGTACAATCACTTTACCAGGAGGTCTTCATGAAAAAGAAAACCCTGACGGTTATCTTATCGACTTTGCTGATGGTTCTTATGCTGTTTACGGGCTGTTCCTCACAAAGCGCGGACAGCAGCAATGATACGCAAAAGGAGGAGGAGAACGCGCTCACCTGGGTCTATGTTCTGGAGGACATGGACTGGGGTCTTGAGGATGACAGCGAAAACGGCTACTATTCAACTCACGGCTGTTTCGTACACCAGCTTCTCAGATCCCATACCGTGTACGATGAGGATGGAACGAATATCGGTCTGCTCGTGATGGATCTGGACACAGGTTCCGTAAAGACGATAGACTATAAGCCGGCCGGGGATTTTTATGTGAACAATGCCGCGATTATACCGGAGGGTGATTCAGCGGGCTTTGTACTGTTGGAGGCTTATTATGACGAGGAAACACACTATTCGCTGAAGGTTCTGGACGGAAACGGAGAGACGAAAAGTGAGTTTTCACTGGATGATCTGATGTCCAGACTGGAGGAACAGAACGATTATGCCTATATCAGCGAGGTGATTGTCGGCATGGACGGATATATCTATCTGGGCTGTGATTCCGCCGTGGTGGTGATGGACATGGAGGGAAATCAGATTGCTCAGATCGCGGTTCCCAACTGGCTGAATTCGCTGGCACTGTCTGAGGACGGACGGGTGTTCGCTACCTATTATGAAGACGGATATCAGCTGGCCTTTGTCAACCCTGATACAGAGGCTTTCGAGCCGATTGATTTCGGGGTGACGAATTTTGATTCCAATACGGTCAATGTCCTTGCAGACGGCAGTGTGATTTACGGCGACAGCTCCGGCATGAATATGTATCGCTATGACGCTTCGACCGGCGAGACAGAGATTCTTTTTGACTGGGTCAGCCTGGACATTGTGGGTTATAATGTCGACGCGGTGTATTACATAGATGAGGATACCATGGTGGTGGAGACTTATGATTACTCTGCCAACTCCTACAATGAGAGCATGTCGCTCGTGACGCGCAAGGAGAGCAGCGAGGTGTCGGAGAAGACAACGCTTACCCTGGCACTCTTTTCCAACGACAGCTATACCCAGGAATATGTCGTCGCTTTTAATAAGGCAAATGACCAGTACCGCATTGAAATTAAGACCTATCTGGATTATACTACAATTGATTATAATGACTATGAGACCTATTATGATGACGCTGTGACCCGGATGCAGAACGACCTGGTGAGCGGCGACGGCGCGGATATTATCATGACAGGTTATGGCGTGAATACAAATACCCTGATCAGCAGCGGACTTTTAGAGGATCTGGTGCCGTATCTGAATGAGAGAGGATATACCCGGGATCAGTTTGTAACGCAGGTTTATGACGCCTATCTGCGCGACGGCAGTCTTTATGAACTGCCGGGACAGTTCACCATACGGACTGTCTATGCCCTGACGGAGCTGGTGGGCAGTGAACCGGGCTGGACGCTTGAGGAGGCAGCGGAGGTAATCGCGAACCTTCCTGAAGGAATGGAGTGGTTCATGGGCTGGACGAGAAGTTCGATGCTGAATGAGCTGCTTACCTATGGATACAGCAGTTTTATCCATGAGGAGGACAATACCTGCAGCTTCGACAGCGAGGAATTCAAGGCGCTGCTGAAACTGGCGGCCTCGTTCCCGGAGGAATTCGATGGTTCCTGGGAGGAGAGTGAACCGACCAGGATTCAGAATGGGACACTTGCAGCTGAGGAGCTCTATATTTACGACCTGGAATCGCTCCAGCTGTACAGAGCCCATTTTGAGGGAAAAGAGTATACAAAGATTGGTTTTCCGGGCGTGGGCGGGAACGGCGCGGTCATCAACGCGGCCGGCTCCGCATACGCGATCTGCAGCAAATCGGAGTACAAGGACGCCGCGGCGGACTTTATTGTGTCTACACTGACCGAAGAAACGACATGGGGTGGATATGGTTTTTCTGTTCTGCAGGAAGAGCTGGATGCTTATTTTGAGGAAGAGACGACGGTCGAGTATGAGGTGGATGAAAACGGCGACCCTTACCTGGATGAGGACGGCAACCCGATTGTGATCGGCGGCAGCAGCGGCATCGGCTATCAGGACGGCTGGGAGTACTGGTATGTGCCCTGCACGGAGGAGGACGTGGAGGAATTCTATGAGCTTCTGAACGGTGCTGTGGCAGTGGAAAACAGTGACGGTAATTCGGAGATTCTGGCGATCATTGAGGAGGAGGCGGGCAGCTTCTTCTCCGGTCAGAAGAGCGTGGATGACGCGGCGGCGATTATTCAGAATCGCGTGAGTTTATATTTAAGCGAGAACAGCTGATCATTTGCAGAACGGGACAGAACATAACCGCAGGATTGAGAGACATGAAGGAGGCACCTGAAATGGGTTTCATACCAAAAAAGAATACATCCGTGAAACCCAAAGCGAAGGCGGGCAGGCAGAGGCGCAAAATCAAGCACCTTTCCGCCGCGTTCCTGGCGCCGAGCCTTCTGGGTGTGCTTACTTTTTTCTTTGTCCCTTTTCTGGTTGTGATTGCCTACTCTGTAGTGGACAACCCGGTCAGCATGAACTTCGTCGGCCTCGACAACTTTGTGAAGCTCGTCAATAATACCGCTTTTAAGCAGGCCGTGCGCAATACCCTGCGATTTTCAGCAATCGCGGTGCCGTTAGCCGTGGTGCTGTCTCTGTTATTGGCCCTGGTGCTGCAGTGGAAGATTCCCCTGCGCAGTCAGTTCCGCACCTTCTTTTTAAGCCCCATGATGGTACCAGTGGCCAGCGTCGTCTTAGTCTGGCAGGTGCTCTTTGACTACAACGGCGCGGTCAACCAGTGGTTCTCCTTTATCGGCGTGGAGAATAAAATCGACTGGCTGAAATCCTCATACGGAACCATCGTTATCGTCATTTTATTCTTATGGAAAAACCTGGGCTACAACATGATCCTCTTCATGGCGGCCCTGTCCAATATCCCGCAGGAGCTGGTGGAGGTGGCCGTGCTGGAGAAGGCCAGCCAGTTCCAGATTTTCTGGCATGTGAAGCTTCGGTATATGACCTCCACAGTATTATTTGTGACGATCATGTCATTAATTAATTCCTTCAAGGTCTTCCGCGAGGTTTACCTGTTGACCGGAGACAATCCGACGGACTGGATTTACATGCTGCAGCATTATATGAACAATATGTTCCGCAAGCTCAATTACCAGAACCTGTCCGCGGCGGCCATCCTGATGAGTCTCTTTATGATCGTGGTGATCGGGATCCTCTTTCTCATTGAGAATTATTTCGGAAAGGACGTGGAGGGCTGATGAATCAGAAAAAAACAAAAAAACGCACTCTGAAAAAAAGCCTGCATATCGTTCAGATGACCTTCGCCTTCATCATCGCGGCTTGCTTCGCGATCCTGTTTTTAACGCCGATCGTGCTGACCATCACCAATTCCTTTATGTCGAGTACGGAAATCTCAGCAAATTACGGCGTGATTTTTTCGACGACCGAGTCGGGCGGCAAGGTCTTTATTTCCGAGCAGGTCAATCTGAAGTTTATTCCGGATATGGTGTCCTTTGAACAGTACGCCACTGTCCTTTTGAAAAGTCCGGACTACCTTTTGAAGTTCTGGAATTCCGTGATTTTAGTCGTGCCGATTGTGGTGTTTCAGATCGTGGTGGCGGCGCTTGCGGCCTACGGCTTTTATCGCTATGACGGGAGACTGCGCCAGATTATTTTCTTTTCCTATATTATATTGATGCTGATGCCCTACCAGGTCACGCTCGTGCCCAACTACCTGGTCAGCGACTGGCTGAATATTCTGGACACCCGCTGGGCCATCTGGCTGCCGGGCATTTTCTCTCCGTTTTCAGTCTATCTGCTGACCAAATATATGAAGCGCATCCCGGTGGGTATCATCGAGGCGGCCAAAATCGACGGCGCCGGCGAATTCCAGATTTTCGTTCAGATTGCCCTCCCCTTATGCAAGAGCGCGGTCTGCTCTGTGGCGATCCTGGTCTTCATCGACTACTGGAATATGGTGGAGCAGCCTATCATCCTGTTATCGGACTCCACGCTCCAGCCGCTGAGCGTATACTTAAGCAAAATCAACAGCGAAGAGCTGGGCCTGGCCTTCGCCGTGGCCACGATCTACATGATCCCCTGCCTGTTCGTGTTCCTCTATGGGGAGGATTATTTAGTAGAGGGCATTACATATCAAGGCGGAATTAAGGGTTAGAATCTAGATTTTCAGCGCATAAATTGCTGCAAGGCGAGCATGAGACACATAAACTGTCGAGCGATTTATGTGCTATGGAGATGAGACTATTAACAATCGTGGAAGCCTCTGCTGAACACGATTGTTACGCCCATAGGCTCATCGGAATGTCCAGCACAGCATGAGCGAAACAGTTTATGTGTCTCATGCGGATCTTAGCTGGAATTGTACAATAGCATGGGAGGCAAATCGGAATGAACGAAATCGGAACCACCAAAAGAAGAGACTGGATCAAAAACGCGGTCATCGTGTTTTTGATCATCATGCTCCTCCTCACCTTCTTTTCCAACACCATTATGAACTATTCACTGCCGGAGGTCTCCGCCGAGTATGTTTCCAGCAGCACCATCACCACCAAAATCCGTGGCACCGGTACCGTGGAAGCCAGCGACACCTGGGAAGTTTACACCGAGGCCGGAGAAGAGCCCCTGAAGGTCATCAGCGTGGAGGTAAAGGAAGGCGACGAAGTGGAGGAAGGCGACGTTCTCTTTACCCTGGACGTGCCCGAGGCGGAGGCAAAGGACACCACCGAACTGAAGGAGGCGCAGAAAAAGCTGCAGGAGCTGCGGGAAGAATATGAGACGCTTCTTTTGTCTGCTGATATGACAACCGAGACCTCCTATAATCTCCAGACCGGTACTACCACAGGGTTTGGCGGTTTCCAGGAACAGATCAACGTGCTGAGAAGCAAAAATGAAAAGCTGGAAGAGGAAATCGATATTTACGAGAACGAGATCAAATGGCTGGAGGATCTTCTGCGAGAAGCGCAGAGTAATGATGACCAGGATGAGTATGACAGACTGTCCAACGTCATTACCATCAATCAGGATTATGTCGAGGAAATGAAAGCCGAGGTAGAGGAAAATAAAGAAGAAATCAACGATATCATCGCGGAATACACTACGGAGGAAAAGTTCCTGACGCTTTTGCAGGATATGTCCGATCAGGAGGAGCTGATCGCCGAACTGCAGGCGGAGCTGAATGAGGACGACAATACCATTGACCCGGAGATCAAGGCGCCCGTTTCCGGCACGATCAAAACGGTCAATGTCAGGGCCGGGCGAACCGTCGGCGACGATGAGGTCACGGTGGAAATTTACCCCGCTGGCGAGGACTATACCATGACGATCACGGTGACCACGGAACAGGCCAATTCATTAAGCCTCGGGGACGTGGCGGAGCTGCAGAATTCCTGGTATTACAATGACATCACGGTCGTCCTTTCCAAGATTACCACGGATACCACAAGCCGCGGCCAGAATAAGATTCTGACCTTTACCGTGACGGGAGACGTTGTGGACGGACAGAGCCTGAGCATTTCCATCGGGAAGAAATCCGCCACCTATTCCTATACGGTGCCGAACAGCGCCGTCAGGGAGGATTCCAACGGCAAATTTGTACTGATTGTGTCCCAGAAATCTTCCCCTCTTGGCAACCGATATTACGCGGAGCGTATGAGTGTGGAGGCGCTGGCGAGCGATGACAGCCGCACGGCAGTCAGCGGCGCGTTTACCGGCGGCGAGTTCGTGATCACTACATCCACTGCGCCGGTGGAAGCCGGACAGTTGATCCGGCTGGCAGATTAGGACGGAGGCTATGAGCGGATTTCAGCTGCATCTTTCACTGAAAAAAATCATATGGATGACACTTTGCCTGATCTGCCTGATTGCGGCGGGAATCCTGCAGATTATATCCGGCAAAATGAAAAAGGGACTTCTTCATGAGCAGGTCGCGTCCACCTGGGATTCTACCGGCGCAACAGCGCATATCAGCGTATATCTGTCTGAGAGCGAGAAGCTGTCGATGCTTTCCAGCCTCGAGGATCAGAAATATATGGTGCTGGAGCTGTATTATAACCTGCTTTCCGAACTGGAGGAGGCTTCCATCACAGTCGGTGAGGAGGCATCCGAATCGGCTAGACTCGTGGCGTACAGCTACGCTTCACAGGGGAGCGTTACCATGGAGTCAGACAGGACGACCGTTACGCTCAACGCGTACGGCGTGGGAGGAGATTTCTTTCTCTTTCATCCGCTGACACTGAAATACGGCAGCTATTTCAGCGAGGATAACATCATGCAGGACGTGGTGATTCTCGACGAGGAAGCGGCCTGGCAGCTCTTTGGCAGCAGCGACGTGGTGGGACAGTATGTCTACATTCAGGACATCCCGCATAAGGTTGTGGGGGTTTATGAACGGGAAAGCGGCTATATGAACGATGCCGCTGGTAATGGGGAGAGCACCGTCTATGTCTCCGGCGAAAGTCTTTTCCTCTATGGCACGGACAGTGGCCTGCAGACAATCGAGCTTTTGATTCCCAATCCGGTCACCGGGTATGCCCTGGATCTGGTGACAGAGCAACTGAGCAGCCGCGATGTGGTGATCGTGGAGAACCAGAACCGCTTTGACCCGGAGAATCTTATAGAAATCTGGCAGGACTTCGGCGCCCGCAGCATGGGTCTGTCCGGCGTTGTTTTCCCCTATTGGGAAAATATTGCCAGAGGCTATGAGGATATCCTGGCGGGAATCCTGTTTGCGCAGGTGCTGCTGCTTTCCTTTGTCCTGATTGTGGCTGTTGTCGCCCTGTGGCGGGCGTGGCTTCACAGAAGGTGGCGCACGCGGGACGTGGTCTTCTGGATTGAGGACGTAATTTATGAGAGCAGCGCGAAGCGTCGGAAAAAGAAGAATGAAAGACTGGGAATTGAGGAGAACGCGTTTGAACTGCTGACCTTCGAGGACGAGGCGGAGGACGATACGCTGTTTGAGGAGGAGCCGGATGAAATAAATGACACACAGGATTATCTTGATTAGGAACAGAAATCAGAAGCAGAGGAGGGGAATCATGAAAAAGAATATCACAAGATGGCTTGCCGCCGGCCTGTGCGCGGCAATGATGTTGACGGCTGTCGGCTGTGGAGGCGGAAACTCCAGTAACGGCAGTTCAAGTGAGAGCACATCGACTGTTTCCAGGGACTATGTATTCAGTGAGAGCGAATTCGGTGAGATGAATGCATACCTTGGGGATGACGGCTACGTTAACGCAATCGAGTGCTATGATGACACATTCTATCTGGTGGCGGAACTGGACGATTCCAGCGGTTACAGCTATCGTTTCTCTACCTGGGATCTGGAAGGAAACCTGCTGACAGATCTTGAAATTTACCGGTATGACTGGGAGACAGATGACGATGATTCAGGCATAGAAGCACTTTCAGAAGAGGAAATCGCGAGTGATACAATCACAACTGCCGAAGTCGTGGATGAAGAAGAGACCGCAGCGGATACAGGCGAGGCATCCAACCAGGAGGACGTGGAAACAGAAACGGAAGAAGAGACTGCCGAAACCGGCTCCTCTCCGCTTCAAGAGACAGAAGACCTGTACGAGGATACCTATATCTACAACTACTGGATTTCTCCGGACGGCGTCCTCTATTATTTGGAAGAGACCACAATTTACAATGATGACTGGACCTATTACGAGGATACCAGCTTCCTGGTCGGCGTGACGGCGGACGGCACCGAGCAGTTCCACATCAGCACCGCGGACTGGGGTGAGGAATACGAGTATGTATATTTTTACTCCATGGATTTCACCCATGAGGATCAGTTGATTCTCTGGAACTGGTCGATGATCGTGACGCTGGACATGGAGGGCAATCTCCTTTCCATGGTGGATGTGGATGATTCCCTCGACCTGTACCAGGCGGCCTTCTATTATGAGGGAAATCCGGTATTCCAGGCCTGGGACAGTGATTACACCACATCCTCCTATGTGACGGTGGATCTGACTACAGGAGAGGTCGGCGAGGAAGTAGAAGTGCTGGACACCCTGCAGAATTACAGCATTTATGACGGCGGCAACAGCGGGTATGACCTGGTGGTGACCGATTCCGCCGCGGTTTACGGTTACAATTTTGGCGATGAGGATGTGACGCAGATTTTAAATTATATTGACAGCGATCTGCCCACCACCAGCCTGTATAACCTGATTTTCCTGACCGAGGATACTGTGCTTGCTTCTTATTACGATATCACGGAATACGAGCAGCATTTTTCCCTGCTGACGCATGTGCCGCCGGAGGATGTAGCGGACCGTACGATACTGACCCTGGCCATGTACTACACGGATTCAGATGTTCTGCGCAAGATTATTGAATTTAATAAAACAAACGAGACCTATAAGATCAATGTGATTTATTATTCCAGCTACGCGACGGACGAGGATTATCTGGCCGGTGTGACGAAGTTCAATAATGAAATCGTGGCGGGCAATATTCCGGATATCATCTATGACGCCGGTTATTTTGACATGGATTCCTATGCGGCGATGGGGATTCTGATGGATTTCTACGAGCTGATCGAGGCGGATGAGGAGCTGAATGTGGAGGATTACTGTGAGAATATCTTCCGTGCCTATGAGTATGACGGCAGGCTCTGCCAGCTTGTGACTTCCTTCCGCATCAATACCTTCATGGGCAAGACCAGTATTTTCGGGGAGGAGAGCCTGACATGGGATCGCCTGAATGAAATCCTGGCGGAGTATCCGGACGCGACTGTGTTTGAGGACTATTTTGACAGGAGTACGGTCCTGACCTATGCGATGTCATATTGCTACGGAGAATTTGTGGATGAGGAGGCAGGAACCTGCGATTTCACAAGCGACGAATTCAAGAGCCTGCTTGCCTTTATTGCACAGTTCCCGGATGAAATCAACTACGATGAGCTGTATACCGATGATTATTGGGCCAGTTATGACGAGCGTTATATCACAGATCAGAACCTTCTGTATTCCATGACCCTGTACAGCCTGCAGTACCTGAAATCCAACTACTATTCGACCTTCATGGAAGACGCGACGCCAGTCGGCTTCCCCAACAACAGCGGGATCAACGGCGTGATTTACACGGATTCTGCCTTTGCCATCTGCTCAGCCTCCGACAATGTCGAGGGAGCCTGGGAGTTTGTCAGAAGCTTTATCACAGAGGAGGCACAGATGCCTGAGGAGGGAGAATATTACTACGGCATTCCGGTTTTAAAGGCGGCAGTCGAAGCCCTTGTGGAGCGGATGACGGAGCGTAATTATTATCTGGACGATGAGGGCGAGCGTGTATACTATGATAATACCGCCTGGATCGGCGACACGGAATTTGTGATTGATCCGGCCACCGAGGAGGAGGCGCAGGAGTGGCTGGATTACATCTACAGTGTGGACACGAAGGCTTCCAGCGCTTCTGAGGAAGTGACAAACATTATTTTTGAGGAGGCGGACGCCTACTTTAACGGACAGAAGACTGTGGATGAGGTCTGTGAGATCATTCAGTCCAGGATGAGCATTTACATCAGCGAAAATCAGTGATGCGGCACACATCAGTGATGAAGCTTAAACCAGCGGGTAAACAGGACAGTATAAAACCAACAGAACAGTACCAGAGCAGATAGAATGACAATCAGTGGGAAAACGATACCAGAATATTGAAGCGTGGCGGTTCCGGAAGGCCGCCCTGCTTCTTTTTGAAAAGAAAAAATAACCAAAATAAGTTGAGGAAGTTTGTCAAAAATATAGAATTTCACCACATCACATGACCTTTGCTTGACAGCGGATTGTTGAGGTGCTATATTTAATTAAATTATTTAATTAATTGACATCGAAACTGAGACGAGGGGCAGTTTTGTGAGGATTCGAGTAGCTGTAGGTGTTTATGGTTCAAAAGATTCAGGAGGAATGCGGATGGATGCGGTAACAAAAAGCAATGCAAAAACCCCCAGCGCCAGAAAAGAAGCACGGATGAGAAAGAGACAGAAGACTCTGAAACTGATGAAAAAGAACTGGGTTCTCTATCTGTTCCTGCTACCCACAATTGTATACTTCGCCATTTTTCACTATGCTCCCATATATGGGCTGCAGATCGCGTTTCGCAATTACAGGCCGGCGACTGGTATCTGGGGAAGTACCTGGGTAGGACTGAAGTGGTTCAAGCAGTTCTTTGAAACGCCGAGATTCTGGCAGATTTTGAGAAACACTCTGGTTCTTAGCATCTATCAGCTGATTGTCGGTTTTCCTTTGCCGATCGTACTGGCGATTATTCTGAACGACATCAAAAATATGAAGGCCAAAAAGTTCGCGCAGACGGTTACGTATATGCCTTATTTCATTTCTACAGTCGTACTGGTGGGCATGATGTCGGCTTTTTTCTCCACGAATTCAGGCTGGGTTAACAATATGCTGGAGGCGCTCGGCTTCAGCGGCGATATCTTTTTTATGGGTGAGTCGAAGTATTTCCGGCATATGTATGTCTGGTCCGGCGTCTGGCAGAACATGGGCTGGAATTCTATTATTTATCTGGCGGCTTTAACCGGGGTGGATCAGGAACTGCATGAGGCGGCCAGAGTGGATGGAGCCAATAAAATACAGCGTGTCCTGCATATCGATTTGCCGGCCATTCTGCCGACTATCATCATTCTGCTGATCATGCGCTGCGGCAGTATTATGGGCGTGGGCTATGAGAAGGTATATCTGATGCAGAACAGCCTGAATGTAGATGTGTCTGAGGTGATTTCCACCTATGTGTATAAAATCGGACTGGAACAGCAGATGTACAGCTATGCCTCCGCGATCGGATTGTTTAACAACGTGATCAATTTCATACTGCTGATGGCTGTGAATAAGATTTCCAGTAAGGTCAGCGACATCAGTCTGTGGTAAGGGAGGAGGGCATTCATATGAGTAATATTAGAATCCATAATCACTGTCTGAGTGATGTCATTTATACCGTAATCACCAGAGTATTGCTGGTCTTCCTCGTAGTGATCGTGCTGTATCCGATTTATTATGTGGTGGTGGCTTCCTTCTCTGATCCTATGTATGTCAACAGCGGCGAACTCCTTTTATGGCCGAAGGGTTTTACGCTTCTGGGCTATAAAAGAGTCTTTGCAAATTCAAGTATCTGGATCGGATATGCCAACACGATTCTGTATGCTGGCGCAGGAACCGTCATTGGCCTGATCGCTACCATTATGGCGGGATACGCTCTGTCAAGAAGTGATCTGCCCGGCAGACGCGTCATTTCCCTGCTGTTGATTTTTACCATGTATTTCAGCGGCGGCATGATTCCTACATACCTGGTCGTTAAGAGCCTGGGGCTGGTCAACAGCCGGTTCTATATGATCATCTGCAGCTGCCTTAGCTGTTACAATATTATTGTGACGTGCTCGTTTATGGAGTCCAATATCCCGAGAGATCTGCAGGACGCCGCGGAGATTGACGGCTGCGGAAACGGAAGGTTTTTCGTCTCCATTGTGGTACCGCTCTCCAAAGCGGTGATTGCGGTCATTGCGCTTTACATTGTAGTTGCTTACTGGAATTCCTATTTCAGCGCCATGCTGTATCTGACGGATACCAATAAATATCCGCTGCAGCTGGTACTGCGTAATATTCTGCTGGTGGCGTCGTCCGCCATAGATTCCACGTCGGAGACAGATCCGACGGCTGCCATTCAGCTGCAGCAGGCCGCTCAGCTGATCAAATATGCTGCTATTGTCGTGTCTACAGTGCCGATTATCTGCGCGTATCCCTTCGCACAGAAATACTTTGTCAAGGGCGTTATGATCGGTGCTGTGAAAGGATAAATGCAAGATGCGAAATTAACCAAAGGAGGATACTTGTCAGGAGAAACATTGAAACCAGGAATAAGAACGTAATTCTGAAAAAGGAGGAAAAAATGAAAACTTTCACAAGAAAGGACTTTTTGAGATTCTCGGGTGCGGGACTCGGAGCCGTTGGCCTGATGGCACTTACCGGCTGCTCCAGCAGTTCCAGCACCAGCTCCAGCAGTGAGAGCACGGAGACAACCACAGAGACAACCACGGAGGAAACTTCCAGTTCTTCGGAAGAGGCTGAGGTTGTAGAAGAAAAAGAGTACATTGAGTTTAATATTGCGGTGATCAAGAGCGCAAACAGCATTTGCGATGATTTCAACGAAATGCCCGCGTTTGCTGCTGCGGAACCGGCTACCAATGTACATATTAACTGGACCTATGTGGATGAGGGCAACAGCGATAAGATTACCGCGCTTCTGACCGCAGATCTGCCGGATGCGTTCCTGTATCTGCTGGGTCAGGACAATATCGCCAGCGCCTATGATTCCTTTGTGGATATCAGCCCTTATATGACAGACGAGTATGTTCCCAATATGCTGGCCAGCTATGAGGAACTCGGCTATGATATGAACAACCAGACATGGGAGGATGGATCCATCCGCTGCCTGCCGACCGGCTGCGTAACAAATATCAGCAATGATGCGATGGGTATCATGATGATCAATACGGAGTGGCTGGATGAGCTTGGCATGGACATTCCGACCACCACCGATGAGCTCTATGATGTGCTTTGCGCGTTCCGTGACAATGAAATGGGCGGCAGCAACACGATTCCGCTCGCAATGTGCGACAGCTTCTGGTGTGGTCATGTGATCAATCTGGCAAACGCTTTTGGCATTGCCGGCAATAACAATGGAGACGTTTACTATTACTATCAGCAGAAGGACGGAGTGGTATCTCCCACGCTGGATACACAGGGCTTCCATGATTTCCTGGAGTATACCAATAAGCTGGTTTCCGAAGGCCTTCTGGACAAGGAATCCTTTACGAGCACTTCTGCTGAATACACGACCAAGATCCAGAGCGGCGCGGTAGGCGCGTTCATGGCTTACTCTCCCTACGCCTGGTTTGATGATGAAGAAACCATCAGCAAGCACGCGGTTGTTCCGTGTATTGCGGCGGATGGCTATGAGTTTGTGAAGTCCGGCGCGCAGGGCAGACTGATTCCGAAGCAGGCAGGCTTTGCGATTACGACAGCCTGTTCTGACATCGAGCGTCTGCTTGACTGGTGGGATTATCTTTCCACCGGCGACATGCCTTATGTCATGGCCTATGGCGAGCAGGGCGGTTTCTGGGATGTAGACGCGGATGGCAATCACTATCAGAAGGCTCCGGATGGCCTCAGCGACACCTTCACCGTAGAGAATTATAAGTATACCTATGGTCTTGTGGATGGTTCCACATTAAAGGAAACACTGGATATCCCGGAGGATGAGGACTCTTCAGGATATTATCGCATTCAGATGACGGAAGCGGTCTGGGATTATCTCCCGACAGAGATTATGCCGATCCACTTTGTGTCTGAGGAGAAGACCTCTGAGCGTACCATGATCCAGACGGAGCTGGTAACCTATGTTTCTGCGTTCATCGCCAACAGCGCTGTCAGCGGAATCGATGATTCTTCCTGGGACAGCTTTGTGGCGGGACTTGACACTTACCAGTATTATGACTGGGTCCAGTGGTGGCAGGACTATCTGGATGGTGTGTTCTAAAAAGACAGAATGGATTTCTTATTTAAATTTGATTTGCGGATTACGAATGTTTCAGACCTGACAAGAACTGAGTTTTGTTAATCAAAGAGAGGGGCTGTCGCCTGGTGCGACAGCCCCTTTTCTGATGCTTTGCCAAAAGCCAAAAACCATAAGCCGGAAACCGGATACGGTTTATAAAATTGGTTGCTGGAAGTCCCCTGTCGGTGAATGGCCTTAACGCAGCTTCTTAAAACCGGTATAGTTCGCGGAAACCTCAATGAGACGATAGACGTCCAGATATGGCTGAAATTCCGGCTCATGTGAACGGATACACTGAAGGAATTCGCGATCGTATTTCGCGGCGTTTTCGTTGTCGTTGGCGGAGAGGTACATGACCGCCTTTGTGAGCGGAATGCAGCAGTTTACGTGATAATCCAGGATGGCCCAGAACTGTTTTTGCAGACCGGCGTTTAATCCGGTGGCTTTCTGCGCTTCCTCATACGTGCGGTGAAGCAATGGCTGTTCTTTGATGAGGAAGTCAAGCAGCTCCTGATAGGAAGCGGATGCCTCAGGCGAAATCCTGGGGCCTTTTCCGATGAAGTAATCAGTGGAGCTGAGGGAGGAAACCGTCTCCAGGTAATAAAGGGCGGTTCGATACTGTTCCCCGTAAGCGGCGGAATAATATTCCTCTGTCATCTGCGAAAGAGAACGGGAAGAATCTTCCAGAGTCAGTCCCATGACATAATTGGGGAAGGTATTCGGAAAAGCCGCCCGCAATTCCTGACAGCTCATATACCCGTTCAGGTTCAGGTCGTGCAGCCTTTGGATGTCGCCATATAGGACGCGGCTGATGGACATATAGCCAAAATCTCCGTAATGGGCCTTGCCCAGCGGATAATCGTAGACAAAGCTGTCCCCGTCAAAACATTGCTGCCAGCCTTCCAGGAAGGAGAGATTCTCATTGATATCTACCGGGAGTGTCATGCGGTTGCGCACACAAGGCTTTGGAGGCATGATCTTTGGATGCGTGGGATAGGATTCCTGAAAAGTTCTGCTGATGGGGGCGAACATCATAACAAAACGATCGGGATTTTTCAGACGTTCTGTCTTCGGAGGATATAAAAGCTCCAGATACAGCAGAAAGACGATTTTGCAGTCGATATTGTGTTCACTGAGCCGCTCGTCCAGCAGATTCATCAGGTGGATGTACTGATCGGAAGGAGTGGACTTCACACAGTCTTCACATTCGCAGATGCGGTTCAGCTCATCGGCCAGCCAGACATGGAGATAGTCCGTGTCAGGATGTTCCTGAATGTATTTCAGAACCGCGTCGCAGAAGCAGTCAAGCGCCTGCGGGTTGGAATAACACAGGTTGGTATTGGATGGGATTCCTCTGGAAAGCTCTCTTTTTCCGTTCACCATGGCCGCCAGCTCACTTTTGTCGTCCGCCAGAGGTTTGGCGGCTGTCACCCAGCCGATGGAAGGATAGCCAAGCGCCTGCGCGGTAAAGCCATGACCGGCGGCGTGGCAGTTCAGGCCGCGCAGGGAGATTGCCTCCCGGATGGCGGTATAACAGGAAGCATAAAATGAATCATCCGGTTCCGCCTCATGATATTCCGGATTGTTCACATGGCTGTACCATCTTTGCAAAAAGACGTAGGGCTCCGCAAACTGAATAAAGAACGCGTTGTATCCAAGCTTTGGCAGCCACTCGATGAACTCCAGAATGTTTTCCAGGGAATTCGCGCCCTCGATACAGACGCCTCTGTGACGGAACTCTTCCTGATATTCGAAATTCTGATACAGGGTGTCAGAATCCATCGCTTCCGGCACATAGGTGCCGTCCTTTCCGGGCATGAGAAAACGAAAACCCAGACGGCGCAGATAGGCATATACGGCCAGCAAAACACCGCGGGCATTCGAGGCGGTAATGGTAATATCCGGCTTTGAAGACCGGATGTGATAATGCTCCATAGAATCATCCATGCCGGGATCAACTGACAAAGTATATGAGAGCGATGCTGTCGTGGCCGGCAGGGAAAGCAGTTCCAGGTGCTCTAACAGTTCCTGCGCCGCATAGGCGATCGTTTGGTTTTCGTGGTCATAATATAGCAGAATATTCATCGGTTGTGGCCGCCTCCTCACGGCCGGATTTTGAAAAAGAAAGTGAAAAGAGAAACGGTTTCTTATGAAAATATTATCAGTACCTTTTTCTCATTTGTCAATCGCGCAATCATCGTGATTTTTTCCAAAACTCATTGGAAAAGTTTGGCAAAAACATAGAAAATAGAATCGCGAAACGGCCGTCCCTTGACAGTACAGGAGGACGATGCTATAATTTATTAAATTATTTAATTAATTGTCTGCATTCATTTCAGGAGGCGAGGGCATGATGACATACTATCAGATTTCAGAACAAAACCTGGGAGAAGCTTCCAGAATACCGATTATCAAACTGCATGATTCTGAAGAAGTTTTTACGACACTTGCCGCGGAAATGACCGATACAATCAAATCGAATAATGCGGCCGGCAAAAGGACTGTTTTTATCTGTCCTGTGGGACCTGTAGGGCAGTATCCGATTTTTGTCAGAATGGTAAATGAAGAGAGAATCAGCCTGAAAAACTGCTGGTTCTTTAACATGGACGAATACCTGAATGACGACGGCACCTATATTGACATCAGCAGTCCACTGTCTTTTCGGGGCTTCATGCAGCGCCAGGTTTATTCACAGATTGACGAGGAACTTCTGATGCCGGCAGGGCAGCGCGTTTTTCCTGATCCGCATACGCCCGAAAGGGGTGACAGACTTCTGGAGGAGCTGGGCGGAGCGGATATCTGCTTCGGCGGGATCGGGATCAACGGACACCTGGCATTTAATGAAGCAAGAGAGGATATCACGGCGGAGGAATTCCGGCTTCTGGGCACCAGAGTTTTGAAACTGACTCCGGAGACGAAAACAGCAAACGCGATTTCCGACAGAGGCGGGGCAATTGAAGCCATGCCGAATATGGCGGTGACGATCGGAATCCGGCAGATTCTTGCTGCCAGGAAGGTAAGACTGGGTGTGTTCAGGGAGTGGCACCGGAGTGTAATTCGCAGGGCGGCATATGGCGAGGTGAGCGCCGCGTTTCCTGCTGCGCTTCTGCAGGGACATCCCGACGCGATCATATATACAAATCACATTGCTGCGCAGCAGCCGTTTTGATACGGAATACAGAGGACAAAACCATGAGGGAACTGCTTTTAAAGAACGGTCAGATCTATACGGAGACACAGGTGATTGATGGAGATATTCTGATGGCGGATGGAAAAATATCTGCCATTGGAGATTTACACAGAGACTGTGAAACGGTAGATCTGAACGGCAAAAAAGTAGTTCCCGGTTTTATTGATATTCATACGCACGGCGGGGATCATATTGATGTGAACGCGGCTGCCGCGCAGGATCTGCACACGCTGGGCCGCTTTTTTGCAAGGAACGGTACGACCGCCTGGCTTTGCAGTGTGCTGACGGATACGAGAGAACAGACATTGTGGTGTATCGGCCAGGCAAAGGAAGCGATGGCCGCGCCGATTGACGGCGCGCAGCTTCTGGGTATTCACCTGGAAGGTCCATTCCTGTCAAAGGAATATAAGGGAGCCATGCCGGAATGTTTGCTGCAGAAGGGCAGTATTGAACTTTTCAGAGCATATCAGAAGGCCGCAGGCGGCGCAATCCGTTATATGACGGTGGCTCCGGAAACGGAAGGCGCGATCGACCTGATCAGGGAAATCTCCAATGAGATTGTGATCGGACTTGGACATTCCAACGCGGATTATGAAACCGCGATTGCGGCGATTGACGCGGGCGCAAAAAATATTACGCATACGTTCAACGCGATGCGGCTTTTCCATCAGCATGAACCGGCTATTATGGGAGCGGCACTGGAGAGGGATGTATATTGCGAGGCAATCTGTGACGGACGACATCTGCATCCGGGCACAGTACGTATGCTTTTATCCTGTAAAGGATATGATCGGGTAATAGCGGCAACAGATTCAGTTCAGGCGGCCGGGCTGCCTGACGGTCATTACAGGCTGGGAGTCAACGACATTGTGGTAGAGGATGGGGACGCGAAGCTTGCTGATACAGGTGTAAGAGCGGGCTCCACGTTAACGACAGGACAGGCCCTGCGCAACCTGGTAAAATTTACAGGAGAGCCGCTTGACAGAATTCTGCCTCTTCTGACCAGAAATCCAGCCACACTCCTGGGAATGTATGACCGGAAAGGATCTCTTGCTGAGGGCAAGGACGCAGATATTGTGATACTGGATGATGAGCTGGAAGTGGACAGTACCTATGTATCCGGTATACGCGTTTTCACTCGATAAAGGTCTGCAGATCGTGATTGACCGCAACGGCGGCGGCACCGATTGCGCCGCTGAACTCATCCGGTACCCGGAAAATAAACTTGGCTTCGGGAAGCGTTTTGGTATACAGGTTCTGTTTGATGGTTTCCGACAGGTTCTGACTGTTCTGCGGATTGTAAAAGAGGACACAGTCGACAATGAAAGACTGCGTTCTGATGAAATTCTCGATGTTGGCGATGGCGATACCCAGATAAAAGATGGCGTCGTCCACAATTTTACAGACAGAAGCTTCTCCGTAATTCTGAGCGGCCAGAATATGTTTCATGGAGAGAGGTTCGTTTTGACACAGCTTCTCCAGGTAGGGGGCGTTGCCGGTATCTAAGAGCTCCTGGCAGCGGGCTATCATGGCGTCCTCACTGGAATAGGCTTCCAGACAGCCCCTGTTTCCACAGTGACAGGGAAGTCCGCCGGGAACCATGACCATGTGGCCGATTTCACCGCTGGCCAGCACGGGATGCGTATCCTGAATGCCGGAATTCATAATAGGGCAGGCGATACCGCTGGCTATCATAAAATAGGCAAAACGGTTCGTTTGCTGTGAAATGTCTTTATGAAACATGTAAATGCCGTAGGCTCTGGCGCAGGAGTTGTTTTCCACGCTGATGGGTCCCTGATAATTCAGCTGCTTTGCGAAATCTTCCCTTACTGGCTTATCGGTCCAGTTATGACGTCCGTACTTGGACAGAATGCCGTTTTCCGTATCGACGATGCCGGGCAGGCAGATCCCGATGCCGGAAATGTCTTCTTTAGACAGTCCGCTTGAGAGCAGCAGCCGTTGAATGAGCTGGCAGGTAGAAGCGATGCAGTCTTCATAGGAGGTATGAGGGGTATCATCGCTGATCTGGTACAGAATATGTCCGCGATATGTCGTGATGACAGCTCTTCTGAGAATGGTCCTCATCTCAATTCCCAGAAAGAGACGGGAATTTTCCTCAATGTCAACCAGCTGAGCCTTGCGGCCGATCGACGGCTCTGATGTGGAGGTGTTAGGAACTTCTTTGAGAAGTCCAAGGGAAATCAGCCGCGAAACATTGGTTGTGATAGTAGGCAGGGTGAGAGAAAGCTGAGATGCGATATATTGCCGTGAGACGGGACCTGAGTGATAGATGATTTTACGTATGGCTGACTGGTTTAAGGTTTTTGCTTTTGACAGGTTGCTTCCGTCGATCATGAGGGACTCCTTTTTGCTGATAGCTGTTGAATCACATTTGATGTTTAGTCTATCACAGAGCATGGATAATTTCAAGGCAATTTATCATAAATTGTTGTTCAAAACAGAAATGGGAGGATTATGTTATGCCATCAGTACCCTTAAGACCTCTGATGGAGGCAGCTGAAAAATATAATTACGCGCAGGGCGCGTTCAACGTGAACGCCGTCGCGCAGGCCAAGGCGGTCATCGAGATGCATGAGACGTTCCGCTCTCCGGCGATTTTACAGGGCGCGGACCTTGCCAATGCCTTTATGGGCGGCAGGGTGGATTTTGCCAACGGCACCCTGGAGGACAAAAAAATCGGCGCCCGCAATATCGCGAACGCGGTGAAAAAGTACGGGGAGAATTCTCCTATTCCGATTGTTCTGCACTTAGACCATGGCAAGGATTTCGACTCCTGTGTGGCCGCTATCGACGGTGGCTATACCTCCGTGATGATCGACGGCTCCAGCCTGCCCCTTGAGCAGAATATGGAGCTGACGAGAGAAGTGGTCAAATACGCGCACGCCAGAGGCGTCAGCGTGGAGGGTGAGCTGGGTGTGCTGGCCGGCCAGGAGGATCATGTTTTTGCCGCGAACTCTACTTATACCAATCCGCTGGACGCGGTCACCTTCATTCAGAACACAGGCGTGGACGCGCTGGCTATTTCCTATGGCACCCAGCACGGCGCCAATAAGGGCAAAAACGCGAAGGTCCGCAAAGAGATCGCTATCGCCATCAAGGAATGCATCAATCATATGGGCATCTTCTGCGCGCTGGTGTCCCACGGCTCCTCCACAGTTCCGCAGTATATTGTGAAGGAAATCAATGACCTGGGCGGCGACATTCAGAACGCGTACGGCATCCCGGTGGAAGAGCTGATGAGCGCGATTCCCTGCGGCATCCGCAAGATCAATGTGGATACGGACATTCGTCTGGCCGTGACGAGGAATATGAAGGAGCTGTTCGCGCAGCAGCCCTCCTTACAGACATCTCCTTCCATCGGCGGCGTGTATCGCCTTCTGGAAGAGAAAAAGAGCGCGTTTGATCCCAGAGTCTTCTTCCCGCCGATCATGGATACCGTGCTGACCGGCAACATTCCGGACGACGATGTGGCGCTGCTGATGGAGAGAGTAGAAGCGGGCGTGAAGGAAGCGGTCGGTTCCCTGATCGTGAACTTTGGCTCCTATGGCAAGGCTCCGCTGGTAGAACAGAAAACCCTGGAAGAGATGATTGACTTCTATAA
Source organism: Lachnospiraceae bacterium (assembly GCA_021200995.1). GTDB lineage: Bacteria > Bacillota > Clostridia > Lachnospirales > Lachnospiraceae > RGIG6307. The sequence goes on along the minus strand of JAJQFS010000082.1, from coordinate 50,988 downwards.
AAACAACTGAATGAAGGAGCAACGGGAAAATGAATATTTTATTTGCGCAGGGCGGCGGCCCCACCGCGGTGATCAACAGCTCGCTGCAGGGTGTGGTGGAAGCGGCCCGCGAGAGCGGAAAAGTTGATAAAATATACGCGGCCCGTTTCGGCGCGGAGGGCATTTTAAAGGGAGATCTCATCGATCTGACCGATGTGCCCGCTTCGACCATCAGTCTGTTGGCGAATACGCCGGCTTCCGCGATCGGTTCCTGCCGCAGGAAGCTGACGGAAGAAGACTATCCGACGGTGCTGAAAACTCTCAGAAAATTTGACATTGACTGCTTTTTCTATAATGGCGGCAATGATTCCATGGATACGTGTAATAAGGTTAATGAGCTGGCGAAGGCGGAGGGGCTGGATTTAAGAGTCATCGGCGTTCCCAAGACCATGGACAATGATCTGGATATCACGGACCACTGCCCGGGCTTTGGCTCCGCAGCCAAATACGCGGCGCTGAGCGCCTCGGAGCTGGCGCTGGACGCCTCCTCCCTGCCCATCCATGTGGTGGTGCTGGAACTGATGGGCCGCGGCGCCGGCTGGGTGACGGCCGCGAGCGCTTTGGCGTCGAGGGTGACGACCTGCAGACAGCTGACCTATCTGCCCGAGGTGCCGGTAGATGTGGACTGGATGCTGGCCGATATCGAGCGGGAGTATGCGAAGGGCAAGGGCCTGATCGTGACGGTCAGCGAAGGCATCTGCGGCCTGGACGGAAAGCCGTTGGCGGACAGCGGGATTGTGGACGGTTTCGGACATACGGTGCCGGGCGGCACCGCACAGTACATTTCCAATCAGATCATGGAGAAGCTGAACCTGAAATCCAGAGCGGAGAAGCCGGGCCTTCTTGGCCGCGCCAGCATTCCCTATGCTTCTGAAATCGACAGACAGGAGGCTTACGCGGTTGGTCGTTACGCCATGGAAGCCGCCTTGAAAGGCGAGAGCGGATATATGGTCGCCATCGAGGCACACCGTGGCGCGAAGTATTCCTACGATCTGTTCCTGGCGCCGCTTGACAAGGTGGCGAATGTGGAAAAGAAATTCCCCGTGGAGTGGATTGTGGGCGGCAATCAGATTTCTGACGCGTTCTTTGATTACGCGCTGCCGCTGATGATGGATGAGTTGCCGAAGTACGCGCAGTTAAGGTGAGGGTTTGAAGAGAGGGTTTGAACATGAAACATCTGTATTTAAATTTAAAAAGATTTGACGTGCCGACAGAGTACGGCGGCGTCAACCGCATCGCCCCGATAGAAAAATGGGGAAGCTACATTGTGGAGAATACCCAGGAGGCACTGAAGGTATACGACCCTGCGGAAGTGGAGTTTGTACAGTATTTTCCGGAGGCGCATTTGTTGAACGCGGCTGCGGCGCAGTGCGAGAATTCGCCTGTGCAGGTGGGCTGCCAGAGCGTATACCGCATGAACACGGCGGTGGGCGGCAATTTCGGCGCCTTCACCACCAACCGTCCGGCCAGCGCCATGGCGGCGATGGGAGTGACTTCCACGATTATTGGCCACTGCGAGGAGAGAAATGATAAAAACGGGATCCTGGCAGAGGCCGGCGTCACCGATCCGGACGCGGTAAACCGTCTTCTGAATCAGGAGATCCGCCTGGCGATCGCCCAGGGCATGACGGTGCTGTACTGCATCGGCGAGAAGAGCGAGGAGCAGGACCGCTGGCAGGAAGTGCTGCGCGCACAGCTGGAAATTGGCCTGGACGGCGTGGATGTGAGCAAGGTTGTCATCGGCTATGAACCGGTCTGGTCCATCGGACCCGGCAAGACACCGGCGGACAAGCCCTACATTACAAAGATCGCCCGTTTTATTAAGGAAGTCATACCGGGTATCGACGTAGTGTACGGCGGCGGTCTGAAAACGGACAACGCTGAAATGCTCGCCTCCATCGAGGAGATTGACGGCGGCCTGATCGCGCTGACACGTTTCTCAGGCGAGATCGGTTTCTATCCGGACGAATATATTGAAATCATCCGCACCTATCTGGGCGAGTGATGAGAACCTCGTCATATTACAGGAAAGGAACCAGCTATGAGCATCACCATTACGGATTTTGGTCTTACCTCAAAGGGTCAGGCCGCAAAACTATATACGATTACCAACCAAAATGGTTGCCAGGCTCAGTTCACCGACTATGGGGCTATATGGGTAAATGTAAAATTGCCGGGAGCGGGAAATACAGTGGACATGATGCAGCATTATGACACGGTTGCGGAATACGAGAAAGGGAAAGGACATCGAGGGTCTCCCATTGGCCGCGTTTCCAGTTATATCGTCGGCTCCGGCCCTTCATTTGCTTTAAATGACCATACCTATTATCTGCCTGCTGCAGGCCGTGTGAACGGGCAGGATTTCAATCTTCACAGCGGTCCGGACTATTATGATCAGCGTATGTACCAGGCACAACCGGATGAGGAAGAGGACAGCGTTAGTTTCTCTCTGTTCAGTCCACATATGGATCAGGGCTATCCCGGGAATTTAAGCCTGACGGTTACATACCGGCTGACGGATGACAACATGGTTCAGATCCGTTATCAGGCGGTCAGCGACCGGGACACGCTGTTCAATATGACCAATCACGCTTATTTTAATTTAAACGGGCAGGGAACTGTCTGGAAACACCGATTATGGGTGGATTCGACCCGCCGCACGGAAACGGCAGACGGCGTCCCGACCGGCAGAATACTCCCGGTAGCCGGCACCGGATTTGACTATACGACAGAGCGGTCCGTGGAGCATCCGCTGGATGACAACTGGTGTAAGGAACCTTATCATTGTCTGGAGAAGCCCCGTGCCCGCTGCACAGGGGATCAGACAGGCATTGCACTGGAAGTGCATACCGATTTGCCGGGTTTGCTGATTTACACATCTCCGGACACGCCCGGCGCCTGGGACGGCGCGATGCAGAACGCGATCTGTTTTGAGAGCCAGTTTTATACCAATGCCGTCAATCTCGATAATCCGGAATTTGAAAAACCGGTTTTGAAGGCGGATACATTATTTCAGACCGAAACATGGTATCATTTTATTATATGATAGTTTGCAGACTAACACCAAATTTTTTCCGATAGACAGAAAAGATTTTTGCCGAGCGTAACGGACATGATCCATAAACACATTGCAGTAGAAGGGAGAAACGTATGAAACTTGATTTTGAATATGGCAACGGTATGATAAGTGCCGAATTGCCTGATACCACAGATGTCTTTATTCCGGGGGAGACCGTGCCGGATCCGCCCTGCCTTAAGCAGGACTGGGACAGCCTCTATAACGCCACCCTGGAATCCATCCGCAGCCCGATCGGCATGCCAACCCTGACAGAGCTGGCAAAGCCGGGAGATAAGGTCGTGATCGTCATTCCGGATATCGTGAAGGGCGGCAACCAGCCGACCTCCCACAGAAAGGTTTCCATTCGGGCCTGCCTGGACGAGCTTTACAGTGTGGGTGTGGAGAGAAAGGATATCCTGCTTTTATTCTCCAATGGTCTGCATCCGAGGG
>JAJQFS010000082.1:0-47341 GCA_021200995.1 Lachnospiraceae bacterium | reverse complement strand
GGTGTGGAGAGAAAGGATATCCTGCTTTTATTCTCCAATGGTCTGCATCCGAGGGCGACGGTGCCGGAGATGAAGACCATTCTGGGCGAGGAGCTGTTTAACGAGTTCTATTATACAGGTCAGATCACCAGTCATGATTCTGAGGATTATGACCACCTGGTGGACATCGGCTATACTGATCACGGCGACCATGTGATCATGAACAAATATGTGTATGATGCGGATGTGGCCATCCTGATTGGCCATACGCAGGGCAACCCCTACGGCGGTTATTCCGGCGGCTACAAGCACTGCGCGACCGGCATTTCCCACTGGAGAAGCATCGCGGCCCACCACGTGCCGGAAGTGATGCATCGTCCGGATTTCGTGCCGGTTTCCACACACTCCGAGATGCGTAATAAATTCGACCAGCAGGGCATGCTGATGGAAGAGAAGATGGGCAAGAAGTTTTTCTGCTGCGACGCGGTGCTCGATTCCAAGTCCCGCCAGATCGCCATTTTCTCCGGCTACGCGAAGGAGCTGCAGCCTGTGAGCTGGGCGGTGGCCGACAAGCGCACCTATGTCCACTGGGCAGAGAAAAAATACGATGTGGTCGTCTTCGGCATGCCGACCAATTTCCATTACGGCAACGGTATGGGCACCAATCCCATCCAGATGATGCAGGCGCTGTCCGCGCAGGTGATTCGCCATAAGAGGATCCTGGCAGATCACTGTGTATTTATCGTTCCCGCGATCTGCGACGGCTGGTTCCACGATGAGAGATGGCCGTATTTAAGAGAATTATATGAAATGTTCCAGCATGATTACATGCAGATTTTGCCGGACATGAACCGCTACGGCGAGTATTTTGCTACTAACGCGGAATATATCCGTAAATACCGTTATGCCAACGCCTTCCATCCCTTCCATGGCTTTTCCATGATGTCCTGCGGACATATCGCGGAGATGAACACCTCCGCCATCTATATCGTAGGCGCGAGGGAGCCGGGCATTGCCAGAAGCATGGGTCTGAAAACCCGCGCCACGGTGGAGGAGGCTTTGGAGGACGCTAAAAAGAAGATTGTGGGAGACAACCCCAATATTCTGGCGCTGCCGAAGGCGTTTACCACGACCGCTGTGCATCTGTGCATGAAGGACCCGAGTCAGAACAGTCATACGCGGGACGGCGCAACTGCCGGACATCCATGCTGTGGATGACATTGTCAAGGCACAGGGTTGATACTGGATATCGGACATAACTGTCCGGTTCAATGAAAAAGCGGACTTTAGATGAAAAAAGGAGATGCGGCAGTTGAACAAAGAAACATATTTTTTTCAGGAGATCACAGAGAAACGTTATCACGAGACCTTTGACTGTTGTCATGTAAATACCGCTGCGCCCCGGAATTATTATATTCCCTTTGCACCGGGAGAAAACGCGTTTGCAGACAGGGAGCATTCCACAAGATTTCAACTGCTGAACGGCGTCTGGAACTTCCGTTATTTTGAGAGTTATCTGAAACTTCAGAATTTGTCAAAAGCAGATCTTTGGACTGACGGGAGACCAATCAGAGTTCCGGGCTGCTGGCAGCTGCAGGGATACGACAGCCCGCAGTATGTGAACAGCCGTTATCCGATTGCGTTTGATCCGCCGTATGTGCCGGATGACACGCCGGTCGGGATTTATCAGAGAAGCTTTCAGCTTGCGCTTCAGGCGGAGAGATCGTATCTGTTAAATCTGGAAGGGGTTGACAGCTGTTTTTATCTTTATGTAAATGACAGCTTTGTCGGATACAATCAGGTCAGCCATAATATCAGTGAGTTTGACTTAACACCCTATCTTCGGGATGGGGAGAATACGATCGTCATTGCCGTCCTGAAATGGTGCAGCGGCACCTACTTAGAGTGCCAGGATAAGTGGCGTCTGTCCGGTATTTTCCGGGATGTTTACCTGCTTGAGAGACCTTTTAAGAGGATTGCTTCCTATCATGTGCATACGGATCTGAATGAGGACTTTTCGAAGGCTCAGATCAGGATTGCGTTAAGCGGCACGCCGGGTTTGGATGGAGAGGTGACCTTTGGACGACAGGTTCAGGAGAGCTTTCAATTAAATGAAGAGGGACTTGGCGAAGTTACCTTTTCTGTCGAGAACCCTTTGCTGTGGAGCGCGGAACAGCCGGATCTGTACGATATGCTGATTCGCACGCAGCAGGAGGTGATCGGGGAAAAGGTTGGCATCCGCTGTGTCTGCATAAAAGGAAACCGTTTCCTGGTAAATGGCAGACATGTGCGTTTCAAGGGCGTAAACCGCCATGATTTCAGCGCTGAAAACGGTGCTGCGGTCACCAGGGAGGAAATGTGGAACGACCTGTGCCTGATGAAGAAGCTGAATATCAACGCAGTGCGGACGTCTCATTATCCGAACGCGCCGGAGTTTCCACAGATGTGCGACAGGATTGGCATCTATCTGCTGGAAGAGGCGGATATTGAATCGCACGGAAGTGTCAGCGCCAGTCTCTGCTATGCCGGAATGGAAGGCACGAAGACGGAAACACTTGGTATGGCGATGGTGGTATCCATGCCGGAGTTTAAAGAGCAGCTTAAGGACCGCGTACGCGGCATGATTCTCAGAGATTTCAACCGGCCCAGCATTCTGATCTGGTCTCTGGGCAATGAATCCGGTTACAGTCGATATGTCAGGGAAGCCGGCGAGGAAGCCATGCGCCTTGATCCGGACAGACCGCTCCATTATGAGAGCGTCCGCTGGCAGTATGACAGGATGGAAATTGAGGATATTTTCCCGATGCGTTCCAGAATGTATCCGCCGCTGGAGTGGATGGAGGATTATATCGGGACGGAAGGACGCAGACGCCCGATGGTGCTGTGTGAGTACTCTCATGCTATGGGCAACGGCCCCGGCGACCTGGAGGATTACTGGAAGATTATTTACAGCGACGACTGTTTTATGGGCGGCTTTGTCTGGGAGTGGGCGGATCACGGTATCTGTACTGGGCATACGAAAGAGCATGGCCCGGTTTATGCCTACGGCGGCGATTTCGGCGAGGATGTGCATGATGGGAATTTCTGTATCGACGCCATGGTAGGCCCTGAGAGAGAACTGAATTCCTCTTCCATGGAGGTTAAAAACGTATACCGTCCCATTCGTGTCAAAGAGATTTGCGCAAAGCAGGGCATTTTTGAATTCTATAATACGATGGATTTCACCAAGATGTCTCAGCTTCTGCGCTGCCGCTATACAGCAGAAGAGTTTGGAAAAGAGATTGCGCAGGGAGAAGTGGAATGTGAACTTCTGCCTGGTGAGAAAAAGCTGATTACGGTTCCGCAGCTGGCTCTTTTAGAAGGGAAGAGCCTGTATGTGAAATTTGAATTCTGTTACCGCAAGGATACCGGCGTCCATCGGGAGGGCGACAGCGCCGGCTTTGAGCAGTTCTGTTTAAAAAAGGAATCACTGTACGGGGAAGCCTTCCTGCCCGTGTTTCGCAACGCGAAGACGGCAGTGCCCGGGACAATGCCGGTACAGAGTGACACATTAGGTGCGGAAGCGCTTACCGTGCAGGAGAGCGTGGACTGCGTCAGTGTGGCCGGGGAAAATTTCCAATATATGGTTTCGCGTCGTAACGGTCTTCTGGAAAGCGTATCCGTTGATGGAAAAGAATTATTGTGCGCGCCCATGAATTATGAGACCTTCCGCGCGCCAACGGACAATGATATGAGGCGCAAAGGCCGCTGGGAGATGCTGCATCTGGACAAGCTGACGCCGAAGTGTTATGGCTCGGAAGTGATTCGGAGCGGGGACGGCGTCTGTGTGAAAACAAATCTTGCGCTGGGCTATGCGGTGTTTCCGCAAATTTTCCGTTTACAGACCGTGGTGACTGTCTTTGTGGACGGCAGCGTCAGGATTCACGTCAAAGCACATGTGGCGGATATTCGCTGCGCCCTGCCGAGATTTGGACTGCATCTGAGCCTGCCGGATGATTTTCATAAAGTGGTTTATTACGGCTATGGCCCGGGCGAGAGTTACATCGACAAAAGACAGGCCTGCTGGAAGTCACTCTTTTTGGCGGATACGGCTGAGCTGTTTACGGACTATATTGTTCCTCAGGAAAATGGCTCGCATTATGAATGTGAATATGTGGAACTGTCGGATGGCATAAGGAGCCTTACCGTTACAGGCAGCCCCACTTTTTCCTTCCAGACTTCCGCATATACAACGGACGAACTTGCGAAAAGAACGCACAAAGAAGACCTGGTCAGGTCCGGCAGCACGGAGCTGTATCTGGATTATCGTCAGAACGGGATTGGCTCAGAGAGCTGCGACCCGGGCGGCATGAAGGCGGAATATGAATTCAGCGAGCGTGACTTTGAGGCGGAGTGGAATCTGATCTTGAAGTGATATGGAAGCAACATAAAATGCTGTATGGATGCGGCTTGTGACGTTTCACAAGCACCAGTCAAAACAAAACGGAAGGGAGACACAAAGAAATGGCAGAAAGCAGACTGATCGGCGAATATCCGGTGATCGGAATACGCCCGACAATTGACGGCCGGAGAGGCTTCCTCAATGTCAGGGGTTCTTTGGAGGAGCAGACCATGAACATGGCCAGATCCGCCAAGGAACTGTTTGAGAAGAACCTCCGTTATTCCAACGGGGAACCGGTAAAGGTTGTGATATCCCCTACCACGATCGGGCGGGTGCTATGGCGCGGAGACGATGGATATGAATCCGGACACCATCAAGGCGGTCTGGGGATTTAATGGGACGGAACGTCCGGGCTGGGAATGCTGTTTATGAAGCTTTTGACCAACCGGGCGCAGATTTTCGCGGATGTGCGGACTTACTGGAGTCCGGAGGCGGTGAAAAAAGGCGACAGGCTATGAGGTGGAAGGAAGGACCGTTCAAGAGCGCATATGATGTGATGAACCACTGGGGAGCCAACCACGGGGCAATCAGCTACGGACATATCGGAGCGGACCTGATTACCATGTGCTCGATGCTGCGCATACCGGTCAGCATGCATAATGTACCGGAGGAAAAGATATTCCGCCCGGCGGCGTGGAACGCGTTCGGCATGGATAAGGAAGGGCAGGATTACCGTGCCTGCGCGGCGTATGGCCCGCTGTACAGATAAAATCGCATACAGGCTGCCGTACTGCTGAATCAGTACGGCGGCTTTGCATAGGGGAGATGCCATGGAGAAAAGAAAACAGATTATTTTGCTGATGACAGACGCGACCCGTTTTGACATGGTGGGATGTTATGGTAGCCCGGATATGAAAACGCCCAATCTGGACGCGCTGGCCGCGGATGGCATTCGTTTTGAAAGAGCCTATACCTGCCAGCCCGTGTGTGGGCCGGCCAGATCCGCGCTGTTTACCGGCACCTATCCGCATTCCTGCGGAGGCATTGCCAACAGCTATGCGCTGGGAGATAATGTAAAGACGATCGGACAGAGATTATCCGACCATGGGATTCACAGCGCATACATCGGAAAATACCACCTGGACGGCGGAGATTATTTTGGCCTGGGAAGATGTCCGGATGGCTGGGATAAGGATTACTGGTATGACATGCGCTGTTATCTGGAGGAGTTGACGCCAGAAGAGCGTGTCCGTTCCAGAAAGCCGGACAATACCGGAATTACGGAGGACTTCCTTTTCGGACACAGAGTCTGCAACAGGGCGCTGGATTTCCTGAGCCGATACGGGGAGGAGGATTTTTTCCTGACAGTGTCGCTGGATGAACCGCACGGTCCGTTTCTGTGTCCGGAGCCCTATGCCTCGATGTATGAGGATTATGAGTTTCCCAAACGGCCAAATGTTTATGATACGCTGGAAGGAAAGCCGGAGTATCAGAAGGTCTGGGCCGGCAACGCCAGGTTTGAGGACAGGGAAAAGCTGACGATCAGAGCACCGAAATATTTTGCCTGCAATTCCTACGCGAATTATGAACTGGGCCGTGTGATTGACGCGGCGAAGCAGTTCGCGCCGGATGCGCTGATCATTTATACCTCTGATCACGGGGATGGCCTGCAGTCGCACTGTCTGACGATGAAAGGACCGACCGCTTACGATGAAATCGCCAGAGTACCGCTTATAATCAAGGGCGGCGTAAAGGGCGCTGTGACAGACGTGCCGGTTTCTCATATCAATCTGACGCCTACCATTCTGGAATATATGGGTCTGCCTGTTCCGAATCTGATGGAGGGAAAGAGCATTCTGCCCATGCTTCAGAATCCGGATCTGGACATCAATCATGAAATCTATCTGGAATTTACCAGATATGAGGTGGATCACGATGGATTTGGAGGTTTTCAGCCCATGCGGGCCGTATATGATGGAAGGTATAAGCTTTCCATTCATCTGCTGGATCCGGTTGATGAACTCTATGACATGACAGAGGATCCTTATGAAATGAAGAACCTGATTTCTGACGAGGCGCATTATGAGATCGCGAAAGAACTGCATGAGAAGCTGCTCGACTGGATGAACCGGACAAGAGATCCGTACCGCGGGTATTACTGGGAGCGGCGGCCGTGGAGAAAGAACGATGTCAGAGAGGCGACCTGGAAATATACGGGACATACCAGGCAGCGCGAGAATGAGGAATATGAGCCCCGGCAGCTGGATTACGCGACGGGCCTGCCGATGGAGACGGCGACAAGAATCAAGTGACCTGATTTGCAGGCAAAAGGAGTGTACAACATGGAAGCAGTATCATTACAGGGCACGCTGCCGCCGCGTCTTGAGGAAGTGTTTCCGAAAATTGCACAGATGCTGAACCTTCAGCGCGCGGACGATGGTGTGATTGTGGAAGGATTTCGTACAAACGGGGTTGCTGTGCTGCGGCAGAACGGGAAAATCCGTCTGGGCTGGGAAAAGCCGGTTCATTTTTACCGTGCGTTATCTTTTTTGCGGGATGCTCTGCGAAAAGAGGAATATGAGCGATATGAGACGCCGTGTTTTGAGACAGGCGTGATGCTTGATGTTTCCCGCAATGCTGTGGTTCGCCCGGATGTTATGCGTACACTTTTGCTCAGAATTGCACTCATGGGAATGGATGTGGTGATGCTCTACACGGAGGATACCTATGAAGTGGAGGAGGAGCCTTATATCGGCTATATGCGGGGACGTTATTCCACGCAGGAGCTCAGAGAAATGGATGATTTCGCATCCATACTGGGAATTGAAATGATCCCCTGCATTCAGACCCTGGGGCACTTAAACCGGGTTCTGCACTGGCCGGCCATGTCCCGTTATGGGGACAACAGCGAGGTGATCCTGGCGGATGAGGACGAAACCTATGCGCTTTTGGAAAAAATGATCCGGGCAGCCAGCGGGCCGTTCAAAAGCAAACGCATTCACATCGGGATGGATGAGGCATACGGGATCGGCCTTGGCACGCATCTGAGGAAATATGGCTATGAATCTTCGCATTCTATCATGAAACGGCATCTGCTGCGCGTGAAGGAGATTACGGATCGCCTGGGGCTTAAACCCATGATGTGGAGCGATATGTATTTTAAGGATACGGTGTCCGGCGGCGGATATCATGATCCCACAAAACCCACGCAGGAGGCGGTGGACAGCGTAGTCCCCGGAGTCGGACTGGTTTACTGGGATTATTATCACAATCAGGAGGAAGAGTATGCGCAGGTGCTTCAAAAGCACAGGCTGCTTTCTGATGAGATTGTGTTTGCCGGTGGTCTCTGGACGTGGGCCGGTATGGTGATGGATTTTGAGAAGACGCTCAGAATTACAGTTCCGGCTTTAACTGCCTGCAGGAAGGCGTCCATTCCCTTTGTACTGGTGACCGCGTGGGGCGATGACGGGGCGGAGACGAGCCTGCTTACAGCTTTGCCGGGGATCTGCCTGTATGCGGAGTTTGCCTATACCGGCGGGTATGACGCCGACTGGCTTTCACATCGCTTTTTGACTTGCGCGGGCGCTGCGCTTGCGCCGTTTGCCGGAATTTCGCGCTTCAATCATATCCCAGGGCTGAAATCTCCGCAGGGCGCGCCCTGTTTTACCGCGAAGAGCCTGCTTTATCAGGATCCGATAATACAGCTGTTTGCGAAGGACACGGAGGGTGTGGAGTTGTCCGCACATTATGGACAGCTGGCCAAAGAGTACGAAGAATATGCGGAGCAGGGAGGTCCTTATGTTCTGGTAATGGACTTTTACGCAAAGCTGGCGCGGGTGCTGGCCGGAAAATGTCACTGGCATGAAAAGATCGCGGCAGCGGTGCAGTCCGGTGATCAGGAGGAGGCAAAGGTGCTCGCGGAGAGCCTGCTGCAGACGGCTGACGAGGCACACAAGCTTCGCCGTTCATGGAGAAAGCTGTGGATGGCGGTCAATAAGCCCTATGGGTTCGAGGTGATCGACGGCAGGATGGGCTGGATATGCGCCCGCATGGAGACAGCCGCATCCCGCGTAAGAGACTGGACACAGGGACTGGATAAGCTGGAGGAACTGACGGAGAAACCGCTGCCTTATATGCGGCGTCAGGACGGAAGCTTTGGGGGATGCAATGTGTTTGGAGAGATTGTTTCCGCCTGTAAAATTTAGTCCGGTATTGCAGTTGTGATATTTTCATAATATGATATTCAGGAGAAATTGATTATGGTTGATTTTTTGAAACAGGTATCTGAGGTAGTTCCTTCCAAAAGGCAGCTGCAGTGGTTTGACACAGGGTTCTACGCGTTCATTCATTTTGGAATGAACACATTCACAGACCGGGAATGGGGAGACGGGACGGAGGACGAATCCCTTTTTGCGCCGAAAGCGCTCGACTGTGAACAGTGGGCCAAAACGGTGAAGGAAGCCGGCATGAAGGGAATGATTCTGACTGCCAAGCACCATGACGGGTTCTGCCTGTGGCCGTCAAAATACACGGAGCACTGTGTGAAAAACGCGCCTTGTAAAAGGGATGTAGTGAAAGAGGCCGCGGATGCCTGCCGCAAATATGGCCTTCGCTTTGGCGTATATCTTTCTCCATGGGATCGCAATAACGCCTCCTATGGCTCTCCGGCTTATAATGATTATTATTGTCACCAGCTGGAGGAACTTCTGACCGGATATGGGGAATTATTCTGTGTTTGGTTTGACGGCGCCTGCGGGGAAGGCCCCAACGGGAAAAAACAGGAATATGATTTTGACCGGTATATCGCGCTGATCCGCAAATACCAGCCGAACGCCGTGATTTTCTTTGAGCAGGGGCCGGATATCCGCTGGTGCGGAAATGAGGCGGGAAAGGTTCGTGTTTCGGAATGGGCGGTCATTCCGTCGGAGATTGGAAAACGGGCCAAGGTGCAGACAGGCCCGGGTCCGTTAAGCACGGAAGGAACGCTTGCGCATATCCACAACACGGACAGGAACCTGGGTATGCTGGCCAGTATTCTGTATTCTAAAGGACTGACTTTTCTTCCGGCTGAGGTAGACACTTCGATCAGACCCGGCTGGTTCTGGCATGAGAAAGAAGAGCCGAAGTCTGTGGAGACTCTGTTCCGCATTTATGTGGGCTCTGTCGGCGGCAATACCTGTCTGAATCTGAATATTCCGCCCAACAGGGACGGCCTGCTGGATGAAAGGGATATTCAGCGTCTGCGTGAACTGCGCGACACGCTGGATCATGAATTTGGCAGCCCATTGCTCGCCGTGATTGAAAAAAGACCGGACGCGTATCCATCCCAGCCCGAATATGTCGTGAAGCTTACGAAATCCGTTTCGGAGGTAAAATATGTGGAACTTCGCGAGGAGATTGAGAAGGGGCAGCGTGTGGAGGCGTTCAAAATCGAGGCTATGACGCCGCAGGGAAGCCGCTTCCCGCTGTATCAGGGGACGACCATCGGCAACAGGAAAATCTGCATGCTGACAGATCCCTTCGCTGAGCAGAACCGTCTGGAAGAAAAGAAACCGGCAAGTCCCGCGACCTCGCTTTTGGTCAGAGTGACAGCGGCGAGAGGAGAGGTCAGTTTAAAGGAAATTGTGGTATATTAAGAAACAGCTGCCGCGGGTGATAGAACCATTCACCTGCGGCGGCTGCTCTGCTTATAAGGGTTTCAGGGAATAATGTGTTCTTCTGTCTGCGCAAGTTCCTGCCTGTGGGATCTGTTGCTTGCGGGAGTCCCTGCTTTGTGGTAAGCTTGAAAAATGGAAAACGGATTCCGGAAAAAGTTTCCAAAGGCGGCAGTCATGGGGAGAGTATTTTGAATGAAGACATACGGGGCGTTGGAAAAGTCTCAGATCGAGCACGCGTTCGCGGCCGGGCAGCAGGTCCGTGCTGTGGAACCTATGGGAAACGGGCACATCAATACGACCTGGCTGGTGACCTTTGCGTCGGGCGAACGCTGCATTTTACAGAGCGTCAATACCCGTGTATTTCAGAATGTGGATGACCTGATGGAGAATATCGTGAGGGTCACTTCTTTTTTGCGGGAGCGCCTGAGAGAAGAGGGAGGCGATGAGAAACGCGGTACCCTGACGGTTATCCCAACTCTGGACGGACGGCCATACTGGACGGACGCGGACGGACAGGTCTGGCGGCTTTATCGCAATGTGGAGCATACGGTGACTTTTGAGCGGGCGGACAGTCCACAGATGATGTATCAGTGCGGCCTGGCGATCGGACGCTTTCAGGCGCTTTTAGCGGATTTTCCGGCGCAGTCGCTTTATGAGACCATTCCGGACTTTCATAATACGCCGAAGCGGTATCAGGATTTTGAAAACGCGGTATCGAGGGATTCTTACGGACGTGCGGCATCTGTGGAAAAAGAAATTGCCTTTGTGCGGGCGCGCAGACCAGAACTGTCTGTGTTTACGGACTTGCGGGACCAGGGAAAGCTGCCGTTACGCGTGACACATAATGACACGAAAATCGGCAATCTCTTGTTTGACGATACGACTCACGAGGCGGTCTGCCTCTGTGACCTGGACACTGTGATGCCGGGCTTTGCGCCCTTTGATTTCGGGGACGCGATACGCTCTGGAGCTACCGCGGCGTCGGAAGATGAAAAAGACTGTGCACGGGTTTTTCTGGCTCTGCCGCGATACCGCGCCTGCCTGAAGGGATTTCTGGAAGGCGTTGGGGGAAGGCTGACGGAGACGGAAATACGGCTGCTTCCCATGGGCGCGAAGCTGATGACGTTTGAGTGCGGCATGCGCTTCCTTGCGGATTATCTGGAGGGGGATGTTTATTTTAAGACAGAGCGTGGGGGGGGCAGAATCTCGACCGCTGCCGGACGCAGTTTGCACTGGTGGCAGATATGGAGAGAAAGTGGGAGGACATGTCGCCGTCAGCGTGCATGAGAGAGGGATATGGTAAGGATGCAGCAGTATAAAGTATGAATGGGCGCATGAGTGAAAGCGTGAATGAAAGCGTGAATGAGAGCGTGAATGAAAACATGAATGAGTGCATGTGTGAAAGCACGGATGAAAGCATGAATAAAATAATGCGGTTCGGCAGCGGCGGCATAGAAGTGGTAATGGACTGTAAAACGTCCCTTTTCACGATCAAAGCGGCGAACCACACCTGGCGGCAGGAGGAGTCGTTTTCTCCCTGCCTTATTTTGCGGGTCGGTTTAAGGCTTTGCTTTCGCTGTGCGGATGTGATTCGGCATGCGCATTACAAAAGCGGCGTGGGCAAGGGCATTGTTTCATATTATGAATGGAAGGATGCCGCGTACCCAGGTGTGGGAAATGAAAAAGCAGCAAGAAACGAAACAGCTGAACATTTAGATTTTTCCCTGGAAACCGTTGTCTGGCTGGAATATGCCTCGCAGGCGCTGCACTTTGAATTGATTCCGGGAAAGGGAGAGCTTTCTTTTCAGAAAATTCTCTGGCCCGGATATTTTACGTTTGAAAAAAACAGCGCAGACGCCTATACGGTCATGCCTGTACTGCAGGGTCTGCTGATCCCGAACACCTGGGAAAATGAGGTGAAAGCGCTGCCCTTTGACGGACAGTTTTGCTCCGCGGGAGCCTATATGCCCTGGTTTGGCCAGGTGGAGGCGGGCGGCGGCTACATCGCGATCTGCGAGACGCCCTGGGACGCGGGATATTACATCGATCACCCGGCGGGAGGACCGCATACACACGTGGGTACTTATTTCCTGCCAAGTCTCGGAACTTTATCATATCGCCGCAGCCTGCGGTATGTCTTTTTGGAAAACTGTGATTACAATGATCTTTGCAAGGTATACAGGCGTTACGCGATAGAAACGGGACTCCTGACAACCCTGTCAGAAAAGGCGGCCCGCAATCCGCTTGTGGATGATCTCATCGGTGCGGCGGTTGTGCATAAAGGGATCAAAAAGCATGTCTCGCCGGATTCTCAGTTTTATGACAGGGAGCATCCGGAGAAAAATGACGCCGTGATTCCATTTCATGCCCGCAGCGCGGAAATCCTGCGGTATCATCAGATGGGCGTGAAAAAACTTTATCTCCACCTGGACGGCTGGGGTGCGCCGGGGTATGACAACCAGCACCCGGATTATCTGCCGGCCTGTCCGGAGGCCGGAGGATGGGAGGGCTTGAAGGAGCTGTCGGATACGCTTCACAACTGCGGCTATCTCTTCGGTCTGCATGACCAGTACAGGGATTATTATATGGACGCAGCCACGTACGATCGGGAATTTGCTCTGCACGCGGCCGACGGCACGGTCTTTGAGATGGCTCGCTGGGCAGGCGGCAGGCAGAATTATCTCTGCGCCACACAGGCGCCTTACTATGTGAAGCGCAATTTTGAGGAGGTTTTGAAGCATGGAATCCGCTTACAGGCTTCCTATCTGGACGTTTTCACTTGTAATGAGCCGGATGAGTGCGCGCATCCGTGCCACCGGATGACCAGAAAAGAGTGTCTGGAATACCGCAGCGCCTGTTTTTCCTATCTGTGGTCAAAGGGCATCCTGCCCAGCAGCGAGGAGTGCGGCGACTGGGCCATGCGGCAGCTGGTATTCTGTCATTATGGTCCCTATGATTTCATGCTGCAGAAACCGGGCACACCCAGGCGCGGCGTGCCGGTACCGCTCTTCAATCTGGTCTATCATGACTACATGATCCTGCCCTGGCTGATGGACAGACAGCCGGATGAGGAGGATTACATGCTTTACGCACTCTTAAACGGCGGCGCGCCTTACCTGGATCGCGACGGCGCCTACCCGGATACGGACGGCGCGTTCGACAGCGAGGCAAAGCGAAAGCTTGCGGAAGAGATTGCGCGCTGCGCGGTGGTGAGCGGTCTGCAGGAGCGGGTAGCCAAATGCGAGATGCTTCGTCATGAATTTCCGGACGGGGATTATGACAGACAGCGGACGATTTTTGCGGACGGGACGACGGTGACGGTTGATTTCAGAACCGGGGAATATGAAATGAAAGAAGTGTAAGCAGAAAAAGAAGCTGCCGCGCCTCTTTCTTCTCTTCAAAATGGATTATAACAGGGATTTTAAGGAAAAACAACTGGGAATCCGCACCTACCCATTTTTGACTTCAAATGGGTGTAGGCGAATGGGAGAAAATCGTTTAAAATAGCATGGAGAGTGACTTTTCTACTACAGAGGGAAAGGAAGAGAGAAGAAGAATGAATAGAAAAACCGGATGGAAATGGAGAATACTTGGTTTGTTCATGGCGGTGCTGGTGGGTTTGGGTATGTTCTCGGTCAGCGCCTCTGCGGAGGGCGAAGAGACAGGAACCGAGAGCGGCACGGAGAGCAGCTTAAGTTATCTGGCGCTGGGGGACAGCATTACAGATGGGTATGGGCTTGGAACAGAGGACTCTTCGTTTGTCGATATATTTGCTGAGAAGATTGGAGCAACAGAAACAACCCGGATAAGCTCTTCTGATGGATTGACGGCTTCCCAGCTTTTTGAAAACCTTGATGATTCAAACCTTTATGTAGAAATTTATCAGGAAGCCATCGAGAGTGCGGATGTGATCACGATCACCATCGGTGGAAACGATCTGATGGAGGGTTTCTACGAGGTGATTGCTGAACTCTATTCTGCATACACGGTGAGTATGATCGATGCAGATGACGTCAAAGCAGCGCTTAAAGATCCGGATGAAAATTCAGGAATGGTGGACGCTCTGCTTACGTATATCGACTCATTGACTGATGACGCACTTGGAGACATTTCAGGACAGTTTGGAGGCTTCATTTCTAATTGTATAAGTGAAATTACCCAGATTACCGGCTTCATTCAGGAGAAAAACCCGGATGCGGTGATCCTGGTAGCGAACCAGTATAATCCCTACCAGTGGCTTGGAAATGAAAAGGTAAGTAATCTTTTTGCCGATGTGACAAAAGCTTATAATAGCAATCTTGCGTATCTGTCTGCCTATTATGGAATATTTACAGTTGTGGATATCAGTTCGGCATTTTCAGATACAGAATATGAGAGTACCAGTCTGACAAACGCGTCTGTCAGCGTTTCCTATGATCCATCCGCCGGAATATCCTATTCTTATGATTTCGATTTCCACCCAAACGCGGCGGGACATGGGGTAATCGCCACGACTATGTATAACGCATATGTAGCCGCGACATCTCAGGTCTATACCGTGGAAATACCCATCGAGGTGAATGTGGAGACAGATGGAAGCGCGGCAGCGCCAGAGGAGAGCTTCACAATCCAGGCGTTAGTTGATTACTATGATGCAACCAGTGGCAATAGTGTCTTAATAGATGTTTCAAGCAAGGGTGCGGTATACAGTGTGAATACAGTGAGTACGGATGGTAAGGGTACGTACAAGGCTACATTGACATTTACATGCGGCGAAGTGCTGGCCTCATCTCTGACTGATGGCTTTTACGTAAGTCTGTTTCCCGGCGATTCATCTGGATGGACTTATGATGACGATTCGGAGTACGAGATTAAATATATAAATTTTGACGCGGATGGGAACCAGACAGGATGCTCTATTTATGATGTAAATGATCAGACAGAGACGGAATTGTCCGCTGTTTCCTTCACCTGCACCTACACCGGTTATACGCTGAGTTTCAATACCAACGGGGGTTCAGAAATCGGTAACGTGGAGGCCGCAACTGGGACAGAGATTTCCCTGGCGAATTATACCACGACCTGCAACGGCTATACTTTCACTGGCTGGTATTTAGACGAAGCTCTGACAGACAAGGTTGACAGTGTTATTTTGACGTCAAATACAACCGTTTACGCCGGCTGGACAGAGAATACTTATACTTGGACAGTTCCACTTAAGATTACCGCTGACAAGGGCGGCAGCGTGGATGTGCCGGCGCAGACCCTTACGGTTGGAATATATGACCTGAGTGGAAATGAAATTGACATTTCAGCATATGGCGGGACGATGCTTTCGAATACAGTGAGTGTAACCGGCGAGGGTGAGCATACCGGGGAACTTGAATTCACAGGCGGAGTTGGCGTGTATAACAAGTTGTCAGACGGTTTTTATGTGGCGTTGAAGGAAGGCGCTTCAGGCGGCTGGTCATATGACAAAACCGTATACTCCGTGAATGTTTACTTTGATGATGAGACACTTGAGGCCAGCGAGATTGCAATTAAAAAGGATGAGGATATTACCATAGTTGTAGTTGCCCTTGCCGCGGGAGAAAAGGTCAATGCAGCCTTCACCACACTGACCCAGACGAAAGCAAGAGTGATGTCGCTGGCAGCCACCTACAGCGGTGAAACCGCAGTGAGCTTTACCTGCTCCTACACCGGCTGGTATCTGAACTTTGAAGCCAACGGCGGTTCCTCTGTGGCTTCTGTTACCGCTGTTGACGGTGAGACCATCTCCCTGTCCGGCTATACGACGAGCCGCAGCGGATATGATTTCACAGGCTGGTATGCGGACAACGCGTTCAGCACGAAAGCGACAAATGCGACGATGAACGGAGACGTTACCGTCTACGCGGGCTGGACGGAGGTGACGCAGACGACAGAGGAACCTACGGAGGATGACGACAGTTCGGACAGCAACGATGATACGGATAATGAGGAGAGTACAGTAACCGCAGCAACTACGGAAAGTGTATCTGCCGTTTCCGCTGAAAGCGCAGATACCGGCGATGACAATCATATCGTTCTCTGGGCTGTCCTGGTTATCGTCCTGGGCGCCGGAGTTGCTGCCCTGACAGTGTTTCAGAGAAAAAGGCACTAGCCTGAACAGGAAAAGACAATAGACAGACAATTGAGCAAGGAGGCTGCCCTTCACGAAATCATCTCGTGGAGGGCAGCTTTTTCTGATTGTATGTTGAAAAAAATTCTGTTTCGATTATAATGTACAGAAGTGAAATTTTTACTGAATTCATGTCTGTGAAAACAGGAAAAAGCACCATTGAGCAGAAAAAATTAATTATAGCAACAGGGAAAACAACGTGGAAGAAGAACAGACTGAGAAAGAATACATATTGAACGAACCGCGGCTTCGGGCACCGATGCCGTTGATGAATACGTCGTATACGCCGGGGCATGTGATGGATGCTCTTGACACAATGCGGGATGCAGATTGCCGCAGGATCGCGCAGGCGGAATATTTTTATTTCAGCGGCTGTCCCAAAAAGGCATCGGAAATCGCGGAGGAATATCTGGCGCATGATGATCTTGCCCTGCGCCTTTCGGCCTGCTGGATTTACACCTATGCCTGCCTGGCCCTTGACCGGATCACGGGAGCGAGACAGGCGATGGCGCAGATACGCGCCACGGCGGAAGGAATGGATGCGGATGCTTCACAGACAGAGCTGGCTTACGCTGCCTGTATTGCAATGGGCGCCAACGTGCTGCTGCATCTTCCAATTCCGCCGGAGAAGTTTCCTGACAGCAGGAAATTTTTGCCCCTACTGCCGCCGGGTCTGCGTCTGTTTGGACTGTATGTGCAGGCACATTATGCCTATCTGCAGCAGTACGGCGCGTGCATTGGCATTGCGGAGACGGCTCTGTCCATTGAGAGCACCCTTTACCCGATTCCGACGATTTATCTGCATCTGGCAGCCACCATGGGCTATATCAATCTGCGGCAGACGGAAAAAGCAAGGGAACACCTTTTGGAAGCCTGGGAAATTGCCAGACCGGATGGGCTGATCGAAGCCTTCGGCGAGCATCATGGTCTGCTGGGCGGCATGCTGGAGGCGGTTCTGCGCAAGGACTATCCGGATGATTTCAGGCGGATCATCGATATCACCTACCGCTTTTCCGCTGGCTGGCGCAAAATTCACAACCCCGACACGGGACGTCAGGTAGCGGATGACCTGACCACGATGGAATTTACCATCGCCATGTTGGCCGCCAGAGGCTGGTCCAATAAGGAGATCGGCGCGCATCTGCATATCTCCCCGAACACTGTGAAGATGCACATTTCCTCTGTTTTGCGGCGGCTGGACATTCCTACACGCAAGGAACTGGCGAAGTATATGCTGGAGTAAACAACGGGACGATTTCACAGAAACTCGAATATGAATTTGAATCGTTCTCATTTTGAATTCAATATAGTGCCAGAAGATCGCCGGTTTTGTGCCCTGATTCAGGAGATGCTGTGTGTATACCTTAAGGAGAACATAATGATATCAGACTAAATGGCTTTACTTATCGAAGAGATTACATTATAATAAAATAACGGGTTTCTCACAGAAAGGTGATATATGAGTAGTAAAAAAGATTTTATGTCACTGACGATAAAGGACTCGTTCATGTTCTATGCGGTGATGTCAGATCCGGAGCAGTGCCGCAGACTTCTGACATTGGTGCTGGACATGGAGATTGAGAGTGTAACGATACAAAGAGAGGTAACCATGATTTACCATCCGGATTATCATGGCATCCGCCTGGATGTATCAGCGATCGAGCACGGAACCAGGCGGCGCTTCAATGTGGAAATGCAGGCACAGATGGAAAAAGAGATTGCAAGACGAAGCAGATATTATCATAGCCAGCTGGACAGTGACGCGTTGCTCGCCGGGCACGGTTATGGTGAACTGCCGGATGCATATGTCATTTTCATCTGCGATTTTGACCCGACAGGTGATAATTTATACCGGTACTGCTATGAAATGAACTGCAGGGAAACAGGGGCAACATTGAACGATGGTACACATACGATATTTTTAAGCACAAAAGGCAAAGATAAAGATGCGGTTCCTCAGGAACTGGTAAGTTTCCTGGAGTATGTCGGAAATCCTGTCGCAAAGGAGCATATCAAAGATTCCTTTGTGCGGTCACTGGATACGCAGATTTCGACCATCAAACGGGATCGGGAATGGAGAAATAAGTATATGTTATTGGAATTGACACTGGCTAAGGAACGCGAGGAAGGAAAACTTCAAACCCTGGTTGAGCAGTGCTGCCGTAAACTGGCAAAAGGCAGGTCGAACGAAGAGATTGCAGATGCTCTGGAATGTGATCTTTCCCAGATCAATGCAATCGTTAATGTGGCGCAAAAATATGCGCCGGATTATGATGTAGACAAGATTTTGGAAGAACTGTGCAAAGAATTTCTTTGAAAAATCTTTACATGATGAAAGATTTTCTTTGCCAGCAGAAATTGTGAGAGAACTCGTGTACAAACGATGACCATGAGATTATAAGATGAGAAAGCCCAGACACTGCATTGCAGTCTGGGCTTTTAAAAACCGGATGGTGTGATCTGGTTTTCGGGCTGTAATTATGGATGAAGCCTTTTTTGCAGCCAGTCCTTCCCATCTACAAAGCGGGAGACGATGAAGGACGCCACATAGTCCTCCGCCGCGTTGACCATGGTCGCGGGTGGATCGATCAGGTTGGCCAGCGCGATGGAAATCGGGTAGGCGATCGCCAGCTGATCAGGGAAGAAGATGGTGCACAGCACCAGGTCGCCGGTTCCACCGCCGCCCGGGATACCGGACATGGCCACGGAGGAGAAGACCGCGACGATAATCGCCAGGATCGCCCTGCCTGTGCCGAAGTCCAGACCGAAAATGCCGAAGAGGAAGGCGACCTTTACGATGGCTCCCATTGCGGAGCCGTCCATGTGCATGGTCGCGCCCAGGGGCAGGACGATCTCAGAGACGTCTTTGGAAATGCCAGTGTCCTGAGCGGCCTCCATATTGGTCGGGATGGTAGCGACAGAGGAGCAGGTGCCGAAGGAAACCGCCGCTGGTGCGAACAGATGCTGAAACATTATTTTCACCGCGCCTTTTCCGCCGCCGAAGCGGGCGTAGATCGGGGAGGAGATAAACAGGTAGACAAAGCACATCACATAATAGATGATGAGCGTCCGCCCGTAATCGCCGATCAGCTCCGGGCCGTAGGTAGCGACGAGGCTCGCGAAGAAGCCGAAAAAGCCGATGGGCGCGTAGTAGGTAATGATTTTTACGACCTTCATGATACAGTTGGAAAGGTCGGAGAGCAGCTTTGCGGTCATGGTTTCAGAACCGCCGGCCATCTGTACGCCGAAGCCGAACAGAATCGCGGCCACAATGAGCGGCAGGATTGCCTTGCGGCTCCACAACTCGGTAAAGTCGGGTTTGGTCAGGAAGTTCACGATCAGCTCCGCGACACTTAAGTCTTCCTCCACTTTGCCCTCCACGATTTCATAGGTGCCTGTGGTAAGCGGAATGAGCCGCACCACAATGTACATGAGGATGGAAGCGATGCCCGCGGTGATCAGGAAGGTGATGACTGTGGTTAAGAGCACCTTCCCGGCCCGCTTCGCGCCGCCCATGTTGGCGATGGCCGAGGAGATGGAGACAAAGACCATCGGCACGACGACACAGAACATCAGATTGATGAAGATGGTGCCCAGCGGTTCGAGCGCCGTGGCGCCCGGCCATACCGCGCCGACGATGCAGCCGGCGATGATGCCGATGAGCATGGAAATGATGAACCAGTAATTTTTCAGAATCTGTTTGAATCTGGACATGGCTGTTCTCCTTTTGGAAACCCCGTTGAGGGGTATTTTTATTTTCTGTCATCATTATATTCGAAAAATATTTCCATGAAAATGGTTTATAATGCTTGAAACATTGCAAAAAGTGCTGTAAATTGATGACAGAAGTTTGGCGGCATAAAACAGAAAAATACGTTTGCGGAGGCGCGTTGTGTCCACAGGCAATGTAATTAAGGGCTGTTTATATCTTATGATGATAAATCTGGAGCGTGGGAGTGAGCTGTTATTTCAGAAAAATGAATCATGATTGAAGGGGAAGAAAGTATATGGTGAAAAGAACGGACAGTTTCAGCAGAGAAGGGTATCTCTATGAAAATTACCATTATTTTCATCTGCGCGATACCGCCGGACAGGAGCGGGACTTTCATTTCCATGAATTTGACAAGGCCGTGATTCTGCTGTCCGGCAGGGTGGACTATCTGATGGAGAGTGGAGTCTGTGCGCTCAGTCCCGGAGATGTGCTGCTGGTGCGACATCACGCCATTCATAAGGCACTGATTGACCAGACGCAGCCCTATGAGAGAGCGATTCTCTATCTGGACAGGAAATATTTTGAGCGAATTATGACTGAGGCCGGTCTGATGGAATGCTTTGACAACGCGGACAG
Source organism: Lachnospiraceae bacterium (assembly GCA_021200995.1). Taxonomy (GTDB): domain Bacteria; phylum Bacillota; class Clostridia; order Lachnospirales; family Lachnospiraceae; genus RGIG6307. The sequence continues at coordinate 26,837 of JAJQFS010000082.1, read as the reverse complement.
GAAGGGGAAATATCTGTTTACACCGTCTGACGGGCAGAGTGAACAGTTACAGCTTGCGCTGTCGGATTACGAGAGGGCTTTGGAAGAGACGGAGGTCGGCGCGCAGGTCATGCGTGATACGCGGATGATACAGCTTCTGGTCTTATTAAACCGGATCTGTGTGGTGGACACAGCTGTCGGAACTGGTGAAAGTGAGCGTAGGGACAGGCAGACGGATCCCAAAATTGAAAAAGTGCTTTCCTATATCAATGAAAACTTTACGCGGGATTTAAGTGTGGACGAGCTGGCCGCCCTGGTGTACTTGAGCCGCTATCATTTTATGCGGCTGTTCAAGGAGCAGACCGGCAGTACGGTGTATGCTTACGTGCGCCAGAAACGGCTTTTGTATGCCGCGCGGCTGATCCGCGAGGGAATGTCGGCTGAGAATGCGGCGGCGGCATGCGGTTTTAAGGACTACTCCGGATTTCACAGGGCGTTTAAGACATGCTTTGGTATAAGCCCTGGAATGTTCAAAAAAAGCGGCGGGAACACCTGAATGTCCTGCCGCTTTTTTGACATCTTCTATAAAGCCGCGTCCAGCAGCTTCTTCGTGTACTCGTGCTGCGGATGCCGGTATACCTCCTCCACATCCCCGATTTCCACCAGTTCCCCGTCGTACAAAACCGCGACTCTGGAACAGATATGCCGCACCAGATTTAAGTCATGTGAAATGAAAATGATGGTCAAATGCCGTTTGTGGTGCAGCTCCAGCAGCAAATTCAGGATTTGTGACTGGATGGTGACATCCAGCGCGGAGACGGGTTCATCGGCCACCAGGATTTTCGGATCGCGCAAAAGCGCGGTCCCGATACTGACGCGCTGGCACTGTCCGCCGGAGAGCTCTCTGGGATAACGGTCATAGTAAGACGCATCCAGACCGACGTCGGAAAGCATTTCCTCCACACGGCGGCGCTGTTCTTTTTTGTCTTTGACGCCCAGTACGCGCAGGGGCTCCGTCATGATCCAGCCGATTTTGTGCACAGGATTTAAGGAGCTGAAGGGGTCCTGGAAGACCATCTGGGGGCGGTAAAGGGAGGTACGGGTCAGCGCACTGTCATGCGGGCCCCCTGCCTTTTCTCCATTCTGCAAAAAGCTGATTTCCCCGTCATAATCCGGGTTCAGTCCCACAATCGCCTTCGCCAGCGTGGACTTGCCACAGCCGCTTTCTCCGACGATGCCGAACATTTCCCCTTCACGCACCGTCAGGGACAGATCTTTGATCACCTGACGACGTCCCTTTTTCCCGAAAAGGGCGCGTTGATTTTCTTCATAATATACATTTACATGCTGTAAAGAGAGAGCTATGTTTTCTTTTGCCGGTTCAACAGCATTTTCCGGAAAAGAAGCCACCAGCGTCTTCGTATAATCGTGTTCCGGATGTTCCAGAACGCGTCGTACCCCGCCCCGCTCCACAATTTTGCCCTCATACATCACCAGGACGTTGTCGCAGAGCTTTTTGATGACGTTCAGATCATGGGAAATGAACAAAAGAGCCACGTTCTTTCTGCGGTGCAGCTCCAGTAAAAGATCCAGAATCTGCTGCTGCACGAGGACGTCTAAGGCGGTCGTCGGTTCGTCCGCGATCAGAAGCTTCGGCTCACAGATCATGGCCTGCGCGATCATAACGCGCTGACGCATGCCGCCGGAGAGCTCATGGGGATATTTGCGGCAAAGCGATTCCGGATCAGGAAGTCCTACGTCCGCCAGAGATTCCACCTCTTTCAAGTGAATTTCTTTCTGATTGAGAGTGGTGTGCAGCTTTAACGTCTCACCAACCTGCTGCCCGATTCGCATGACGGGATTTAAGGAAGTCATGGGCTCCTGGAAAATCATGGAGATGTCATTGCCGCGGATGGCGCTTTGCGCTTCCTCTGCCATGGACAGAATGTCATGACCATCAAAATGGATGCTCCCGTTCAGAATCCGCGCGTCTTTCGATAAAAGCCCCATGGCCGCCAGCGCCGTCATGGACTTGCCGGAGCCGGATTCACCCACGATACCGAGAATTTCCCCTTCCTCCAGGGAGAATGAAATATCGTCCACCACGGTATGCAGGGCAAGATCGCGGCTGCCCTTTACTTCCTCCGGGAAGGCGATGGAGAGATGATTGACTTCAAAGAGTGGTTCTGCCATAGAAAACTCCTGTTATGTATTACGGAATGACACGCGTGAAGCGCTAGGCAGACTGTTCAGTACAGCAACTGGCACTTATTAATGGTTCTGTATCTTTCTCAACCCTTCGCTGATCAGACTGAATCCCAGTATCATCAGAATAATCGTCACGCCCGGCGCGATCGCGTACCAGGGCGCCACATACAGATAGGACTGCGCCTCCGACAGCATCCTGCCGAGGCTTGCGTTGGGCGGCTGTACGCCCAGCCCCAGGTAGCTCATGCTTGCCTCCGCCAGTACCGCGTTGTTGAAACCGATGGCGGCGCTGGTCAGCAGGCTGACCCAGGAATTCGGCAGAATATGCGCGAAAATGATGCGCAGAGTGCCCACTCCGGTGACCTTTGCGCTGCGCACGAAGTCCAGTTCCCGGCAGCGGATCATTTCACTTCTGACAATGCGCGCGAAGCTGGGGATAAATAAAAGCCCCAGAGCCAGGATCAGGTTGAGCGTGCCCTCGCCCAGAAAGCTGATGAACAGCAAAGCCAGCAGGACGCTGGGAAAGGAGAGCAGGACATCATTTAACCGCATGACGATTTCATCCAGGATTCCGCCGAAATAACCGGTGAAGGCGCCGACGATGGTGCCGCCCACGGCGCCGATCAGGACCGTGCAGACCGCTACCAGATACGTGATGCCGCTGCCGTTCATGATGCGGCTTAAAATATCGCGCCCGAAGTTGTCCGTTCCCAGCGGGTGGGCCAGGCAGGGCGCCAGATTGACGGCGGCGGAGTCCATGGCTGTGGGAGAGTAGGGTGTCCAGAACTGGCCGATGAGTGCCATCAGGGCGAGCGCGATGGTGATGGTGAAACCGATGATCAGGCTGTAGTTTCTCTTTTTTTTCATATTGACTGCCGCGCGGCTGCCTGAAGCGCCTGTATCGCCGTTGCTAGAATGACGATGGGGATGTGCTGAAATTTGTTCTCTCATAAAATACCTCCCCCAGCTGTCATGATGTAGTTTTAACCCGCGGGTCCACGAACTGGTACAGAATATCTACGATAAAGTTAATGACTACCACCACGGTGGTAATGTAGGTGACAATCGCCTGCACCACCGGATAATCCCTGGCGGAGATGGAGGTGATCAGCAGCCGCCCCATGCCCGGCAGGCCAAAGACCTGCTCCACCACGATGCTGCCGGCCAGAATCTCCGCGATGACCATGGCGAGAAATGTGATCACGGGGATCAGGGCGTTTTTCAGGACATGGCCGTAAAGCACGCGAAGAGCGCGCGCGCCCTTGCTTCTGGCAGTGCGCACATAATCCTGATTGAGTTCATTTAAGATGGAGTTGCGTAAGAATTTCACCACCATGGCGATTTTGGGCAGCGCCACGGCGATGGCGGGAAAGATCATGTAGCGCACGCAGCCCATGAAATCCTCAGATGGGTCAATGAAGGCGCCTGGCTGGAACCATTTCAAAATCAGGCCGAAAACCCAGGTCATCATCATCCCCAGAAAGAAGGCGGGAACAGCCATGGTGATCTGACTTAACTGGTTAATCAGCGTATCAATCCATTTCCCCGCGTGCATGGCACTTAAAATACCCAGCGGAAAGGAAATGACCAGGATCAGAATCAGGGACATGACAGCTAAAAGGAGCGTCACCGGAAGGCGGGCCGCTAAAAGCTCAGCCACGGTGACGCCGCTGTATTGATAGGATTCTCCGAAATCTCCCCGCAGGGCTGATGCAAGCCAGTTGAAATAACGCGCAGGAAGCGGGTCGTTTAAGCCCATCTCCTCCCGCAGCGCCTCCACCTGCTCTTCGGTCGCATCCGTGCCCAGCTTCGACATGGCCGCGTCGCCGGGAATCACGGTAAACGCCGTGAAGGTGAGCAGGGTAATCAACAACAATGTAATAATGAGAGTAATGAATTTTTTAATAAAATATTGTAGGCTCATATCAGTACCTGCTGGGGAAAAACTTATTCCGAAATCATATATACCGTGGACATATCCCACGCCGAGGTGGGATAGAACACATACCCGCCGTAATTCGAGTTGACCGCCACGAAGTCCGCGGGGTCCTCAATATAGACGGCGACCGCATTCTCCGCCAGATTAATCTGCATCTGTTTGTACAGATCCGCTTTTTCGTCCGTGTCGATGGCGGCTAACGCCTGCTCCAGTAAAGCATCATATTCTTCACTGGAATAATTGAAGAAATTATTGGAGGCGTCCGACTTGTATCTGGCGAGCCAGTCGCTGGGATTCAAATCTCCGTCAAAACTGATGACGGTAGCCTGATAGTCCCGGTTGCGGTACACATCAGACAGCCAGGAGCTCCATTCCACCTCCTGGATGGTCACATTGATGCCCACTGCCTCCAGCTGGCTGGCGATGATCTGCGCCGTGTCCACATGCTGGGAGTAGGAGCTGGGAACCGTGATGGTTAAGTCAAAACCGTCAGCGTAGCCGGCCTCAGCGAGGAGCTCTTTTGCCTTCTCTACATCGTAGGTGTACATATCGGCGGTGCTTTCCTCATACCAGGTGGTCAGCGCGGGAATCATATGGGAGCCGATGATCTCGCTGGCGCCGCCGAAGAGGAAGTTATTGATCTCGTCGCGGTCGATCGCGTAGCAGAGCGCCTGACGCACAAGGACATTATTCAGAGGCTCGCAGTCGTTATTTAAGAACAGGGCATGCACCAGGTGCATGGAGCCCTCCACAACATTGAACTGGTCGCTGTACTGTGTCTCAAGGGTCTGTACCTGGGAGGTGGTCAGATAATTGAGGATATCAATCGTGCCTGCTAAAAGCTGTGTGAAGGCGGTTTCCGTGTCCGCGATAAATTTAAATTCGACCTGATCCAGGTAGGCAGCATCGCCCCAGTAATACTCATTCCTCTCCAGGATCAGATTCTGTCCCACGGAGTAGGAAACGTATTTGAAGGGACCCGTCCCGATGGGATTGCCCGCCGGGTCGTCGTTCGATGCCGGAATGATGGCGACAGTTAACTGTGCCAGAAACTCTGAATTGGCTTCTGTCAGATAGATACTGACCGTATTTTCGTCGTCTATGACGACCGAATCCACTGCTGTTGCGAAGGAGGAAGTTTCGCCCTGAATCTGGGCATAGCGTTCGATAGAATACTGGATGTCTTCCACGGTCACAGCGGTTCCGTCACTGAATAAAATGCCGTCTCTTAAAGTGAACGTATAGCACGTCGCATCTTCTGAGATCACGTAACTGCTGGCGACCGCCGGCGTCAGATCGCCGTCGGAAGTGGCCTTGACAAGGCCTTCATACATATTAAACACCACACTTCGAGTTCCTGCGTCCGTAGTTTCATGGGGGTCAAGACTTACCAGGTCCTGCGTCATGCCGAGCACGACGCTGTCGCCTGTCGTAGGTGTACCATCTGAAGAAGTATCAGGTTTCGTGGAAGTATCGGCGTTATCCGTGCCGGTATCTGTACCGCTTTCGGACGAGGCCGATTCGGTGGCCTGTGTATCGGAGCTCTTACCGTCCTGGCCGCAAGCGCCAAGTACAGCAGAGACGAGCAGGGCCATCGCACAGAAAAGAACAAGTTTCTTTTTCATGTGAGTTACCTCTCTACTCTCTAATATTTCTCCCATTATTTGATTGTCGAGGCCATTGTACGCTTTTTTTAGAGAAAATGCAATCATAAAAACGGGGGTACTCTTGAAAATGGGAAATTCTAAAAAAAGTATTAAATTTTAGAAAGGACGATATATAGACCCAAACCTACAAAGTTTTATGGTATACTCCACTCATCGACAGATTTCTGCTTATTCCGCGGTGATTTGCAGCCGGGAGAGGGGAAGGTTCTGTCGGGTTGGGAGGTGAAATCATGAATTCTGAGCAATATGTTCAGACACCTGCCAAAGAGAAAACTGCGGAACCATTGATGGATCCGCGTCTATTTCCAAAAGCAAACCGTGAAGCGAAGGACAGTGTGTTCAGGAATCTGTTCTCTGATAAGAAATATCTGCTTATGCTTTACCGGACACTACATCCGGAGGATGAGGAGTGTACCGAGGAAGATCTGACCTGTGTCACATTGGAGCAGATTCTGGTGAGGGATATCCATAATGATCTTGGATTTCTGGCACGAGACAGGCTTTTGGTTATGATGGAGGCACAGAGTACATGGACGGTGAATATTATTGTAAGAGTACTGTTGTATATTGCACATACTTATCAGGAATACTTCCGGGAAACCTCGCAAAGCCTTTTTTCGTCAAAGCCTGTTTACATGCCGGAACCGGAAATGTACGTTCTTTATACAGGCAATCGTGTACTTGATAAGGAGTGTATCACTCTGGCTGATGAATTTTTCGGCGGAAAGCAGATCGCACTGGAAGTACGGGTGAAGGTGCTGACCGGTGGAGAAGACGGAGATATTCTCAGTCAGTATGTCGCCTTTACACGGGTGATGAATGAACAGGTCAGGGAGCATGGGCAGACCATGTTCGCTGCGGAGGAAACAATCCGCATTTGCAGAGAGCAAAATATTCTGAAGGAGTATTTGGAAAGCAGACAGAAGGAGGTGACAGACATTATGTTTACATTGTTTGACCAGGAAGAAGTGCTGAAGGATTATATTGCCAGTGAGAGGCGGGAGGCAGCAGAGGAGATGTATGCTGATGGAATCCCGATCTCATCCATAGCCAGATATTTTAAGACGAATGAAGAGACAGTCAGGCGATGGCTTAGGTTCGTTTTGCGTTGATTGGCAGCAGACAGAAGATGGTGACAGATATTATGTTTACGTTATTTGACCAGGAAGAAGTGCTGAAGAATTATAAGGCTAATGAGAGGTTTGCGGATGTACACTTGAGGGAGCTGGTTCTGCTGGTTCCCTTTTTGATTTTTAAGAAGCCTTACCTGCTTTGTTGGTTTATAGCTGACCAGAAGGTTTTTGCATGGAGATGCAGATAAAGAAAACTGTATCTTTGTTATTAACCAAGTTGTTCAGTATCTCCCAGAAGTTCATGTACGGAAACATTTAAAACAGCGGAAAAATAAAGCAGCTCATAATCCGGAAGAACCCGGTCACCGGTTTCAATCCGGCTGATGGCTTTCTGGTTTAGACTGAGCCCCGCCAACTGAAGTTTTGCGGCCAATTCTTCCTGGGAATACCCAGCTTTTTCCCTCAATTCTTTAATTTTCACTCCGGATACGTTGCTTCTTCCGTTCCCACATTTATATAATTTCACAAAAAACCTCTAATTTTCAAGTTATGCCAAAGATGGATAATTTATGACTTGACGATATCACGGTATTTACAATATAATTATCCCAAAGATGACTAAGAAAAACGGTTTTTCTGATAAGTCAATACATATGTATAAAAATTATTCAATATACAGGAGCGGAGCGAAAAATGAATATATTAAAATGCAAAATATGCGGCGGAAACATTCTACTTACTGGGGAGAGCCATGGAATATGTGACAGTTGTGGCAGCGAAATAACACTCCCTAAAATTGACGATGACAAACGTGTGGATATGTATAATCGTGGTAATCATTTCAGACAAATCGGTGATTTTGATAGGGCATATTCTGCTTATGAACATATCATTGCTGATGATAGAAACGATGCCGAAGCACATTGGTGTCTTACGTTATGCAGATATGGAGTTGAATACGTAAAGGATGTAAGAAGTGGGGCTTATAAACCAACTATCAGCCGTATGAATTTTGAGAGAGTTTTGGATGATCCTGATTTTCAGGCTGCCTTGAATTGCTCAGATGATTATACTAAATTGCTGTATACGAAAGAAGCACAAAAAATTGATAATATTCAACGCCGATATTTGGAAATATCTCGTCAGGAACAACCTTATGATGTATTCATTTGTTTTAAAGCAGAGGATACAGATGGCCAAAGAACCCAGGCCAGTGTACTTTCTCAGGAAATCTACGAAAAATTGACAGCAAAAGGATTAAATGTATTTTTCTCACGTATCTCATTAGAAAGCAAGCTGAGTGAAGAATATGAACCATATATTTTTGCAGCGCTCCATTCCGCAACGGTAATGCTCCTTGTCTCAGACAAACCGGAGCAGCTTACTGCTCGCTGGGTGAAAAATGAATGGAGCCGTTATCTTGCCATGATGGATCGTGACAGCAACAAGCACATCATTCCGGTATTCATTAACATGAGTCCCTATGACTTTCCGCCTGAGATACCTACAGTTCAGGGGCAGGACATGAGCCGAGTTGGAGCAATGCAGGATTTGGTTCGTGGAGTGTGCAAAATTACGAACCATCTGCAGGAAGCTTCATCTTCACCCTTAAAAGGAGCATTTTCTATTCAGAATTGCCTCAATAGAATTAAAATTGCGGTAGAAGATGGAGAATTTGATGTAGCCAGTCGACTTATTGAAGATGTACTTAACAATGATTCTGAAAATGGAGAAGCATATTATTATTGTGCATTATCCAGGCATCAGTTAAGATATCTCCCGCTAGAGGATTGTGAGAAGCTTTCTGCAGAGCAAAGAAATTCTTTAATAGAGGATCAATACTTTAATCGGGCAGTTCAGTATGGAAATGAGGAAAGAAAACGAGTATTAAATGAGTTTGCATTTCGAACCTATGAACTTAATACATACACACAGATAGAGGCTGATTTACAACAAAAAACGATGGATGCAAACAATAGGGCACAGAAGACCATTGCTTCTCTTATCAACGATTCGGCACAAAAAAACAGAAGTATACTGTATTATAGAAATCAACTTGAAAGAATAGGAAGTAAATGTAGCGATCAAAGAAAGAAATTGAAAAATTTGATGGCTTACTGGAATGAAGTGGAAAATCCACAATATTATGTCAAACAAATACTTGAGGAAAGATATATTAATGAAATTAAACATCTTAATGATTTAAGAAATTACACTTGTAAGTTTGCTATATATGATATAGTATTCGGTGTTCTTACTTCTGTTTTGGGGATAATAATAAGTGTCATAAGCATTTTTATGGGAAAAGTATTTTATAATGCTACCTTGGATAATTTTGACATGATATTTTTATTGTTTTTATTTTGGCTTTTTTTGACATTATCTCTTTTCTTTTTTGGTCAAGCAAGCTATGGACGGTTTGGAGATAAACCTGAGGACAGTTTAGGAACAATATTTGGATGTAGTTTTGGCTGCACATTTATTTTGTTTGTTATTATGTATGCCATTATAATTATTTTTGAAAAAACATTTAATAATCTATTTGTTTCAGATATATTTAAATTTGTCCTAAACAAATTTGTTGTATTTGTTCCAAGCATTATAACCATATTTTCATTAATTGGAGTTTGTCAGGCGGTTAAACAATATAATGTCAGAAGTGGTTCTGCTAAATATTACAGCGAAGTCATAACCCCAATTATAGACGATATAGTCTCTGAATCTAATAACAGGTGGAGAGATATAATAGCTTCCTGTATAATACAAGGTAAAGAGGGAGTTGACTAAAAAAGATACCTCTAGTAAATTCAGATTATTACTGACCTGGACGTTGGTAAAATCTAAATCACACAGAGGTATCTATGATGAATGCTAATGCAAACAGAAGAAAAAATCAAGTAAAAGTCAGCGCTCCTACAAATATTTTTGAGCAGGAGGAATTAAAGAGAAAAGCGGATGACATTTTAAAAAATCTGAAACCCTGCACATGGCGGGATCTCGAGTGCAACAGGAAATTTGCTAAAAACGATAAACTCACCTTCATAACAGAGGAGATGCTGATCGTTGGCTGTGATATAGGAAGTGAGACGCACTATATCCGGGCGGTCGATTTCCGGGGAATTGAGGTAAGTAAGAAGCCATTTGGGTTTGTAAATGACGCTGAAGGCTTCCAGAACGCATTGGCCTGGATGCTAGAACAGGCGGCAAAGAGCGGAAAGACACAGATTGTAATGGGTGTGGAACCTACCGGCCACTACTGGTTCTGCCTGGCATCATGGATGGTCGCCCATGGGGTCAGCGTGGTACAGGTCAATCCGTACGCGGTGAAGCAGACAAAGGAGCTGGAGGATAACAGCCAGTTAAAGGATGACCGCAAGGATCCGAAGCTGATAGCAAACCTGGTGAAGGACGGTAACTACGGGATGCCATATCTCCCGGAGGGAGTATACGCCCAGATGAGGGGACTGTCGATGTTCCGGGACCAGTTGGCAGAGGACCGGATCAGGGAAATTAACCGGCTGCACAGGGATATGAAAATTCATTTCCCTGAGTATAAGGACGCATTCGGGAAAGTAGAAGGAGCGTTTTGTCTGGAAGTTCTGAAGAAGGCACCGTTTCCGGAGGATATCGCTGCACTGGGAGAGGAAGGCCTGAAAAACATCTGGCGGGAAGCGAGGCTAAGAGGGCGCGGATACAGCAGGGCGAGTGACATAGTCAAATATGCTGAAAGAAGCGTAGGGCCGAAGGAAGGGATGGATGCCAGAAGGGAAGCTGTAAAGTGGCGTGCGAAAAAGATAGTAGAGCTGGATGAGAAACTGGCGGAAGTAGAGCAGGAACTTCACATCAAATGCCTGGAAATTCCACATGCTGAGAACATAGAGGAAATCAGCGGGATTGGAGGAAATATTCTGTCTGGGGTTTTAGCAGAAATGGGTGACATCAGCAGGTTTGACGACGCAAAAGAGATCCAGAAGCTGAGCGGTTTAGGGCTGGTAGCATGCAGCTCCGGGAAGCACAAAGGGGAGACGCGGATCAGTTACAGGGGACGCAAGAGGCTCAGATACTGGTTGTTTCAGGCGGCGAAATCGGCGGTGGCACACTCGGCGGAATTTAAGGAACTGCACCAGTATTATACGACCAGGGCAGAGAATCCGCTGAAGAAAATGCAGTCACTGATCGTCATAGCGTGTAAGATTCTGCGGATTATTTTCGCGATGCTGAGGACGGGTGAGAGGTATGACCCGGAAAGGATGCTGAGGGATATCAGGAGGCAAACAGAGCAGGCAACGGCAGCATAGGAAATGATGTAGAGCCAGCAGGAGAAAAAAAGTAAGGCCAGAGTCTTGCCGGGGATCTGCAAATGGGAAGCAGGTGACGGGCAAGGCTCTGGAAGGAGCCGGAAAATGATGGGACGAAACAGGAACTCATCAGCCACAAGGCCAGGAGGAAGGAATGTCAGGGATGCGTCCACCGGGAAACCGGCCCTGTCAGTCTCGGTATGGCCAGTAATAATCAAAAACAGGAGCTGTAGCTGGCAGAAGTTTTCTCCGTAGGGCATGACCCTGTAAAATAGCTTAGCCGGCACTCGGTGTATGAACAGGTGGGACGAAGGAAGTTGGGACATGATCCCCGTAGACACGGAAGGTTCACCATCATAGCGGAACAGAGATAGTATGGCCCTTAAAAAGCAGAAACAATGGGATGCTTTATTAGGCTTACGCTGAAGCGGCTATTCAGTACAAGATACGATGACTGTTCATCACCATCGGCCCTGTTTTATAGAGGTATATATCAACAAAAAAGCCTTAAAAATCAGTGATTTAGGGCTTGACAGAATAGGAAGCTTCCTGTTATTTGCATTAATTGTGGAGAAGAGTTGCCAGATGGCGCTAAGTATTGCCCTAATTGCGGGCAACCCCAAACATAGGCAGAGGAAGTGAAGCGAAATGAAAGAAAACAAAAAATTAACTGGCTTTTATATCGCAATTGCATATATAATTGTTCTTCTTGTTGGAATTGGTTGCGCTCTGCAACTCATGGATGTCTTTTCTGAAAGAATTATAGCAACGATTGTATTTATCGTGTTCGCTTATACGGTTATGTTTGCCGCTATTGAATTATGTGTATTAGATAACAGACAAAATATTATGCAGAATTTAGCACTTGCGTTAATTTCCTTAATTTATTTTGTGTGTACCATTATTATTTCCTTTATTCTGAATATTATTAATCAATTCTTTTGGATCGGAGAAATAATTGTCCTCACTCTTGGATTAATTGCGATTATATGGGGATTAATAGGGAAACATCATATTGAGAGCAAGCCATAAGCCGGGGTGAGTGGAAAGAAGGAATGAAGCCTCTTGCATTCGTGCTCCCTGCTCCCACGCGGCGCATAGGCCCCGACTAAAATGATGTGGCCGGTATCCTTGGTCAGCGCAACCAGAAATCAGAAGAATTGTGTTGCGGCCAAACTTACAATATGATATATTTCTAAATGTAACAGTGAAATAATTTGAAGGTGAGACAAGATTGCTATGGGAACTTACACAATTGCACAATTAAAGGAAGTAATTACACCCATTGCGGAGGAGCACGGCATTAAAAGTGTTTCACTTTTTGGCTCCTATGCGAAAGGACTGGCAAGAAGTGAAAGTGATGTTGATTTGCTGATTGAAAAAGGAAAAATAAGCTCACTGTTTCAGCTGTGCAGTTTTCGGTTAGCTGTTGAAGATGCGCTGTCCCTTTCTGTTGACCTTGTAACAACGGAATCGTCAGATGCAGTTTTTCTTGAAAATATACAAAGAGAGAGGATTTTGCTTTATGGAGCAGCGTGATCTTATTATTATACAGAAAATTGTCAAATATTGTGAGAGGATTTCCTCATATATGTCAGATAATGGCTATGATTACAATCTATTCAGGGAAAATCTTATGTTTCAGGATGCCTGTTGTATGTGCGTAGTGCAAATTGGAGAACTGGCTGGTATTTTATCTGATGAGGTGAAATCATATTATAAAAGTATTCCATGGAGAGTAATAAATGTGAACTCTGCAAATAAGTTACACTAAAATTCATTGAAATGGTGAAAAAACCCAAAAATAAAGGGTAAAATTGAACCTTAAAAAAAGTCGTTTTAGTGTAACTATTACACTAAAATAGCTCTGTCAGGATCATCTTATATCCGCATAAATATTGGATTTTCTAAATTTAGTGTAACTTTCATGCAAAGTTCACAAATAAAAGATACCAGAAATTTCTATGTTCACGCATACGGTTCTATAGATCTGCAGGCTGTATGGAATACACTGGTTAATGATATTCCTGCATTAAGGGATTCGTGTAATGAAATACTTGGAAGTGTACCTGAATAATGGTGTGCCGCAGGCACATCCCCAAATTCTGGCTTTAAAGAAATCCAGACTTTTATGTGTATATGCTTATAAAATAAGGCATTGTGCAAAAAGTCTGGATTTTTTGTAGCAGACTTTCAAGCGCCATAAAATCATCTTGCAAGCATCTTCCCTTTGTAGTATTATTTTTTCAAATATATAAAATAAAAATGAACAAGGGAGAAACGTGTATGCGGGACGGTTCCTGCTTCATCATCGGCGCGGGAGACCTGACGGTGGGAAGCATACCTTATAAGGAAGAAACAGATTATGTGATCGCGGCGGACGGCGGTCTGATGTACTGTGGGATACTGGGCATTGAACCCAATCTCGTGATCGGCGACTTTGATTCGCTGGATGAGAATTTTAAACAGGCGGTGGAGGAGCTGGAGCGAACCGCGCCTAAGAAGATTAAGCGGCTGCCGGTTGAAAAGGACGACACCGACATGGTCGCCGCGGTGCGGGAAGGGCTGGCGCTCGGATACCGCCGCTTTTATCTGTACGGCGCCTGCGGCGGGAGACTTGAGCACACGCTGGCCAATATCCAGCTTTTGAAATATTTGAAAAACCGCGGCGCGGAGGGCTTTCTCTGCGACGGAAACGGTATGAGCTTCCTGGTGCAGGATGAGGAGATTACCTTAAAGGACAGCCTGGAAGGGTATGTCAATATTTTCTGCATGGGCGACGAGGCGCAGGGCGTCACCGTGAGCAATCTGAAATATGAGCTGACGAACGCGGAGCTGACGGATGATTTTCCCTTAGGGATCAGCAATGAATTTATCGGAAAGCCCGCCATAATTTCCGTAAAGCAGGGTACACTTTTAGTGATGATCGACTGGGTGGAGTGAACAGAATCGTGTATGGAAAAGATACAGTCCTGACACCTCAAAATGCCGCGAAGAAGAGTAATTTCTTGCATATCAGGTTAAAAGAGAGTATAATGAACGCGGTTGTAAATCTGAAAGAAAGATGATTTCGATACCTTTCTGATGAATATAAATATTTTTTCATATATAAAGAATGACACAGAAAAGAAGGAGAACTGCAGATGAGTAAAAAACCGGTTGTTTTAATGATTTTGGACGGCTTTGGCTTAAACGACAGAACGGAAGCCAATGCTGTGGCGATGGCCAACACCCCCGTGATCGACGGACTGATGGCCAGATATCCCTTTGTCAGAGGCAACGCCTCCGGCATGGCGGTGGGACTTCCTGATGGCCAGATGGGCAATTCCGAGGTGGGCCACCTGAATATGGGCGCGGGCCGCATCGTATATCAGGAGCTGACCCGCATTACCAAGGAAATTCAGGACGGCACCTTCTTTGAGAATCCGGCTCTGCTGGAAGCAATTGCCAATTGTAAAAAATATGACAGCGCCTTTCACTGCTACGGTCTGGTCAGCGACGGCGGCGTCCACAGCCATATCAATCATTTAAAGGGTCTGCTGGATCTGGCGAAGAAAGAGGGCCTCACCAAGGTATACGTGCACTGCTTCCTGGACGGAAGAGACACGCCGCCTCAGTCCGCCGCGGACTATGTGCAGGAGGTCGTGGATTATACGGAAGAGATCGGCGTCGGCAAGGTCGTGTTTGTATCCGGCCGTTACTACGCCATGGACCGCGATAATAACTATGACAGAGTGAAGCTTGCCTATGACGCCCTGACAAAGGGCGAGGGCCTGACGGCGCCGGATGCCGTGACCGCTGTGAAGCAGTCCTACGAGAAGGGAGAGAATGACGAGTTCGTCCGTCCCACCGTTGTTGTTGAGAACGGAGAGCCAGTCGGCCTGATCAAAGAGCACGACTCCATCGTATTTTTCAACTTCCGTCCGGACCGTGCCCGTGAGATTACCAGAGCGTTCTGTGACGACGATTTCAAGGACTTTGACAGAGGGCCGCGCATGGAGCTCTGCTATGTCTGCTTCTCTGACTATGATCCGACTATTCCAAACAAGCTGGTGGCTTTCCAGAAGATTTCCGTCACCAACACCTTTGGCGAGTGGCTTGCGGCGCAGGGCATGACCCAGGCACGCATCGCCGAGACGGAGAAATACGCGCACGTCACCTTCTTCTTTAACGGCGGCGTTGAGGTGCCCAATGAGGGCGAGACCAGAATCCTGGTCAATTCCCCCAAGGTAGCTACCTATGACCTGAAGCCGGAGATGAGCGCCTACGAAGTCTGCGACAAGCTGACGGAAGCGATTACTTCCTTAAAATATGACGTCATTATTATTAATTTCGCGAACCCTGACATGGTAGGACACACCGGCGTGATCGAGGCGGCCATTCAGGCGGTGCAGGCGGTGGATACCTGTGTGGGCAAAGCGGTGGACGCGCTGTTGAGCGTGGACGGCACCATGCTGATCTGCGCGGATCACGGCAACTGCGAGCAGATGATCGATTATGAGACCGGCGAACCCTTCACCGCGCATACGACCAACCAGGTACCGTTCATTTTGGTGAATTACGATGAGAATTATACGTTGAGGGATGGCGGCTGTCTGGCGGATCTGATCCCAACCCTGATTGAGATCATGGGCAAGGAGCAGCCGAAGGAAATGACAGGCAAGAGTCTGCTGATCAAAAAGTGATATGTGTTACAAACATTGAAAACGGGAACTGTTGAAACGAATAATAAAACGCAAAGGAGAATGAAAATGGGATTTTTTGATGATCTGAAGGTAGTGAGCAGCGATCTGCTCGGCAAGGGCTCGGTGGCGGCCGGCAAGGCGGCGCACAAGGCTAAGGATACCGCGAGTATCGCCAAGTTAAAGGTTTCTGTTTCCGCCAAGGAAAAGGAGATCAAGGATATTTATACGGAGATTGGCAAGGCATACTATGAGGCGCACAAGGATGTGCAGGAGGATGTGTACGACAGCTTTATCGCCCTGATCAACGCGAAAAACGAAGAGATCGCCGCGATTAATGAGGAAATTGCCGAGATTCAGGCCAGCAGCGCTGACGATGTGGATATCACGGACACGGTAGACAACGCGCAGACGGAGGAAGAGGAAACCTCTGAAGAGACATCCGCGGACGCGGAACAAAAGACGGAAGAGGAGCAGGCCGCGGACGAGTTAAGCGACGCCGCGAAGGCAGCGGCTGACGCTGTGGCTGAGGCTGCAAAAGACGACGCCGAGTAATCGGCCATCGGGAGGCACGTTTATGTGTGGTATCTGCGGTTTCACCGGGAAATTACAGCACAGGGAGCAAGTACTCACAAATATGATGAATCGAATCATCCACCGCGGGCCCGACAGCGGGGGCTCGCACGTGGATGAGGACATCGCCATGGGCTTTCGCCGGCTGAGCATTATTGACCTGGACAATGGCGACCAGCCCATGTACAATGAGGACAACTCCATCGTCATCACCTTTAACGGGGAGATTTATAATCATCAGGAGCTGCGAAAGGATCTCGAGGCGAAGGGACATATCTTCCGCAATCGCTCGGACACGGAAGTCCTGATTCATGCCTATGAGGAATATGGCCAGGATATGCTCAACATGCTGCGCGGCATGTTTGCGTTTGTCATCTGGGACAGTCATACGAAGACGTTGTTTGGTGCCAGGGATTTCTTTGGCATCAAGCCTTTTTATTATGGCATTTTTGACGGGAATCTGGTCTATGGCTCCGAGATCAAGAGTATTCTGGAGTATCCGGCCTATCAACGGACGCTGAACGAGGAAGCGCTGGAGAATTATCTCACCTTCCAGTATTCCGTCCTGCCGGAGACCTTTTTCAAAGGCATCTTCAAGCTGATGCCGGCGCACTGCTTCACCTTCCATGACGGTCAAATGGACATCCGGCGTTACTGGGAGCCAAAGTTTGAGGCGGATGAGAGCAAGTCTTTAGACGAGTGGATCGACGCCATTGACGATGTGATGCAGAACTCCATCGAGAGCCATAAAATCAGCGACGTCGAGGTTGGTTCCTTTTTATCGAGCGGCGTGGATTCGTCTTACGTGGCGGCATGTTTTCACGGAGACAAGACCTTCACCGTGGGCTTTGATTACGCGCAGTACAATGAGATCGACTACGCGAAGAGCCTGTCGGAAAAGATTCAGATTGACAACTACAGCAAGCTGATCACCACAGACGAATATTGGGATTCTATCGCGAAGATTCAGTACCAGATGGACGAGCCGCTGGCGGATCCGTCCGCGATTGCGCTCTATTTTGTCAGCCAGACGGCAGCGAAGCATGTGAAGGTCGCCATGTCCGGCGAGGGCGCGGACGAGTTTTTCGGCGGATACAATATTTACCGTGAGCCGATGGATTTAGCCGGGGTGCGGCATCTTCCGCACTGGCTTTTGAAGGCTTTGGCAGGGGCGGCGAACGCGGTGCCCTTCCATTTTAAGGGGCAGAGCTTTTTAAAGCGCGCGGCAACTCCTGTGGAGGAGCGCTTTGTCGGCAACGCCTTTGAGTACAGCATGGAGGAGCGCGCGAGGATTTTGAAGCATCCGACCGGCAGATATCCCTTCACGGAGCTGACAAAACCCTATTATGATAAGGTACAGGACCAGGACGATGTGACTAAGATGCAGTACATTGACATTCATTTCTGGCTGATCGGCGATATTCTGCTGAAGGCGGACAAAATGAGCATGGCACATTCCCTGGAGGTCAGGGTTCCCTTCCTGGACAAGGAAGTGTTCGACGTGGCCAGACATATCCCGACCCGCTACAAGGTCAATAAAGAGAATACGAAATATGCCATGCGTCAGGCGGCACACAGGTATCTGCCGGACATGGTGGCGGAGAAGAAAAAGCTGGGATTCCCGGTGCCGACCCGCGTGTGGCTTAGAGAGGACAAGTATTACAATATTGTAAAGGAAGCGTTCCTCTCTCCGGCCGCGGAGCAGTATTTTCAGACGGATGAGCTGGTGAGACTTTTAGACCGGCACAAAAACGGGAAAGAGGACAACAGCCGCAAGATCTGGACGGTATATATGTTCCTGGTGTGGTATGGGGAATTCTTCGAAGCGGCATAATTTCACATGAATTACACACACTACCTTCTGAGAGAGTAACTTTCAGGAGGTAGTTTTTTATGGTGGAGTATTTGAAAATTGTCTACGCGCGCGGCAGGCAGGTGCTGGATGCCAGGGGCAATCCGACGCTGGAGGCTACGGTGACGGTGCGCAACTGTGTAAACGGGGAACTGACAGAGGGCCGCGTCATTGTGCCGAACGGGACAGATCAGAAAATTGATTGTGAAGCCGTGAAGTCGGCGGCTCAGAATATAGAGAAATGTCTGCAGGAGCCCCTGGCGGGAACGGAGGTAACCGACCAGCGGCGTATCGACCACATTCTGATGGAGACAGGCGGGAGAGAGGGTC
Source organism: Lachnospiraceae bacterium (assembly GCA_021200995.1). GTDB lineage: Bacteria > Bacillota > Clostridia > Lachnospirales > Lachnospiraceae > RGIG6307. The sequence continues at coordinate 8,236 of JAJQFS010000082.1, read as the reverse complement.
AATCCGGGCTGGGGACAAACACACTTTTAAGCGTTTCCTTAGCCTGCGCGGACGCGGCGGCAAAAGCGCTGCACATTCCGCTCTACCGCTATCTGGGCGGCGTACAGGGACAGATTCTGCCCACGCCGATGATGAATATCATAAACGGCGGCGCGCACGCGTCTAACGCATTAGATGTGCAGGAATTCATGATTGTGCCGGTTGGCGCGGACAGCATTTCACAGGGAATTCAGTGGGGCTGTGAAATCTATCATACTCTGAAAAAAATCCTTTCGGACAGGGGACTTGCGACGGATGTAGGGGATGAGGGAGGCTTCGCGCCCCGCCTTTCCACTGAAATAGAGGCAATTGATTTTATCATGGAGGCGATACAGACGGCAGGATTTGCGCCCGGGCGGGAGGTGCGCATCAGTCTGGATATAGCGGCCGGCACATGGAAAGGAAGCGGGACTGACGATTATTGTATGCCTAAGCAGAAACGCTGTTATTCCTCAGAGGAGCTGATACAGGAGCGGGAAGATCTGGTTTTAAAATACCCGGTTTATTCTCTGGAGGATCCGCTGGGGCCGGACGATTGGGAGGGCTGGCTGGAGTTGACCAGACGTCTGGAAAAGAGCACCCTTCTGGTGGGAGACGCTCTGTTTGCCGTAAGTCCCGGGCGGCTTAAGCAGGGAATTGAGATGGGCGTGGCCAATGCTGTCCTGATCAAGCCGGGCCGGATCGGCACTCTGACAGAGACGATTGAGGCGGTGCAGCTGGCAAAAGAGCATGGCTATCGGACCATTCTTTCTCACAGAAGCGGCGAGAGTGAGGACAGTTTCATCGCGGACCTGGCGGTGGCCTTAAATACCGGCCTGATTAAGACAGGCGCACCCAGCAGAGGAGAGCGGACGGCGAAGTATAATCAGCTGTTAAGGATTGAGGAGGAGCTGTACGGGGGAGCAGATATCTGCTGATCAATGATAGAAAATTTCTTGAGAGAGGCACTCGGTTCATCGGGACCGGGTGCCTTTTCCTGATTTTAGATGATGAATCGAGTTGCGTGAAAGGTTTGATTTTGCTATACTGACCATATTGAAAAGCAGGCGTGATTGCACGCGGCCTTGAGGACGGCAGTTTATTGACAGTGAGGTTTTCCCTAATGAAGAAAAATTTACAAAACAGCAGGCACATGGAGACCATTCTTTCGCTCCTGATCGTGGGAGCGGGAACCGTTGTGCTTACTGTTTTTTTTGATGTCTGGTTTACGATCAACGACGACGTGATGATCAGGGACATTTTATCCGGCGCGTACACCGGTACGCCGAATGCGCACTGCATCCAGATGCTTTATCCACTGGGACTTCTGATCAGTTCCCTCTATCGACTGCTTCCGGCGCTGAACTGGTATGGTCTGTTCATGGGCTTTTGCCACGCGCTCTGTATGTTTCTGATTCTGCGCAGGCTTCTGGAGCAGGCGGACGGCAGAAAGGGAAAGCTTCTGCTGGCTGTCCTTGGGATCCTTGCCTTTACAGCTGTTCTGCTGGGCAAAGTTCTTTATATTCAATACACCGTGACCAGCGCTGTTCTGGCGGGTACGGCTATCTTTTTATTTGTCACCACGTCCGATCGATGTTCTCCCGCGGAGTTTAACCGCAGGAATATCATCAGCATGATCCTTTTTATTCTGGCGTTCTGCATGCGGACTGAGATGGTGCTTTTGCTCTGCCCGCTGGTGGCCGCGGCCGGCCTGTATAAGTGGAGCATGGGCGCAAAGAGCGTCGGCCTGAAATTTTTCTCCGTGGAGAACTATCGCAAATATCTGGTTACCGTTCTGGTGGTGGCGCTCGGTATGGGGGCCTGTTATCTGATTGATACGGCGGCCTACAGCAGCGACGAATGGCAGGAATTCCGCACCTTTTTTGACAACCGCACGGAGCTGTTTGACTTCCTGGGAAGAGCGCCGGAATATGAGGGAAATGAGGAATTTTACGACCGCATCGGCCTTCCCGAGGCGGAGGTGGAGCTTCTCGTGAATTATAATTTTGCCCTGGATGACGAGATTGATTCGGACCTTTTACAGACCATTATTGATTATGATCTGAATGAGCGCGGCGTCGGGTATTTCCGGTATAATCTTTCAGACGGCTTCGCCTACTATCGTTGGCAGATGGTGCATCTGATCGACCGTCCCTGGATGGTGGTGATTGTGGCGGGATATGCCTTCGCGCTGGCGGCGGGTCTTCTCAACGGTCATTTGGCCATTCTCTGGCAGCTGCTTTTGCTGGGCGGCATGCGCACGGTCAGCTGGATGTATATTTTCATGCGCGGACGGTTTTTCGACAGGGTCAATCATTCGCTGTATTTATGTGAAATTCTGATTTTGATGGCCATGCTGCTCGCGGAACTGAAGCAGTTGTATATTGTCCGGAAAAAGCAGACTGCCATAACAACATTCACGACTTTCACAGTTCTCGTCTTCAGCGTTGTATTTGGCTATTACGCCGTTATCGGTGTACAGGACGCCCTGACAGAGAAAACAGAAATGGAGGCGGAGTACGCCGCGTACTATCAGCCGCTGCAGGATTATTGCGCCGCGCATCCGGATTCTTATTTTCTGATCGATGTTTACAGCTATACGACCGCTTATGAGCCGCTGTTCACAGCCTGCGACAGCGACTACCGCAATTACGATATCTGCGGCGGCTGGGCCGCCAAGTCGCCGCTTTATCAGCAGAAGCTGGCTTACGCGGGGATTGACGAACTGACTGAGGATCTGGCGGGTCTGGATTACGTATATTTCATCAGTAAGGATTCAAGGGAGATCGACTGGCTGGCCGCCTATTATGCGGTGAAGGGATACGCTGTGGAGGTGACCGCGGTGGATCATATTGATGTGGAGGAGGATGCGGGGTATACGGTGTACGCGGTATCGTATGCAGGAGGCTGAGAGAGCCGTTTTAGGTGTGACGTGTTTCAGAAACAGAATACAGCATGGTTGATCAACAGCCGGGAAATTGTCTGGATGACAGTTTCCCGGCTGCTTTGATTCACATTTTTAAAAAAAATTCATAATTCCACTTGCCAAGATGGGGAAAAAGATGTAAGCTATATTCCAAGTGGAGCAAAAGGGAACAAAGTGCCAGAAAAATCACGAAAATGGGTTAAAAATGGTGCAACTCCCACGCAAACCCGACGAACGGGAAGGTAAGCTTTTATGTACGCAGGCAAATACAATCACACGCTTGATACAAAAGGTAGACTCATTCTTCCCTCCAAGTTGCGCGACTCGCTGGGCGAGGAATTCGTGGTGACCAAGGGGATTGATGGGTGTTTGTTTGTGTACGACAAAACAGAATGGACGCAGTTCGAGGAAAAGCTTGATACGCTCTCCATCACCAGCAAGGAGTCCCGCAAGGTGCTGCGGTTTTTCTTATCCGGCGCGGCCTATGTGGAAGTGGACAAGCAAGGAAGATTCTTAATCCCGACAGAGCTTCGCGAGTACGCGGGTCTGGATAAGGATGTATGCATGGTAGGCAGCGGCCGCCATGTGGAGATCTGGGATAAGGCACGCTGGGATGCGGAGAATGAGGATATTGATGTGGATCAGTCCATGGCATATCTGGACAGCATCGGCATCCGCCTGTAGGAGACGGAGAGAATGGAATTCAGACATTATTCCGTACTGCTGCAGGAGACGATTGAAGAGCTAAATATACAGCCTGACGGCGTGTACGTGGACGGCACCTTAGGAGGCGGCGGCCACGCGAGCCAGGTGTGTGCGCGTCTGTCGGACAAGGGCCATCTGTACGGCTTTGACCAGGACGGGGACGCGATTGCGGCGGCCACGGAACGGCTTTTACCATATCAGGATCGAGCGACTATCATCCGCAGCAATTTCCGGTATATGCGTGAACGCCTCGCCGAAGAAGGCATCCATGAGGTCAATGGTATCCTCCTGGATCTCGGTGTTTCCTCCTTTCAGCTGGACACGCCGGAAAGGGGATTTTCCTATAAGGAAGATACGCCTCTGGATATGCGCATGGACGACCGCCAGGAGCTGTCCGCGAAGGAAATTGTCAATACCTATCCGGAGATGGAGCTTTACAGGATCATCCGGGATTACGGGGAAGACCAGTTCGCCAAAAACATTGCCAAACATATTTGTCTGGCGAGAGAGCAGGCTCCCATAGAGACTACAGGTGAGTTAAACGAGATCATCAAAGCGGCTGTCCCCGCGAAAATGCGGGTAAACGGGCACCCCTCCAAAAAGACCTTTCAGGCCATCCGCATTGAATGCAACCATGAGCTGGACGTTTTAAGAGACTCGATGGAGGACATGATCGATCTGTTAAAGCCCGAAGGAAGATTGTGCATCATCGCCTTCCACTCCCTGGAGGACCGGATTGTGAAATCGGCTTTCCACAAAGCGGAGAATCCCTGCATCTGTCCGCCGTCGTTTCCGGTGTGCACCTGCGGCAGAGTTCCAAAAGGAAAAATGATTACAAAGAAACCGATACAGCCCTCCGAACGGGAGCTGAAAGAGAATAAAAGAAGCAAAAGCGCGAAACTGAGAGTATTTGAAAAGGCGCAGGAGGTCTGAACATGGCAGGCAACGATTACGGATACCGCAGATACGGAAGCACACAAGTAAATACAAGAGCGAACAGCGGCAGAAATACCGCCGGCAGAACTTCCATGCAGTATCAGTATGGGACAGCGGTTCCGAAGCAGAATCCGACCCGCAGACAGACTGCACAGCAGACAGCAGAGCCGGCCCGCAGACGAACTGCGGCAAATCAGGCAGCACCGGCCCGCAGACAGACCGCGCAGCAGACAGCAGAGCCGGTTCGCAGACGTACTTCACAGCAGGCAGCACCCGCCCGCAGGCAGGCGCCCCAGAGACACCAGGTCGATGTCGGCACTGAGAAGGCAAGGGTAACGCTGAAGGCCTCTCCGGTCAACAGGCTGGCGCTTGTGACCGTGACCGCGGCGTTTCTGTTCCTGGGCCTGATAGTGCTTCGCTATCTGAGCCTGCAGTCTGACATTACGCAGCTGAGAACCAATATTCAGTCCCTGGAGTCGGAGGTCAATGACCTGACTGTCAGCAATGACGAATACCTGAGCAGAATCGAAGCCAGTGTGGACCTGGAGGATGTCAGGGAAGTCGCCATTATGGACCTGGGTATGGTATACGCCACGGAGGATCAGATTATTACATATGATTCCCAGATCGACGACTACATGGAACAGAGTGTTGTCGTCTCCGACGAGGATTAAGATGAACGAGAGGACCCAGAGCAGAGGGGGACGAAGCAACAATAACCGGCAGCGCAGGGTGGATACGACCAAACTTCGGCCTTATATGAGACGCAAGCTGTTTGTTTTCTGCACGATTGCGCTGGCCGCGGCCGGGTTTTTAGTCTGGCGGCTGGTGAATATTACCGCGACCAGCGAGGAAAAGTACAAGCAGATCGTTTTAAGCCAGCAGGCCTATGATTCCACGACGCTTGCATATAAAAGGGGCACGATATACGACGCCAACGGTACGGTGCTGGCCTACAGTGAGAAGGTCTACAATGTCATTCTGGACACGAAGGCACTTTTAGCGGATGATGAAGCCTATACGCCAACGCTGGAAGCACTGGAAGCGTGTTTTCCGGATATCGATCTTTCGGCAGTGAAGGAATATATAGCCAACTATCCCTCCTCGCAGTACCGCATTATTTTAAAAAGCATCTCCTACGATGAGATGGAAGCCTATTATGACTATGTGGACGCAGCCTATGACGCGGGAAAAGCCGCGGCGGAGGCAAAAGGCGAGACCTACGGCGGCACGCATATCACTGGCATCTGGTTTGAGGAGCAGTATGAGAGGAAATATCCCTATTCTACCCTGGCCAGTGAGGTTCTGGGCTTCACCGGTTCTGACAATAATGGCATGTTCGGCCTGGAGGAGTATTATAATGATACGCTGAACGGGACGACAGGCAGAGAATATGGGTATTTGAATTCGGACAGTGAGGTGGATGTAACCACTATTCCCGCTTCGGACGGCTACAGCATTGTGACCACAATCGACGTCAATATTCAGACGACTGTGGAGAAGTGGATTGATTATTACAATGAGGAGCTGCGGGACAATTACCGGTCCGGCGCCGGCGCGGAGAATATCGGTGTGATTGTCATGGATGTCAACGACGGAAGCGTCCTGGCCATGGCCACGAATACCGGTTATGACTGTAATAATCCTTACGATCTGAGCGAGTATTTCACGGACGCGGAATGGGCCGCCCTGCAGGAGGATACGGAAGCCTTTTACACGGAATCCAACCAGATCTGGCGCAATTTCTGTATTTCAGATACCTATGAGCCGGGATCTGTGGCCAAGCCCTTTACGGTGGCAATGGCGCTGGAGACGGGAACCATCACGGGAAATGAAAGCTATTACTGCACTGGTTCCCTGGAAGTGGGCGGCTGGACGATTAAATGTCACGGCTCACATGGGTATGTGTCGGTGGCTGATGCCGTCGCACAGTCCTGCAATGTGACGATGATGTATATTTCACAGGCCATGGGAAGCGATACCTTTACGGAGTTTCAGAACCGCTTCGGCTTTGGCTTAAAGAGCAATGTTGACCTGGCCGGAGAGGCGCGTACGGCAAGCCTCATCTATTCGGCGGATACCATGGGGAGTTCAGAATTAGCTACCTCGTCTTTTGGACAGGGCTTCCAGGTGTCCATGATTCAGATGGCGGCAAGCTTCAGTTCTTTGGTAAACGGCGGCTATCTCTATGAGCCGCGTGTGGTCAGCCAGATCTTAAGCTCCAACGGCTCTGTGGTGGAGAATATTTCCGCCAAGCTGGTGAAACAGACCATCTCAGAGTCTACCAGTGAAAAGATCATCGAGTATTGCAACGGCGTCGTGGAAAGCGGTACCGGCACCAAGGCAGCCGTGGCGGGATATGTTATCGGCGGCAAGACCGGCACCAGCGAAACGCTCCCCAGAGGAAACGGCGATTATGTGGTTTCCTTCTGCGGTTACGCGCCGGCGGATGATCCGCAGGTACTGGTGTATGTGGTGATTGACAGACCAAATGTGGAGGATCAGAGCAATTCGACCAAGTACGCCTGCTGGCTCAGCAAGGATATTATGACAGATATCCTGCCATATCTGGGTATTTATATGACGGAGGAACTGACAGAGTCAGAAGAGGCGGAGCTTGCAGAGAGAAGCGAGGCCGTGATTCAGGGTTATCTGGAGAAGAGAGCCTTAGAAGACACGGAGGAGGATATCTCGGAGGTGGCTGACAATTCTGATCTGCTCAACTCCATAGCCGCGGACAATGGCGCCACCACCACAACCATCGGTTCAACAGTGGAGGGAATTGTCTCAGAGGAAACGACGACTGAGGAAACGCAGACGGAGGAGACTCAGACGGAGGGAACAGAAACATCAGGATCAACAGAATAGTAACAGTGTAAAAGGGAACATGTCCGGCTCGTGTAAAAGGGGAATTTACGACAGGCACGGACAGTGTAAAAAGGGAAAAAGGCTTTAACCCGGCGTAAAAGGGGAATTTACAAAGGTTAAGCCAAAGTAAAAGGGGAAAGATCACGCCCGTGTAAAAGGGGAATTTATTTCAGGCGTGGTCAAAGTAAAAGAGAAAAGACTGTGCCGGTGTAAAAGGGGAATTTACTTCAGGCCTGGTCAGAATAAAAGGGGAATACGAGCCGTGCACAGTGTAAAAGGGGAACGAAGCGCGGCTCAAAAGCCGGGCATAACCTCATGGAAAGTCACATAAGCTGAAAACAACACTTTCTGTGAGGTTATTTATGTTTGTCAGAACCTATCAGAAGAAAAAGATTTTGTTTTTCGCCGCGGCCAGCATTCTGATGCTGTGTGCACTGCTGGGCCGTCTGATTTATCTGATGGCGGTGGAGGGCGATTATTACGCGCAGATGGCTACCAATTTACAGGAGCGGGAGCGGGACATCAAGGCGCTGCGGGGACGAATCTTAGACCGCAACGGTGTGGTGCTGGCGGACAATGAGACTGTCTGTACGGTCTCCGTTATCTATAACCAGGTGGAGGATCCGGAGCGGGTCATTCAGGTACTCTGTGAGGAGCTGGATCTGGAGGAGGAGTACGTCCGCACCCGCGTGGAGAAATATTCCTCACGGGAACGGATCCTGAGCAATGTGCCGAAGGAGACGGGAGACCGGATCCGGGCCTATGACCTGGCCGGCGTCAAGG
>JAJQFS010000040.1:6009-30131 GCA_021200995.1 Lachnospiraceae bacterium | reverse complement strand
CCCACTTGGAAAACGAATAACAGCTTCTGGTAAACCCATTGCTTGCCAGAGTAAAACTTGGATTCGAATAATTCCCGGCTGTGTTAAAGTATCTTGTCTTGGTCTGGCTGTCCGTAGAGCCGCTGGTCGCCGAGTTGCCATTGTAGGACAGCGTAATGCTCTGTGAAAACTTTCCGTACAGCGTAGTGTCTGTGGAAAACTCAGCAGAACTGATGCTTTCGTAAGCGATGGATGCCGTTGCAGATGCAGACGCGGCCCATCCCTCGAATGTCCAGTTGGACAAGGACGGATCTGAAACAGTAAATGTTGGGTTGCTGTAATTTCCTGCCGCATTGAAGTATCTCGTCCCTGTTTTGGCCGCAGACGTGCTGCTTTTACTGTAATAAGTTAATGTTATGGTCTGAGACCACCTGCCATATAATACCGTGTCTTCAGAAAAGGCAGTTCCGCTTATGCTGCTGTATTCAGCAGCTTCGGTGGCGTCTGAGCTGGTCGTCCAGCCTTCAAAGGTCCAGCCGGACAATGTCGGCGTATTGATGGTAAAGGTCGGATTACTGTAATTGCCATAAGCATTAAAATACCGCGTTCCAGTTTTGGTGGACGCGGTTGAGGCGGTGCTGTAATATGTTAATGTTATGGCCTTCGAATATTTTGCATACAGCGTAGCATTGGCCGTAAATGTTGTGTTATTAAGCGTTGCATACACAATATCCGCGCTTGCACTTGTACCTGTCGTCCAGCCGAGGAAAGTCCAGCCGTCCAGCGTTGGATCATCTTGAGTAACGCTACCATAATCGTAGGTGCCCGGAGCAATGTAAGAGCAGCTTGCAATCCAGCAGAGAGTATCTCCTCCTGTAACCAGGTTGACGCTGATGTCCTTCGAATAACGCGCATAAATCGTGGTATCTCTTGACAGCATGATGTTGCTGAAAGAACTGTAATTGTAAACTCCATAGCGCCATCCTTCGAACGTCCACCCGCTTAAAGCAGGAGCGTCCACGGTAAAGTATGCCCTGCTATAATTTCCACAGTTGTAATATTCCGGTTTTGTAATTGTCTCAGCCGTCTCAGACGAGTAATAAGTCAGGGCGATATTCTTTGTGAATACCGCATAAAGCGTGATTTCATCATCACCCATCGTCAAAGATTGAATTACTTCCGATGATGCCGTTTTATCCTGCCTCCAGCCGACAAACGTATAGCCGTCTTTTTGCGGAGTGAATGTAGTTGGAGACAGGCAGGTTGCTTCGCTGTCCACTTCTTCCGTATATGCTGTATCGGAATCAACGTAATATGTGACAGTAGCGCCGGCGGAATACACAAGTTCCGATCCTAAATATGCCTTTTTAATTTTTTCACTGCCAACGTATATTTTTTTAATTTTTTCGCCGAAATTTATCATGTTAATTCCTTATACTATGAGATAAGATACATCGTCGTCTCTACTGGTTCTTCTGGCAGTTCGGAAACTTTTTCTATTCTCCTGACGTCTTCAGATAACACTGCGGTTTCGTTTAGAGTGTTAATATATCCAAGTAGTTCCTCCCGCAATGTCTCCAGATCTGCGTCTAAGGCTATAGCTCCACTGCCTTCAAACGTAGCATCTCCACCGCTGTCCACTGTCACATAATATGTCTGGATAATCTGTATAGGATTAGATCCAGTATATGCCGGCATGATATCGCCTTCGTCCGCGGAGACGACTGCAATGCTATACAATATCTCCGTGTCAGCGTCATCGTCTTCTTGCGCGTAAAGTCCAATTTCATTGATATAATATTCTTCATCTGCCAACGATTCAGAAGTAGATATGTCATAATTGGATAGCAGCGCACTTACCTTCACGCTGGTATCTGAATATACGCTGACACTTGAAAGACTATAGCTGTTTTTTTCAGACCTCAATGCAGTCATTGCCCGCAATGAAGACGTTGTTTTTTCATAGTCCGTATAACTGCCATTACCGAGCGCCATCCTCGTAAATTGAATCGTGTATTCTCCTGCCTGCGCTTTTGCCAGCAATGCGGATCCATCACTTGTTAAGACCACTCCATTAAATGCCTGTGCCATTATTTGCCTCCGTTCTGCTCATTATCTAAACTACAATGCCATCAAAATACTGCGTTCCATCGAAATAATATGTCCCATCAAAAAACCACGTACTTCCGACCAGCGCATCATCAGCCATTTCTATCGATGTCGGGATATGAACCGTCATGCTGCCAATATTTCCAATAATATTGGCTTCTGCAGTCTGTGGCATCGTAATCGACTCGATATGACTCCGTAAATTCTTTACGCGCTGGAGCATTGTCATAAAATAACTGATAGAATCATTCGTAAGCGATGTATCCGTAGAGATCTTGAAATAAAATGGATCGCCGTCGTAGCTGAACCATTCCGATATATAGCCTTCACCAAAAACGGATGTAATCAATTCCGTCACCGCGGACAGCGTACCGGCTGTCTTATACCAAATCAATGTATTTTTCACTAAGCCGCGCTTTGTCTCCACGTCAAGCGTGCTGTCGTAATACTGCGTTTTTAACTCGGCAGCCAGCGCATCGAGAATGTTCTCAGGCAGCGTGGCGATTGAAGCATATAAACTGATATACGCGCAATAATCGAGTACCCGCTGAATTTCCATCTTAAGCGCATATCCGAGTGCGATCACTTCCGGTTTTTCTTTAAATATATCCGGAAGGATATCCGTAATATCGCCATCATATAGTTTAATCATCCTCCAACCCTCCATACGTGACAGTCACTGTACCTGTCTGCGCCACGGTAGTATCATCAATGGCTGTAAACGACGGACTCGCCACTTCAACACGCTTTGCTCCAGCGGTCATGATCAGCTGTATCAAATAGGAAGGATTAATATCTCTGCCGATTTTTTCAGTCTGCCATATGTTATAAGTGCTCACGGCTGTCTCAACCGCCTCCTGAATACTCGTTGCCGATGCACTGTCATTGCTTGATATGTAATATGTAAGATCTACGTCATAGGTCTCGGCATTTGGTGCCAGGACGGACACGGTATCGGTAAGGGGTCTGATGGTGTCGCTCGATAAGTATTTCTCAACAGTGGCCAGCAGGTCATCGCTTGGCATTTCTCCGTCATTGCAAATAATGTAGATTTCGACCGCCCCTGCGGTTGAAGACGTGGCCTTTGCATCTGCAACTTCCGCGCTCGCTGCTTTTGCATAATATTCATATGCTTCTTTGGATCCGGCAGTAGAATACGTGCTTGCGGCATTATAGGCCCGTTCCCTTAAATCGTCATCGTCTTCAATTTCTGAGCCGCCATAAGTTTTTACAGTATTCGATACATTTACAACATAAGGCAGCGTATTGACCAATATACTGAACTCGCCAACATCAAAGTCATTGCCGCAAGTTCCCGCCTCCGTACATGTCGCAGACACACTCACGGACAACTCCCCGGCTGAAATCTCCGCATATTCATCAGTGGCAAAATATACATCGTTCCCGTTTGTCACCCGAGTGCCAGCCGGTATGGATATCGCGGACGAGATGGCTGCATCAATGGAAAACTTCAAAGTCGTGACTGCGTGAGCAGCTGCTTCCCTGGCAATGCCCCTTAAGGCGACCAGGTTATCTAAATAATCGCCTTTGGAATATTTCAAGAGCCCCATCTTGCCCGCGAAGTCCACATACTGCAGCGCCTGATATATCTCCATCACGCACCCGTACATAATCAGTCTGTAAGGATTCGCCTGTGCCAGCGAGGTAGTCTTCCCCGTGATTTCTTTATATTTTTCCAGGTAATTATTGATCATCCGCGTCTGTACTTCGTCTATGGTCGTATTGCCAATAAAACTGATATCCGGAAAATTGTCCGTGAAACTGCTCATTTATTCTTCCTCCGCCCTGATAATATGAATTCTTGGTGCGAGCCGTCCGTCTGAACTTCCTTCGAAAGTAACTGATTTTACTTTTACCCTCGGTTCGTACTTTTCAATCTTTTCGACAATCTCGACAGCCAACTTATTCTGCGCTACGCTAAACGGATAATCCAGAATTCCCTCAGTATCTATGCCGAGGTCACGATCCAGTGGCTGTGTACCGGCCTGAATAGACAGGAGTGTTTCCAGGCACAGCTTAATATCATTAAATTCTTCTGTTGAAAAACCGCTGTTCTCAATATTGACATAAGTATCCATCGGATCCTCCTTACGCGTATTCTTCAAGTGTCAATGTAAGATTTGCCGACGCGAGCTGCCCGTCCTTAATAACACTTCCCCACACTTCAGACGCATTGGTGATCTTCCACTGGTAGTTGCCGATTTTCCTGCCGCCAATAACGAATGTAAAGGCCTCGCCATTCTCAACGGCATCATTGATCGCATCTAATATGTCTATCGGCTTTACTCCGTGCATAACAGACAAGTAAATGGGCAGCTGTATCGTGCCGACGTCTGGACCCAGAAACTCGGACACAGGCTTGCCGCTTATAACATTGTGCGTGTTCCATCTGCCTTTCACTGTTCGCGTTAATTTACTAAAAGTCAGTATCTTATCGGAGCTCACCTCAAACGTAATAAGAGAACCCAAATTTCCAATCTGCGCCATATTTCTTCTCCTACGCTCCGCCTTCAAGAGCGGCTATCCGGCCTTCATAATCCTTAAGAGTATCGAGCAGTTCCTTTAGGGTGACGCTTCCCGCCGCACCGGAAAGTGTCAGATCGCCCTCCGATTCCAGAGTAAGGTCTGTTCCCTTAAGAGAAATGGAGCCGCCTGCCTCGACCTTCAAATTTTCTTCGTCGAGTAACAGTTCTGCTCCGCTTGTTTCAAACTGAATGCTGGCCGCATTCAGGTCGTAAACTCCTTCGGAACAAACTATGTAAGCCCCGCCATTAAGGTCCTTGCGGTATCCGCTTGTCGCACGCGGCGTCGTTCCTCCGCCATAATATGTTCCGAGACAGAAGCCTTTGCTGCTGCCGTTCTCCATATGTAAAGTTACGACCCTGTCTCCCACTGCCGGCATGGAATATTCTGAATTCATCGTCAGTAAAGATACTGGAAGCGAGGTGTTTCCTGTATCTTCATATGTAACTTTTACCTTGCCTGTTGCGGGGTAGGTTGCCGTTACTCTTCCCACTCTTGTCGTCATACGTCATCCTCCCGGAATCGTAAGAACGGTGCCGGGATAAATCCAGTGGCCGTTCTCCGAACTGGCCTTGCCATGAGCTTTGGCCGTGGATTCAATAATCTCCGCGTTCGCGTCATAGATTGTCGTGAATAATTTACCGCTCCCATAGAATGTTTTTGCCAGCGCCCACAGTGTATCACCCGAGACCACTGTGTAAGATGTTCCGGCGGACGATGAAGCAACTGGCGTTGTAACAAGAATCGGCGTCTGAACCTTGTGCAGCGTCAACACCATCTTGTAGCCGTCGTTGATCGTGTGTTTGATCTTATCGACGTAATACTTTCCATCGGCGCCGCTGCCCACACCGGATATATCCACACAGTGACTGGCTACCAGAGAAGGATTTGCGACGATCGTAATCTCCATCGTATCAATTTCACGGTTTGCTTCGTTTACCTTCGCGGCTGCCTGCAACTCTGCGTCATACTGGCTGGACGCCTGCGAAGTGATAGAATATAACCGTCCTTCGGTTCCCATCAACACACTGTATGTCTCATCCGTATCCGGGTCTGAATAATCCAGGCTGACTCCCGTATAAGTGCCATCGACCGTGGTGTCGTAGCTCCACTCTTCCATGTTGCTTTCGTAAATCGTCATAACGGCCGCTTTTGCTTCATAAGTAACCGGGTCGAAAATCACGATCTTATTGTTATAGACTTTCATGGAAAGTCCGTACTTCTCGCACAACGAATAAAGAAATGAGCTGTCAGTCTGGTTATTCTGCTCTATCTCTGATATCTGGATAGTATCGGCATCGTAATAAAGTGTTGCTCCGTATCTGTCAGTGATCGTGGACGCGATGTCCTTAATGGTTGTGCTGTCCCATGTATTTGACCGGGAAAGGGACTTAAAGTCATTCATAATAGGCACACTGACGCCGCCTATTGAACACACTCTCGGCCTGCCTGAATAGGATAAATCGTCAAGGACGAAGGTCCCACAGTCAAGTGTCTGCGTTCCGTCGTATCCGTTCCAGTTGGTTGCGATAATCTGTACTCCCAGATCCGCCCCCTTCGGCGGTTTCAGGCTCCCGATCCGCTCTGCTTCCCTGTCCTGTATGGTAATCGTTACGCTGTCCGATTCTCCGCTCGCAATATCCGTGTAAGTCAGCCCTGTCGCCGCCTCGGCCATCTTGCTGCCAAGCGCCGGGTTGGACGTGCCTGCGGATACAATCGCGGAGGTTACTGTAGTTACTTCCGCGATTGGAATATTAAGAACAGTGCCGGGGAATATCCAGTGACCATTATCCGAACTCGATTTTCCGTGCGCTTTGGCAACGGATTCGATGGTATCCGCGTTTGCATCGTAGATAATCGTATATTTATTGCCTGAGCCGTAATAAGTCCGCGCAAGTGCCCACAGCGTGTCTCCTGAAACGACCGTATAAGATGTAGGCAGGCCGCTCGAGGAGCTGCTGGAAGATGAAGAACTGGAGGCCGAACTTCCAGAGGAGGTTTCTTTTACTGTGCCGTCGTATGTAATTTCTATGCTTACATTGCTCGCTGCTGCCAAGTTAAGACCTCCAATCAGGTAGGAGCGTTGTCTCCTCCGGCAAGTCTTCAATTACAAGCTTTATGTCTGCCGGAAATGTAAAGTATATCAAATACTCCTGATTGTTCTGCATTAAAAAGGAGGTATATGCTTCTGAACCATATACCTCCTTCGCGATATAATCCCAGGTATCCCCGGAACGAGTCAGATAATATTTCATGCACACTCCTTACCCAAAGGACACACGGCTGCGGGATTTCATGTACTTGTCCATCATGGAGTTGAACTTATCCTGTGAAATCTCCATCGCATCCTCTAAGTCCTGTTTACTCGGTGTGTCTCCGTAAAACTGCAGCGTTGGGCTGTATTCAATCACCATCTCGGAGCCGCCGGCGTCAAGGTCGAGACCATCGAAAGCACTGTCCATGCCGAGCATCCGTCCAGTCTGCTCCCACAGGCTGATTGCGTTGCTGCTGCCGTCAATCGGGATGGCCATCTCCGGTCCGTCCTCTGCAAACCAGGTAAGCTCCGGGCTTGTCGCAAGGCCGCCGGATGCCCGGCCGCCGATGTCGCTGAATGCACTGCTTGCCGCTGTAGATAATGTACTTCTGGAAAGTCCGAGCGAAGTGGACGTATTAAAGGAAAAGTTCACATCCGCGCTGATATCGAAACCTTCTGAAAACGCTTCTTCAAGGACCTGAGCTGTGTAAGTATACAACTCCCATCCCTGTGCTTCCAGTGTTTCCTTGACCGCCTCGAAATCCTCTTCATTGACGATGGTATCCTGCATGACGCTCCACGCAGATTCAGCATCTCCGCTTGCCGCAGAAAGAATATCTGCAAGCTGCAGAGTCTCGGTTAAATATTCTGGTATGTCTGCGCCGGCCGCTTCATATTCACCGACCAATTCATGAACGGTATCTATGCTTCCGCTTATTTCATCTAATACAATACCCAGAGCGTCGCGAGTATCCTGCGGAAGCGCTTCGGTGAGAGCCCATGCAACCTCTTCCAGCATCTGTTGCGGCTTTTCCGCCCACGCTTGCGAATAGCTGTCACTGCTGTACTGCTCCACGACGCTTGCAATGGCCGCGCTGATCTCATCTCCGTAAGTATCTTCCAGGGATTCCGGTAAATAATTTAGCCCCTTAGCGGATGTTTCGGCTTTATTATCGAGATATTCCTGTGTTGCAACAGCAAGCGCGGCGTCGTACTCTTCTCCTTCTCCGCCATAAGTCAAATACAAAGATTTAACAGTCGATGCATAAGACTCAGCATACGCATCATTTGCTTCCTGCACGGCCGAATCGATGTCGCCAGCCAAGCTCAAGAAGGTCTCATAATCAAGTGAAGTTCCGGAATAATTCGCGCCTGCAAGCGCAAACTGTGCTTCCAGCTCGCCTTCCGCAAGGTTCTCCTGCAGCTCTGCCATCTTCGCCTGAATGTCTGCGATTTCAGATATCTCATCCGCGTCCAGAATTCCATCTGCGAACGCTTCATTCACCGCATCACTCAAGCTCTCGCCAAGAGAAGCCATATCATCATAGCAGGATGCATAGAAAGAATTTACCTTATCAACAATGTCAGCCTGATCAGGATCTGTCGTATCGAACATGGCCGCAAGGTTCAAAGACACAGCGTACTGCTCCTGCAGAGCGTACTCCTGTGCTGCCGTCACATACTGATCTATGTATTCGATATAGCTGTCCTGGTCATCCTCGGAAAGTTCCATGCCGATGGACACTTTCCAGTTCATCTTGTTGATTTCAGAGATCGCGGCCTCCATCGTCGATGCGAAGCCGTCCAGCTCATCGAACTCGGCAAGCGCGGCCTGAACCGCTTCCAAAGATTCCGTCCCTACAAGGTACTCCGCAACTTCCTGAATTTCTGACATGGAAAGCGCGATGCTTCCGAAGTGGTTCACCAAGTTGTCATCTGCAAGTCGATCTCTATATGACTCATATGCTTTTATCACCCCAGTCAGAAGTCCGATCGCAGACACCACTGCCATGATAGCCACAGTAGTCGGGTTAAGACTCGACCCGAAATTAAGAAGAGAATTGAGCAAGTGAGTTGCGTTGGATCCTATTTTGTATGCAGTCAATGCGGAGCCAATAGAATAAATGGCGCCAACAATCACAGCCGGATTCGAAACAAACCACCCTCCGATATCCGACAGGACGTTCCATATAGAACTGGCAATGTTTAAAACAGGGGTGAATGATTCTACGATCTGCTTGATGTTTTTCACTGCGGCAGGTGCAGAAGTTTTGATGTTCTTTACCCACTTACTGACTCCATCCGCGCTGCCGAGGTAATCATTCATGCTCTTAAGGGCGGTATTGATCTCGGCGATCGCGTCCACATACATAGGCCTGATTTCGTCATAGATGGTGATACCCATCTCTGTAAACAGGTTTTTCAGAACATCAACCTGACTCTCCGTGGTTTCATACCGCTTCCCGGCTTCTACCGCCAGCGCCGTATTCTCTTCCCATGCCTCATTTGCAGTGGCGATGGCCTCACTTAACAAGGATGCAGAGTATGCTGTATCAACTGCGGTATCTTCGAAGATTTCATCGGCTACAGCCGCTTCCAGTTCTTCATCTGTCAAATCTCCCTGCGCATTCGCCAGTCTTAAGACCACATCTGTCAGACGGGTCTCTGTAATACCCATATCATTCAGTGTCTTAATCGCCGAGGAGCCAAGTCTCTCTGTATCGGACAGGCCCTCGATGAAGGCGCCCACTGCGACCACTGCGTCATTTGTGAAAGTCTCAGAGAATTCTTTCTCGGTCATATTGGCAACTCTGGCGTAATCACTCAATGCCTCGGATTCGGTCTCCACTGCCAGCTGCATGTACCGAATCAGCTTACTCATGGCTGTGCCGCCCTTGTTCGCTTTAATGCCTGTGGCGCTCATCGCTGTCGCCAGTGCCATGATCTGGGCCTCTGTCATACCAACCATGTCGCCGGTTGCAGACAGGTTCGTCGCCATCTCCACGATTTCTTCTTCTGTCGTGGCAAAGTTATTGCCCAAATCTACAATTACGGAGCCGAGGCGCTCATAATTGCTCACGCCATCGTCCCCGTAATTCGACATATTCACAACGTTTGCAAAACGGGCCAGCTGGTCCGCTGCATCCGCCGCCTCCAGGTTTGTGGACTCACCGAGATTAATCATCACCTCGGTGAAATCCGTCAGACTGTCTGTATCAATACCCAGCTGACCGGCAATCTCCATAACCTCCGCGATCTCGGATGCTGTGGAAGGTAATACCTCGGACATGTCCAGAATATCCTGTCTTAACTGCGCATACTCTTCTTCTGTAGCATCGACTGTCTTTTTAACGCCTGCGAAGGCAGACTCGAAGTCTGAACCGGCTGAAATGGGATCAAGCCCTGCAGCAGCAAGTGCTGTTATGGCGGCAGTAGCTACCCCTGCAGCTTTTGCTATGGTGCTGAATGCAGTTTGCCCTACGCTCATAATGGAATTGAAACCCTTGTCCAGCTGCGTAAAGCTGCTGTTCCACGTAGCGACGCTCGCCTTTAAGCTGGTATTCGTCGAAGTCAGGCTGGTCGTGAACGACCTATCTACGATGCCTGCGATTCTTATTGCCAGCTTGTATTCTTTTCCTGTCGTCGACAACCTCTGACACCTCCTTAATCGTCTCTAATAATTCTGAAAGAGACAGGGAGTAGAACCAGTCTACTCCCGTGTTTAATGACATTGATAACTGCACGATAATCTTCTTGATTTTCGGTAGGTCGTATGCATTAAGACCTACCTGTTCGAGAAAACCATAACGCGGTTATGTACTTTACTGCCCTCCTTATAAGGAAGGAGCTCGAAAAACTCCACCGGCAGGTTAGTCGCCGTAGCAGCCATCCTGATGGAATACTCCGGATTGAGCTGCGGCGTCGGGTCAAACCCTTCGCCGGAACGCCGCACAGTGTTCATAACCTTCGTCCATGTTTTTGTCTTCATGTCTTCCAGCCCGGAAAGGTCGACTTCCGTGTATTCCTTTCCTTCGAACACGTAAGGCTTATCGAATTTAACGACTAAGGACGCCTCATCGGCGTCCTCATCTTCTTCTGCTTCATTCAGATATAATTCGTCATCCATTATGTCAGTGACCTCACTTTCTCAAGCAGATCCACGCCATTTACGATAAATACGGAATTCAGCTTGTCGTATTCCAGCATCGTCTCGCCATCGATCTCACACAGGAAATACAGGCATTCAAACTTAAGCTTAGACTCCATCTGTTTGCCCACTTCCAAAGTGCCGGGTTCAAAGCTTTTAAAGCGACCTCTCTCGACGATTCTCATGCCATTATAGGTCAGAGCACCGGTCGCTTTAACCGTGCTCTGTGCGGACGCCCTGAAAGTCAGGTCTACCGCGGACGTAGGATTCATCAATTCGAAAATATCCGAATCCAGCGTCCTGAAACCAACCTCCTGTTCCATGCTGGAGTAGAAACCAGGGATACTCGTTTCATAGGAACCCATAACGCCCGCGCCGCTGATCTCCTCTGTAATGGCGTCAAAGTTCGGCAGCGCCACAGAAGCAGTAACGCCGATCAGTTGCGTGCCATTACTGTATGCGTTGAAGTTGTTAATAACCTCGGGTACGTTTGCAATACTGCTCATTATTCCTCACCTCCAGTCAATGCTGCTTCGAGCATGCTTACGTCATACTCATTAATGCTCTCGATATATTCCGCGGGCGTATACGGTGCCAGATACTGACGGAAAGTAACCTTGCCTGCAAGAATATTCTCAACCGGATTGTCCTCCGTGTTGTAGACCATCTTAATGCCAGCACATTTTCCCTGCGAAGTAAGGGCGTTGCCGCGTACATTCCAGCTGTCTACAATGGACTGAATTAACCTGTAATTTGCCAGATTGTCTACCTTAGACAGATAGTTGATGACGAACTCGTTTGCCCACCAGGAGAAGAACCGCCTGCATCCGATCCAACGGTCTTTCGGGTCTGTTACATCCGGGTATGCTGCAGTGTTATTCCCCCACGCCACATAGCCATTCAGGTTAAGCGCCGTGACGACGCCGATCGCATTCAGGACATTAGCCTGCGTAATATCGAGGTCTAATTCCGTTCCGTCCGCGGTGACAACGGCGCTGGCTTTAAGCGACTTGTTGGACGGATATAAGCCAGGTACATTGTCGTTGGTATAATCGGTATATGCCGCGAGCGCTGCGTACATCGTGGAATAATACATGATGCTTCCGGAGTACTTGATCATAGGCCAGAGCATAATGGCGTGCTCACTCGTGATTCCCGTATTCTCCTTCGCCTCTTCCACGTCGGTATACTTAGTCGCTCCGGTTTCGGTACTGTCAATGTCGATCAAGCATTCACAGCGGAACATGCCGCTGATGTCCTCACACTTCGCTACCAGTGCCTGTGCGACCACCGCATTCTGCGTCCAACCGGGTGCAAGAAGCAAGCTGGGCGCAAGGCCAAACTTCGGATATACGCGTCTGATCAACTCGAAGCCGGTCTCCGCTCCAGTGTCAGAGTCATATGCGCCGATCACATCGGTCTGCGTGACTGCGCTTGGATCCAGAATGCTGCCGCTCAACGAAATACTGGAAATGCTTGCATCCACCAAAGTGAACACAGCGTAACCATCATCATCAAACTCTACTGTGTAATCCGCATCTTCTGTTAGAGCAGAAGAATCATCTCCATTTGACACAGTCAGGCTCCCGAGGCACACTCCCAGTTTAGTAGCTGTAGCCACTCCATTGACGGTAGTAAGAACCTCAGAATAGCTGCTAACATGAGTGCTAGGATCCAGAACATTGCACACTACAATGGGACCAACGCCATATGCTTTGAAGAATACATCCATCGCCGCACACAGCGTGTAGCTCTCATAATCACTGGAATACCCGACCGCCGCCTTTGCCTCGTCAAACGTATTGCAAAGGAACAGCTGGTTTGTAGCATTGTCAGGATCGTCGGCCTGATTCACGGGCGCCGTCCCGAAGATCACAGGCACACCGCCGCTCAAAGTTACCGGTTCTGCGATACTTGTCGGATTTTCGACAACCGCAACGCCATGTAAATAAGACATTCGTTTTTACCTCCTACTTTGTAAATTTCTGAGCGGTCTGCCTGTAAATTCTGCAGAGCACGCTTTTTGAATTATTCATCTCTTTCATTGCCTCCGGCAGTTGGCTCAGAGGAATGAAAAGCCGCTGCATTACCGGCAGCTCCTTAAGGCATTCCTCTACCTTCTTCGGCAGAACGCCTCCCTTAAACACAGTGGAATGCCTGGCAACTCCGGAGATTGTCGGGCCTAAATACATCAGGTCCTCCTGCTCCTTTTTCTTTTTTGAACTCATGTGAATGGGTCCTCCCTTCTGATAGCTGCGATGCGGAATGTCAGGCTGCAGGCACCAAAGAAGTACGGAAAATAGTCATCTTCCTGCATCACCCACTCAAAATCCCCATCAAAAACCCCACGGTGCCGACCATGGGGTTTTTACTAAATCTTTCATATATGTCCTGTATGGCGTTCATCACGCCTACATGGCCTTGCGCACTCGAGTCATTGTCCCAAGTGCCTATGACAATGACTACCTTAACCGTATTATCACTGGTCTTGCCGCCAGGATCGTCTCCGCTGATCAGACGGACAATAATATATGGGACAGGGTCTTCGTCATCATCGCTTTTTGGAACGGGAATATGCTGCTTAAACACCTGAAACGGCTTGAAGACCGGCTCGTCTTCCACAGTCTCCGTTCTCACTTTATACGAGCTGTCTGCGAAAAGTTTTTTCATTTCCTCGACGAGCGCGTCCTGCAACATAAGCGGTGTCATTCACTGCCTCCTAACCTAAGTAGCGCTGAATTTGTTCCTGTATGTTCTTCTGGAGCAAATCATACATCTGCGGATTTACTATGCCATAGACTCCCTGCTCATAACCGAGCATGTTCGGCACGGACGGTGATAGCAGCGTCTTAATTGCTTCCTTCGATGGATCCGATTTCATGCGTTGGCCGGGTACACGCTGAGCGATTGTAATATGCCCGCTGCTGTACTTCACGACAAAGGCCTTGTACTTATCCCTTGACGCTCCTGGCTTTAGATACAGGTATGAAGGATCTCTGTCCCTGCGGACATTGCCCTTATGGTCTGCTTTCGGTCTGTTCTTCGGTCGATACGCTTTCGGATTTACCTTAAAGTCGTACAATTCATTCACTGGCCCACTTGAATTAATAATTGCCTGCAGGCTGCTGGTCGTCGCCTTCTTTGTAGTGATGGTCTTTCTGGCGTCAGATTTCTTATAATAGTATTCACGGCTTACTTCATCCACGAGAAGCGTCACCGTCTCCTTCGCCGTGTTATTGATCGCGGTGCGGAGTACCATTTTCGATTTATCCTTCATCATACCGAGTGCTGCTTCTATCTCGGTCAGGTTTTCCATCTCTACCTGGTAGTAAATCAAGTCTTGTTCGCCTCCAAATTGATCGAATAGATGCCATCTTCGTTAATCGCATCAGAAACGATATATGTCCGCTTGTCCAACTTGAGAGATCTCCCAACGCCCGGCAACTGTCCGAAATCTTCTGCTCTGACGTATATCAACAGCTGTTTAATATAAACGCCATCCGCATATAAATCTCGTTTTCCCAGATACCGCTTTTCTCGGTCAATCAACTCATTTGTATCAATGATACAGGGCATATCTACATCGTTTACTGCATGTGTGTCTGCGAATTCCAGTGTGTTCATGAACACACCCAGATTATCTTCGGTGATCTGCTCCTTAAAGGTCATACCGGTGTCTCCTGCTTTTTCCTGCGCCTGGTGGTCTTAGGCACCTTGCCAACAAGATTATCGCCGTCCTCTGCTTCAGAAGAAAGCGCTTTGCCTGCAAGGCCGGGCTCAGCTGTTTTAAGCTTTGCCTTTACGACCGTTTTCTTCTCTGCATCGTCGTCTACCCACACAGCGGTTCCGGCGGCGGTCCACGCCGCCACCATCGCCGCATTGCTTGCAGGCAACTCTGAACCAGGCTTATATATCCTGCTGTTATACAGGATGGTTGTCTTTGCCTTTAACATGCGCCACCTCTTAACCCAGAAGCTTTACATACACGGTTTCGTCATCCGCGGTGGATGCGACTGCCGCATAACCAGCCGGGGTGCTTCCGGAGGTTGCTGTGATGCCGGTGCCGTCAAAGTAAACATCTGCACCCATCGCGATTTCCTCCGTTGCCGTGGTCTTCGCAATCTCAAACACGCCGATCACATGAAGAGAACCGGTTGCGCCGGCCTCGATGTCACATCCAGCCACGCCGATTCTTGTGGAAAGGTCAATCACAGTTCCGGCCTCAATCACGTCATCGGTCTCGTTTACATAGTCAAGGCTCTCGCCTCTCTGCCAATATGCTGCTGTTGCCATATTCGTTCACCTCCTATTACTCAGTTGTAAGGGCAACGCCAGGATTCATCGCAATGCCGCGATAATCTCTTACGCTGATGCCCCAGTCAAGATAGATATCCCAGATGAAGCCCAGCTGTCCGGGAGTCTCCATTCTTCTTACGGTCGGGGTCTCCTGGCCATTCAGATAATCCACCTGAATGCCGCGTGCGCTGGTGCTGTCTGCGACCATGAACCACGGGCAGGCATTCTCTCCTGCGAGTGCGTTCAAAACAGGACTCTGAACGATCTGGAAGGGATAGTTGTACAGCGGGTTGATATCGTTGTTGTTGGACCCGGTCACCTGTGCGGAATGGAAAATCACAGCCAGATCAAACTCATAGCCAACCGGCACGATGATGGTCTTCGGCGTAATATAAATCGCTTCTCCGAACTGATCATGCTGCAACTGCATCTTGGTGATCATCGCCTGGATGGATGCCTGAGATGGAGCGGATCCGGTTGAAATCAGATTGTTATGAGCAGTGCTGAACAGTGGAGTCCCATCGAAAATGCTCGCGTTGTTGAAGAGCAGGGAATAGACCTGCTTATCAATAGTCTGCTTTGCCTTCGTGGCATACAATCCGGGTACCTCAGTCAGAAAACCGATATCATCATTGATAAAGGCCTGACGGGTCATGGAGAACTGTTTGCCGTAGGTGTCCAGCTTACGGGTCGGCAGCAGCTCGGTTCTCGGCTTATCTGCCTTAATCTCACCGTTCTCCGGCACCAGCAGGAAGTCACCCACGCCACCGATCACATACTCGTGGTCCGAAGTCTCCTTGAAGTCTTTCAAACTGCCCTTCGTGGTAAATGCCTGGAAGGTCGTCGGTACATGATTGTAAAGGTGCACGATGCTCTTTCTGATTGTCTGGTCAAGGATGGCCGGGAACGCAGCGGACGGGTTATAAAACTGTCTGCTCAGCTCAGTGTAGAGCGTGTCAGAATCCATGCGCAGAAGCGAATTCATGTTTCTACTGCCATCACGAGCCAGGCACTCAATGCCGATGTCTCTTAAGCTCATGCTCCTCAACTGATCAGCTCCGTCAGCAGGTCTCTCAACGGTCTGACCGCTGCGCATAAGCAGTGCATCTGCCGCCGCGTCACGATACTTGTCCTCCTCGGAGCAGGTCACGTTTACGCTGCCTCTCTGAGAAATTGGAGTACCGTTCTGTCTCATGCCATCCAGAATAGCGGCCCGCACAGCGTCAACGCTGGTTCCCTCCGCCATATACCGGTTAGTGTCCTCTGCGGACACATTGAAATCCCGGCACAGCGCTGTAATCTCCGCACAGCGCTGTCTCTCGGCGGTACGCACACTCTCGGAATTGTCTTCCGGTTCTGCCGTCTGTGGCGCATTATTCGGCTGCTGGCCGGCGGCCCTGATAGCATCAATGTCTCTCTGCAGATTGTTAAACTCAGTCTGCTCTTCTGCAGTAAGCTCTCTGCCTGCAGCCCTTGCTGTAGAAAGGAGCTCCTGCTGTCTCTGAATCATCTGTTCAAGATTCACGATTTTTTACCTCCTGTAAAAAGTTTTGATTTATTTGGAGCTGCTTTTCATTGTAGTAAAAGCTGCTTACTCCCTTACCTTCGGGCTTCTCGCCCTCTTTCGCACGGCCCACTCCCACAGTCGGGTCGGCCGGCACACTAACGATGGAAATTTCAAACGGCGTCCACTTTGTAGCAACGTCGCATGGTCCGGTAAAGCGCCCGTCAGTGGACTTTTTACCTGCCGCCACCTCTTCCCATACGTCAACCTGATACCCAACAGAGACACCCTTTAAGGTTCCACTGGATGCCTTCTGAAAGATCATTTCCGAATCTGCGTCGGCGTCAAATTCAATCTCTGCCTGCCCCCTGTTGTTTTCCACCCATGCGCGGGTAATCTTCCCGATCACCCTGTCTCTGTCATGGTTGAACAGGACGCAGCCAATGGAATTTAATCTTGTCAGGTCAAGAGCTCCTTCGGAATGTGAAAGGATCTCTGTCCCCCACCATCTGTCGTATGGCTCCTCAGAAGAAAAGCTCAAAGTAAATTTTCGCTCATTGCCTTCGCCTTCCATCGCCCTGATCTGGCAATCGGTGAGGCGCCTCTGCAGGCTGCCGTCTCTTTCATTTGTCTGTTTTTTCTCCGTCTCCGTCGTCCTCGTCCGGATCCGGTTCTTCGTTTTCCGTAAAGCCAAACAAAACACCTCCCATGTCAACACCCTTTTCTTCGCCATATTCCAGGACCTCCGCCATATCGTCAATCTGATCACGCCAGTCTTTGCCGTTCTCAGCTGCAATCTGCTTGAAGGTCTTCTGACCGGTCTTAAGGGCTACCATATTTGCATTTGATTCCTTATAAGGATCAATCCAGGACTTCGGCTCCTGCGTCCACTCGTGTGCCAGATAAGTCTCCTTATTGGTCCAGAAGTCCTTAATGGAAATCAGACCGCAAAGAACGGCCGAAATCACAAACGTTTCATATATCTCGTCCAGCACCTCGACGAGAAGCTCCCTTTCTTCTGCGTATGTCATATCGTCTTCGATCATGGACTGACGCGTTGAAGAATAAGTGCTTTCCGACATATCACGGCTCATGGCCTCGTAACTGATCCCCTGGCCTGCACCGACGAGCCTCTGCTGCAGCTTTGTAAAATTTGTAGCGTCTGCGCCCTGACCGGACGGATTTACTACCTGAATTTCATCGCCGACATTCAGCTCTTTAATCATGCCGGGGGACAGCAGTTTCCCATCATAGCTCACACGGTTTTCGTTTGCCGCCGCCTGCCGGCCGAGCCCTGTTGTTGGATATTCTCGCTTAATAAAAATGGAGAGGCATGCTTCAATCCTCTCCTTTACTGATACTGCCGTAATAAATTCGTCAACATCCCTTATCCGCGGCATCGTCGGCGCCATATCTGACATTTCCCGCAACTGCGAAGGACGGTTCTTCGTGTAATAAAAAATCACGTCCTTCGCCTCGACATACACGGCCTCATTAAGGCTGTATCCGTCCAGACTGTATTGCCTGATAAAATATCCAACAGGTTTGTTGTAATCATTGAACTCGATACCGCCGACCACCTTATTCCCCTTGTGCTTCGGGTTCGTAGTGCTCTCGTCAAGCTCATCAACCTCGATCATCTGCAGCTTGAACGGAACAATTCCGTCGTTGGTGTATCTCTTAATAAATAGAATGCCGCCGTCGATCTTTTTTCGCTTGACCGCCATGCGAATAATCTGATTGAAACTCTGCGTGCCTGTCACATCACAATTCTGCTTTTTGCACCACCTCTGCCACGCTTTTTCAATCTCTTCATTCAGATCCTTATCTCCGGTTTTGGCCTGCACATGATATCCGCCGCCGACAACATTTCTTTTAAATGCGCTGACAACGGAATTCATGATATCGCCGTTGCGCTCCAGATCTCTCGCCCTCGCCCGGATGGTATCCCGACTGTTTCGGTCCGTCGCGTCCGCGGACTCGTTCGTCACTCTCCAGTTTCGGTTCAGGCGGTCGTAGCTGCCGGCATCGTAATCAGCCCGCATAGATTCGTAGGCCTGCCGGAACGCTTCTCTTTTGTATGCTGCCTGTGGAGAGATGGCCGCTATGATATTATCTAAAAAGCCCATCCTTACCTCCTGTCAAATACAGCCACATAGCAGTCGTCCAGCAGTCCGCTGCTGTTTTCCGCAGCCACCTGAGCCGTCAAATCATTTCTCATATCATAAAGTTTAGACAAATCCGCCCTGGTCAGGCTTCTGGAACCAATTTTATAAGATTGTCCGCCGACCATAACCGCCACAATCGCTTTATTGACTTCCGTTAAAAGTTGTTTTGCCGTTAGCTTACTGATATCGACAGGCGTATCTGCGGGCTTTCCGGTAGAATTATCAGTGCAATCAGCCATGTCGGCCCTCCTTAAATCCATTTATCATATTTCTTAATCCACTGTTCTTCGGCTGTTTCTTCTGCTTCCTTATTGACGCGCTCCTTAAGAGCCTCTTTTTGATCAAGCAGGTGCAAGGTTCTAACACCGAGCATGTCGGCCGCCGCCATCGCGTAGACCTCACAGTCTAAATAATGGTTGTCTGCATAGGAATGCTTTGGCACCCATATCTGGCGCACAGTGCCGCCACTCTTATGGTTTACCTTATGTTCTGCTGTCACCTGATTGGCGTATTCTTCGTCACAGCCGTCGTACACCATCCAGCTGCCCCTGCCGTTTTCCCTCCGCATTCTTCCGGCAATCATATCTTTATACTTGCCGCCATCCACCAAAACCAGCGGGATCCCGTCGGCCATGCTGTCAGTGCGATTGACCTTACTGATCTTATAATCACTCAGCTGCGCATGGCTGGCGCCCTTCGCCGGCATTGTGTAATCCTGATGCAGCGCACAGAAATCATAGACCATATCCGTCTGGTCTCCGGAGTCTACCAGACACAGCTTGACCAGCATCGGCACACCTTCTTCGGTCTCGTATTGCAGGTTCATAATCCGGTCGACTTCATCGAAGGAATATGCCTGCCCGTGCGCGATGTTCTGACTGGTCATGTATTTGCCCCACGCCCGGATCGTCCAATACAAAGAAGTTTCCTGCACATCCACGCCGCCGGTAATAAACTCGGCCCACTTCGGAATAATCAG
Source organism: Lachnospiraceae bacterium (assembly GCA_021200995.1). Taxonomy (GTDB): domain Bacteria; phylum Bacillota; class Clostridia; order Lachnospirales; family Lachnospiraceae; genus RGIG6307. Next base: position 10,370 of record JAJQFS010000040.1, on the reverse strand, counting down.
CGCTGGTACATCTGTCTGGCGCTCCATAACAAGTTCTGCGGATGTTTTCAGTTTCGTATCTTCCCACGGTTCTGCAAGCCAGGAATTTACAAAGTTCTGAAATTCTTCCGGGTCGTCCTTGCTCATCAGGAATTCCTTTGCAATGGCCGACCATCTGACGAACGGGCTGTAAAGCGTATTAATCCAGAACGCCACATTTCTGGCATACTGCGTGTTCCTCTTCACAATCCGCCACTCTCCGAGCTTCAGCATGTTGTGCTTATCGTTGTCGGTAATCACGCAGCCGCATTCCTGGCACACATAAGTGGCCAACTCCGCACGGTCCGCATAACTCATGTCCTCACCGTCCGGAAATTTAATCTGCTGGAATTTGAACTCTATGTATTCGCCACAATGCGGGCACGGAACAAAATAATGTTTTTCAATGTCCGCATTCTCTTTTTCCCGCCAGATATGGCCTGTCTTAAGAGTCGGCGTGCTGGTAATATATATTTTCCTGTTATGGAAGGTTTTAGTTCTCTCCGCAGCCAGTCTGATAGGATCAGCCTCTTTTCCACTGGCACCCGGATACTTATCCACCTCATCCATCATCAGAAAACGAATGGGCTTGCTGGCCAGGCCTGCCGGTGAATTACTGCCGGCAAGAGATAAATACATACCGTCAAACTGCAGTTCCAAAAGGGAAGAGTCTGTATCATAAAAGCGCTTCGCTATCTCCGGCGTCGCCTTCAACGCCGGCTGCAGTCTGTTTTCTGATACTGACTTTGCCAGCACCTCCGTCGGGTAAACGATCATCGTCGGGGACGGATCCTGCATGACGATGTACCCGATCATGTTCTGCAGCGCCTCCGTGCCGCCAATCTGCGTCGGCTTTACGAAGATAATCCGTTCCGTCTCATAATTATTAAATTCATCCATCACGCCGACAAGATACGGCGTAACGCTGTTACTCCAGGGACCCGGCATCGCGGACGACTTGGAATCCAACATTCTGTACTGCTCCGCCCACTCTGAAACTGTCAGATCGTCCGGCGGCGCCAATAACTGCAGGGCTTCATACTGGTACTCAGTTACTGGTATCTTTTTCTTTCGAGGCATCTCTTTCCTCTATCGTTGCATTAACAACAAATCCCTTTAAGAGCTTCTGCGCGTCCTTCTGCATCTCATTTTCCAGTTGTCTAACCTCCACTGGATCCATGAAACCGGCAAGCCGCCCCGCAAGCCTGCTCGGCAGTCCCATCGCAAACTTCTTAAAGGAAATAAAAAAGCGGCTGTAATCTACCTTTACTTCCTCAACGGAAATGTACTTACCTGCCGCAATGTCTGTTCTTAATCTATGTAATTCGCCCTGTGATTCTTTTAAGGCAACCTCAGCGCGGAGCTTCTGCTCTCTCAGTTTTGCTTCTGTCTCCGACCTCGATTTCCCATATGCTTTATCTGAAAGATACTTCACATACTTCTGAACAGTAGGCACAAGCTCATAGCGCCGGCCCTCCGAAGTCTGTACCGTTGAAATCACGCCATCCTGCGTCAGCTGCTGAATACGCCGAACGCTGACTCCAAACAGCTCCGCGATGACCTCCACCTTATAATATTTTCCAGATGTACTCTCTTCTGCCATATTACTCAATCCTTACCGCCGTCTTGCCTGTAAAGTCTTCCCAACGTTTTACAATCACACTGGCATAATGCTCATCATATTCCATTACATATGCCGAACGGTCAAGCTGCTCGGCCGCCATCAGGGTGCTGCCGCTGCCTCCAAAAAGGTCTCCAACATTCCAGCCCTTTTTACTGGAATTTTTCATGAACTTTGCGATCAACTCGATGGGCTTCATCGTCGGATGAAGCTTGCTGCTCATCGGTTTCTTCTCATAAATCACCGTAGTCTGGTCCGCATACTTATGCATCAGATCCTTAATATACTGCACCAACTCCGGCTTTTTCATGGCGTCAAAGTCTATGTCGTCTTCCAGAATAACCGTGTCCTGCGTGCGGTCCTTAACGAAATAATGAGCGGCTCCTTCCTTCCATCCATAAAGCACCGGCTCATGTCTCCACTGGTAGTCCTGCCGTCCTAAAGCGAAATTGTTTTTCTCCCAGATTAATACCTCTGCTAAGTACAGTCTCACATCATCAAAGGTCTTACGGAACGTGAGGCCTTTGATGTCTGCGTGGAACACGTAGACAGCAGCGCCTTCGCGCATGTAGGCAGCCATGTTGCTGAACGCCTTTAAGAGGAATTCATAAAAATCCTCATCATTCATCGCGTCATTTTCGATATCCACGGCCGGATTGTTACTCGGCCTCGCCTCGTTCAGACGTTCCATCTTATCACCATAATTTACATTGTATGGAGGGTCTGTTATCATAAGGTCCATCTGTTCCACGCCGAAAAGCTTCTGAACATCGGATTCTTCCGTGCTGTCGCCGCACATTAGACGATGCCGTCCGAGCTGCCAAACCTCTCCGCGCCTTACGAGCGGTTCCGTCTCTTCATTGAGGTTTCCTAAAACATCGAAATCATCTTCCTGTGCTTCCGGTTCAAAGTCCGTGAGTTCTATCAGGTCTTCCAGTTCCTTTGTGTCAAAGCCGGTCAGTCCGATATCGTAATCACCTAAATCCAGCTCAACCAGAAGATCTTTCAGCTTAATATTGTCGAATTCTCCGGAAATCTTATTAAGGGCAACATTTAAGGCTTTCTCGTCCTCTTTGCCTAAGTCAAGGACAACAACATCACCCTCTGAATATCCTAAATCCAGCAGAACCTTATACCGTTGATGGCCGCCAATGATGGTGCCATCTTTATTCACAATAATCGGATCAATGTATCCGAAATGTTCTATGCTGGTTTTTAATTTTTCGTATTCAGGGTCTCCCGGCTGCAGGTCTTTTCTTGGGTTGTACTCCGCCGGGCTCAGCTCCGAAAGCTTTCTTCTCTCTAAATTCAAGGAATTCCCTCCACGTAAAAGAGCGGCGCCGAAGCTCCGCTCTTTCTATATTTCCACAATGCCATATTATCATATTTGGGTGTGCCCTTTTGTGCTAATTTTCACTTTTTTGAATTGTCGCGCAATTTATTAAATAGTGTCTATTCGTAACGAAATATCGAAAAAATTTTGATTTTTATCGGCGAAAATATCGGGCTTTCCCCGCCCCGCATCCCAGGGGCCGCACAGTAGTACCTTACTTTAGCAGAGTAGAGTGGTGAAGCGTCGGCTGTCGGACTTTCGCAGAGTAGAGCGGTGAAGCGTCGGCCTCTCTGGCCCGCACTGCTCCGGCCCGGTCTGCTCCTGCTCTCCTGCAGGGCCTGCCCTGCTCCAATGTCTTCAGAGACACTCCGCTGGCTGCGTTTCTTCCAATTAATGCGGATTTTTGCTCTGGCCTGCTCCGACCGCGTTTCTTCCATCAGTAACCGCGCGCGCGAGTAGCTCTCCTGCTCCTGCTCCTCTTATCCTATCTGATCCGCTCTCCTGCTCTCCTGCTCCTCTTTCCTATCTGATCCGCTCTCCTGCCCCCGCTCTGGCAATTTTAGACAACGCTTTACCCACCGTTTTTGTGCAGACTCACCAAATCGAATTTTTTTCGAATTTTCGAGTTGACTTTTACCCGTTGCCAGAGTTATCGTTGCACCAACGAATCGAGTACAACTCGAAACGCAAAGGAGATTGAAACCATGGCAAGTACAAAAGAAATGAACGAAAAAATGATGTATGAACTCGATCATACGACGTTCGGCGTAGAGATTGAAATGACGGGTATAACCCGCGAGGCGGCCGCCAGAGTCGCGGCGACGATCCTGCCTAACAGCCGCGTATGGGAAAAAGGCACGAGCTATCATAAGTGGACGTGTACGGATGACCGCGGCCGTGATTGGGACTTTGTATATGATAGTTCCATTCATTCAACCGGGAACGACCTTATGAAGTGTGAATTAAACACGCCGCCGCTTACATACAACCGCGACATGGAGACGCTGCAGAAATTAATCCGTGCCCTCCGCCACGCCGGAGCCATTGCGGACGCCGAGCATGAGTGTGGGATTCATGTACATGTATCCGGTAAGCGGCATACCTATGAAACCGTGAAAAATTTCATTAACCTTATGTATAGCAACGATGAACTCGTTCGCAAGTCGCTAGGCATCGACCCAGGCCGCAGTGAACGTTGGTGCAAACCGATTGAATATGACCTTGTATCCGCTGTTAAAAATGTGCGGAGTATGGATGAACTCGAGGACGCTTGGTACGGCACATATTCTCCATGGCAGAGCCGCACAAATCATTATAACAACAGCCGCTATCATATTCTGAACCTGCATCGGTATTTCTCGACGCTGGGTAAGTCAAAAAATACAATAG
>JAJQFS010000040.1:0-5999 GCA_021200995.1 Lachnospiraceae bacterium | reverse complement strand
GGCTTTTAACTCAACCCTTGACGCCGGTGTGGTCAGGTCTTACGTGCTCTTGGTGCTCAGTCTCAACCTGCAAGCGCTGACTTCAAAAAATGTGCTGGCAAAGAAAAACCCGATCATGATCGCTGGCAATGAAAAATTCGCAATGCGGACGTGGCTTAATAGAATGGGCTGGACGGGTGAGATTTTCAAGGTGCCGCATTCAAAATTCATCAAAAGATTGAACGGGTGTTCGGCTTGGCGGTTCGGTGAAAATTTCGACCAGTACATGGTATTTGAAACCCGCAAAAAAGCGGAGGCATTCCGTGATGAGAGACACCCGGACGGCTTAGTGGTCGCTCTTGAAAATGGTTTTTACGCTGTTCTCTAATCAAAATTCAAACCCGACCCGGCCGGGTAAAGCCGGGAGAAAGGTCAAAAAAATGAATAAAAAAATTTGTAGTGTGATGTTAAACGAAAACGAAAAAAATATCAATGCGGCCCTGTTTATGCGGGTAGCTATATATGCGACGAATACAAAAACCTTACTGAATATGTCAAAAACCTAATAGAAAACGCCGACGACCGCGATGCTTACGATTACGGGGTCAGCGACACAGATATCTGGGGAAATATCCCCGACGTAAAACCAGACGCGGTATTTGTTACGCTGGACGGAGATCCGTTCATAATGTTTTGGGAGGTGGATTGAAAATGTTAAACAATATGTGCATTGATTGTCTTGAAAAAATATGTGGTAGCTGCAAAGGTACAGAAAATCAGGTCTGGACGGGCTGCGTATCAAAAAAAGCTGCGAAAAAGGGCCAGATATGGGAACGGAACGACGGCGCCTCAACCATCAAAATTACAAATGTAGCCGCAAGGGCAAACAACCCAGAAATATTTGATATCACCTTTGTGTGTCTCGAGGACGAAATCGTGTCTCATATGCGGGTAGAATGGCTGCTTGAACATTATCACAAAATTTTAGATTGAAAAGGAGGTCAAAAATCATGACGAGTGTTGCAAAGAAAAAATGTTTAGAGGCGCTGAATACTCAAAAATTAAACTGTCGGCTTTATCCCGGCGAAGAACAAAACGCCTATTACAAAGGCATGCGAGACATGCTTGAGTTGGTCATCTCGGACGCTTACGAAAGCGGCAAGTATCTGGAATACAACCAGGAAACCGAAACACACGAAATCAAAAAAGCATGAAAAATCGCCAGCGACGGTCCCGCCCCGCACACGGGCGCTCCGGTCCAACTCCGGAGGCTGGTCTTCCCGGCACAGCCGGTATCAAAAAAGAAAGAAGGTTTCAAAATTATGAAAAAGAACATAGTCAAAATTTTATTGATCGCGGCCGCTGGCTCTGCTGCTTTTGCTGGCACTCATGCCTCGGCATCTAATCACAAAATTTATCCGGCGACGGCAATCGTAACCGAGATTAATGAAAAAACCGACACAGTTTACGTAGCAACCGCTTCCGGTGTCCCTTATGAATTCGAAGGTATTGAGGATTATGTTGTCGGCGACCTCGTGGCCATGATTATGGACGACAATGGAACGTCAAAAACCATTTACGACGATGAAATTCTCGTGAGCCGCTATGTTGGCTATACAGAATTATTCGAGGAAACCCTGGAAAACGAACTGTCAAAATAAAAATCAAAATTTAGGAGGTATCAAAAATGTGTACAATGGCAATCAACAATCAGTATAACGGTATCGAGATCACTTTCGAAGGCAAACCCACCGAGGCAACCCGCACAGCCTTAAAGCAGGCAGGCTTCAGGTGGCATGGTCAAAAAAGATTATGGTACGCCAAAAACACAGCGGAGCGTCTGGTGCTCGCTCAAAAATTATCTGGTCAGAAAAATGACGCCGGCACAGCTCCGACTCCGGCCGCAACCGTCAAAATCGTATCAAAATACGGCCTCAAAGAGGGCGACATCCTCTATGATACATGGGGATATGAGCAGACGAACGTGGAATTTTACCAGGTCAAAAAAATATTAAGCGCCTGCAAGGTCGAGCTCGTTAAAATCGCCTATACCGTAGATGAATACGATAGTTCCATGAGCGGCACATGTGTTCCGGATCCCGATCATCCAATCGGGGAGCCCATTCAAAAAATGGTTACGCAGAACGGTTATGAAAAAAGATATGGCGGCTGGCACATCAAAATTGATGAGTGCGTATCCCTCACCGCCTGGGATGGCCACTCTGTAGGGTGGTCCAGCTGGTATTAAAAAATTATTTCCCGCCGCGGAGGTTACGACGGCAGAAAGGATTGAAAATGACCCGCGAGGAAATGTACGAACTGCTCAAAAAGAAACATGAAGAAACTAACTGGAAAGATTTGGACTCTATAAAAGCCTATAACGAATACGCCAGAATGCTCCGGCACATGCTGGACGAATGAAAGGATCAAAAATGAAAAACACAGATTATATAGATATGTGGTACGGTGATAAGGTCGAAAACGCTACAAAAATTGATATATGTTTTTCTGATTGCGATGCGCAGTACCGCGGAAATATTTATATCAACGACAAAGCCGTCGGTGATTATCAGACCGCGGACTCCTTAAAAATTGAACACTGGTTTCCGCAGTTAAAAATTTGCTGGGATTAATTCAAAAACCCGACCCGGCCGGGCAATGCCGGGAGAAAGAAGGGTATATATGAAAAACACATCAAAAAAATTATATGTCGCTTATGGTTCCAATCTGGATTTAGGGCAAATGAAGCACAGGTGCCCGGATGCCACAGTTTACGGCTCCGGCAAAATTCAAAATTACGAGCTGACCTTCTGGGGCAACTGGCGCAGAAACGGCGTTGCTACAATCGTGCCGCATCAAAAATTCTTTGTCCCTGTCGGCGTCTTCAAAATTTCTGCTACAGACGAGGAAAACCTGGATATCTATGAAGGCTGGCCACACCTCTACCGGAAAGAAAACATTCAGGTCAAAATGGACGACGGTGAAACCGTGACCGCCATGATTTACCTGATGAATAAAAATGGCATGGTGGAATCCTCTCCATCCCCTGGCTACTTCCACACGATCTCAATCGGCTACAGCGACTTCGGCTTCGATCTGGACGTTCTGGAATTTGCCGCAGAAAAAGTTGCCCGGCACACAGATAAATATTACAATTACCGCTACGGCTTTTCAAAAATCTGATTGATTTATAGTAACCACGTAATGTATAATAAAAATTAAAGGTGTGCCGGTTAAAAACCGGCACAGGAAAGGAAGATGAAATGAAAAAAACGGCAACCGAAATGACAACCAAAGAACTGATTGATTACTGTGGAATATTCCAAGTGCAGGAGAAAGATCCGACGGAAGACAAATATGTGTATGTCAACAAGCTCGGTGCGAGACACGTTCCTGATGAGGAAACAAAGCAAGTTCTGTTCGCCAGAAAGCAGGAATGTCTTGATTACTTTGCCGAGGAAAGACGCAAGGAAAAAGAAGCCTTTGAAGAGCGTCAAAGAAAAATAAACTCCATCCCCGGATTGAATGAAATCAAATCTGCCAGGGCTGACCTCGAAAAATGGCATTATGAATTTAACAAGTCATTTGAAGGCGAGGGCGCTGTGGGCGGAATGGGAGTCAGAAAATATCCTGAATATGACCTTGATGCTATGGCAGATAAATATCCTGCGGCGATGGCATATCTTAAGGCCGAAGATGAAGCCTATAAAGAAAATGACGAACTCAGTAAAATAGGTTTCAAAGCGCTCAACGCTATCATTGAAAATCCTGATAATTACAAGGCCATCATGGATCAGATGGATGCGGAATTAAAGGAGTTTTCCAATAAACATTTGTGGGATTAACCAAAAAATAAACATTCAAAACCCAGAAGGGCCTGCGCCGATTCAAAATCAGCACAGGCCCTTCTGGTGAAATTCTTCAAGAAAGAAAGGTATGTGAAAATGAGAAAATTGTAGCCGTGCCGGCAGGAAAACCACAGCAAAAAACCTGCCGGCTGTCTTAAGGAGTACATACATTCTACGAATGTATGTATATCATACCACAAAATTCTGTGCTCTTTCGTGCCCTTTTTCAAAAATTTTCAGAAATCCTCGTCATCGTCTTCCTCAGAATTCTCATTCAGAGTAAAATAATGTTCCGCGTCCTCTTCTCTGGGTGCCTCATCAAAATATTTTTTAATAAAATCAAATGCATCCCACGCCGTCACGGCTGGATGAACGACAATGCCGCCGTTGCGGTAGTCGGTCACGTCGAGGAGCGGCTCCTTCGCTGTGTTGTGGTCGTTCCGTTCTGCGATCCGGATCATGATTTCCGGTTCGATCTCAATAGGCTTGTACCGCTTGTCGATCAAAATTTCAAAATTATATTTGTCCCAGTCGATACTCTCCGGATCCTCGCCGTCATGATTAAACGGCGTCGGCCGCATATCTTCCCAGAAATTGAAAAAATACCGATAGCCTGCCCAGATCAAAAATGATTCCAGCCTGAAAATCGGCTCCTGCTCCGGGTGCTTCGTACACACGCTATACCGGGTCAAAATAAAATCCAGATTTTCCTTAGTAACATCTTTGCTCATATAATAAAATTCCATACTGCGTCCTTCATCCATAAAAATGCCCTCCTTCGTTTTTATCAAAATTATCACAGATTTTCTTTGTCTTCAAGCTGTTTTGAATACTCCGCGATAATCTCTCTTACTATTTTCTTCTGAATCAGTGTATGAAGGCCCCTGCGCCACCGCCGCACAGCCGGCGTCTTTCCGATCGGCACAGCCTCACAAATTCTGCGCCACCCGTAGCAGTCTATATAACGGTATTCCAAAATTACCCTGTCCATAGAATTTTCCGGCAGCAGGTTGATGATGTCAATCGTCTGCAACAAAATTTTAGTATTTTCAGAAATCTGCTGATTGATTTTTTCATCAATCTCTGCAAGCTTCAGAGGAAGAGCCTCGCATCCCGCCCCCGAACTGCTTCCGTGTGGCATGCCGTCATATGTAACTGTGGATAACGGATAACCAAATTCCTTAAGGATTTCCCTGCGCCTGCGCTCAAGGCTCCTCTTCCGAATTGCGCAAATCCGGTACTGAGTTAAGTATTCATCCAATAACTGCGCCTCTTTGGAAAGCCTCTCTTCATACTCTCTTTTCATTCTTATTCTCCCAGTATTCGCAGGTATCCATGTCTTCATATCCGGTAAACACGGCATAATTTTCAGATTCTTCATTTGTGCACAGCCAGTCGCCGTACTTCCGGTCAAATTTGTGCCACCTGCATGTCCCGCAATAATGATTTTCTGTCATCGCTCGTCCTCCCTTAAAAACACAACTTCCACTTCACGCTGGCAAGTCACAATCTCCGCCACACCGCCCGCCGCCCTTATCTGGTCTATTGTCTTAAGCTGCAGCTTTGAAGGTTTCCCGATCAGCGGCCGTTTTACCTCAAAACCGTAATATCTGCCATACCGCACACAGCAGATATCAGGGATCCCCTGCCGGCTGTACGGGCCAGCCGCAGCCTTCCAGGCAAACACACCGGGCTGTTTATTCAGCCATTGTAAAATCTTTGTCTGATAATAACTTTCATGTGGCAGATGACTTCTGATATACTCGCGGGCCTCATCGTGACTCAGGCCCTTTTCCTGTTCCACGTATCTCGTGGCGTCTGCCAGTGTCTTAAAATCCTCAAGGTTCCTCACTCTGTTCGTCCTCATCTTTCCTGCTGGTCTTTCCTGCGTATAGACCAGCCATAAACGCCTGCTGTATATCTTCCGCGGTACTTGCCTCCTGTCTGTGTTTACCGGCCGCGGAAGTTGATACGCTCGTAATCATCAGCACAGCCGAAGCCGCGTCGTCTGCGGCTTCCGGATTCCCTGTCAGCGCCATAGCCTCCTGATACGCCGTTAAATATACCTGTGTCATAAATTTTATGCCGTTTTCAGTCCCCTTTTTCATCTTCATTCGCCTCCCTATTTAGTCAAGTGTTTTTTCCTTAAAATCAAGGAAATTTTGCTAGTTA
>JAJQFS010000035.1 GCA_021200995.1 Lachnospiraceae bacterium | reverse complement strand
CTTAAAAGATGAAATGCAAAAATAGTATAAATGTTGTAATTACGCGGGATTCAGCAGGTTCGTAAGCTGAACCGTGAATAATTCAGGTTTAATATGAATTCGGCGGAAAAAAAGAGACTTCTACTGCCTTCTTCTGGAAACGCGATAAAAGTCTCGTTATTTCATGTCCCGTCCGGCCGGACCGCTGCGCCTTTAAATAGCTGCACCACGTTCGGCGTGATGACGAAGGGGACAACGCTGCGCCCTGCGGCGCTCACGCCAACTACTCCCTCATATCTGTGGGCAGTATAGCTGAATTTGGGGAAAAAGACAAGTCCTTTTCCCCAAATTTTACAGTTGGAATTTATACAATCCCCTGTGCGTTCATGGCGCTGACGACTTTCTCGAAGCCAGCGATGTTGGCGCCTACGACGTAGTTGCCTTCCTTGCCGTACTTCTTCGCGGCGTTGTCAATATTGTGGTAAATGTTGACCATGATGCCCTGCAGCTTGGAATCCACTTCCTCGAAGCTCCAGCTTAAACGCTCGCTGTTCTGGGTCATCTCCAGGGCGGAGGTAGCGACGCCGCCGGCGTTGGAAGCTTTGCCGGGCACGAAGAGGACGCCGTTGTCCTGCAGATACGCGGTCGCGTCCAGGGTGGTGGGCATGTTGGCGCCCTCGGCTACCGCCTTGCAGCCGTTAGCCACGAGCTGTTTCGCGTCGTCGATGAGCAGCTCATTCTGGGTAGCGCAGGGAAGCGCGATATCGCAGGGAATCGCCCAGACGCCGCGGCCTTCGTGGTAAACAGCGCTCTCTCTGGCTGCCGCGTACTCGGTCAGGCGGGCACGCTTTACCTCCTTGACTTCCTTTAACAGATCGACGTCGATGCCTTCCGGATCATAAATCCAGCCGGTGGAGTCGGAGCAGGTTACGACCTTCGCGCCCATCTGCTGCGCCTTCTGGATGGCGTAGATGGCGACGTTGCCGGCGCCGGAGACCACAACCGTCTTGCCGGTCATTTCCTCGCCGTGGCACTTCATCATTTCCTCTACCAGATACAGCAGGCCGTAGCCGGTCGCCTCGGTACGAGCCAGGGATCCGCCGTAGGATAAGCCCTTGCCGGTCAGAACGCCCTCGTAGCGGTTCTGTAAGCGCTTGTACTGGCCGAACATATAGCCGATCTCACGCGCGCCGGTGCCGATATCGCCGGCCGGTACGTCGGTGTCCGCGCCGATATATTTGGAAAGCTCGGTCATGAAGCTCTGGCAGAACGCCATGACTTCTCTGTCGGACTTGCCCTTGGGGTCAAAGTCGGAGCCGCCCTTGCCGCCGCCGATGGGCAGGCCAGTCAGGGAGTTTTTGAATACCTGCTCGAAGCCCAGGAATTTGATAATGCCCAGGTTGACCGAGGGGTGCAGGCGGATGCCGCCCTTATAGGGTCCGATGGCGCTGTTGAACTGAACGCGGTAGCCGGTATTGACCTGCACCTGTCCCTTGTCATCCACCCACGGCACGCGGAAAATCAGCTGGCGCTCCGGATTGACAAGTCTCTCAAGCAGGGCGTCCTTGCGGTACGCGTCCTCATTCTGCTCGATGACCAGGCGCAGAGAATCCAGTACTTCCTTTACCGCCTGATGGAATTCGGGCTGGGAAGGGTTTTTCTCGATGACCTGGGCAATTACTTCGTCTACATATGACATAAATATGTCCTCCTTAGAGTTTGTAGAATAAATACACCGTCCCTTATTATAAGATAAATTATACCGGTATACAAGAAAAAATTGCGCGTGATACACAAAAAATTCAGAAAAAAATTGAAATACTTCCTTTGCAAACGGGCTAAGATGGTGTATAGTAACACGTAAAGGGGAATTAGACTTCAAAGAATTCCACAGAAAAAAAGAAAGAGGTGTACATTGTGAAAAAACTGCGAAAAGTTTTTACTCTCGCGGCAACTTTGCTTGTGATTGCGGTTGCTGTTCAGCACTTCGGCGTGCAGGCGGAGGCGTATATTCAGAAGCTTGGTACTATTACGACCGATACCAGCCTGTATGAGAGCGCCAGCAGCTCCTCCTCCGTTGTGATGTCGCTGACGGAAGGCCAGAGTGTGACAGTGAATAATGAAGTGACCGGCACGGACGGCGCGATCTGGTATCAGCTGTATGTGAACAGCACGGATACCGGCTATGTGCCATCCAGCGTTGTCACGGCGACGGAGAGCAGTACGACGGAAGCGGATGTGCTTACCACGACGACCACGACAGTTACTACCGGTACGATAACCGCAGGTACGGTGAATGTCCGTTCCACTGTCAGCACTTCCAGTACAGCTGTGACGCAGCTGGAGAGCGGCGCAACCTTTACGGTTCTGGCTGAGGAAACCGGGGACGACGGCTATGTCTGGTATCAGGCACAGTTCGATCAGAACGGCAGTACGGTAACGGGATATATCCGTTCTGATCTGGCCAGTGTGACCACAGAGGAAGTTGTGACAGAGGTCGAGACAACAGCAACAGAGACGACAGGAACAGAGACAACCGAAACAGAAAATACGGAAACGACCGAGGATCCGTATCGTCTGGTCAGCCAGACAAACGCGGAGGGCGAGGAGATCTGGTATCTGGTAGAGGCCGGCAGCAGCAGTGGTTACTCAATTGATGATCTGCTGGAAGCCGCGACTTCGCCTGCTTCTTCTTCCAGCGGCGGAACAAGAGTGGTTACAGTAGTTCTGGTGATTCTGCTGATCATCGCGGTAGCGGGACTGGCCTTTGTCTTCCTGCGCTGGAGAGACGCGGAGGGGACGATTGAGGAACTGCGCGAGCAGAACAGACGCCGCCGTACGACGACCGGTCCGGCGCCGGCGTCAGGCGCGAGGACGCAGCCGACGCAGAAGCCGAAGCAGACGGCAGGCGCAGGCGCCACAGCGGGCGCTGCGGCACAGAACAGACCCAGACCGACCGCGGGACAGTCGGCACAGTCCGCGCAGACGAGAACGCAGCAGTCCGTTCAGACCAGAACACAGCAGTCTGTTCAGACCAGGACACAGCAGACAGCCCGCCCGGCAGGCACAGCAAGCAGCAATATGCAGCAGCCATCTTCTGCCGCTCCCAGAACGGTTACACCGACTCTGACGCCCAGGGCAAAACAGAGCGAAGCGGATCAGGACGCGGATATGAAGATCAGAACATCCCAGACCACCAAAGCCAGGTCAGAGAAATCTCAGTATGAGAAGATCAGCCTGGATGATCTGGACATGGATGATTTCCCGAATACGGATGACATCGTGACCACAACCCGCAAGGAGTTAAAGCGCAAGCAGGATGAGCCGGCGCCCAAGCCGAAGACCCGCAAGTCCAGAAATTTCCTGGATGACGACGATGATGAAGATCTGGAATTTGATTTTCTGAAGCTGGATGATGATGAATAAAGACAGATAGTCAATCTATGGCTATGATGAAGGAAAAGGCAGTCGGGAGGCTGCCTTTTCTTTCTGTATTTTTCTCTTTACGTGATGGAAATCATCTGTTATAATCTCGCTAGAACAGCAGAGAAATCGCGATGCCGGTATACACAGCCGCTGAAAGCGGGCGGACTGCGTCGCGGGCTGCGATAGAAACAGAGGAAAAAAGGATGCAGAAGGACATTTATATAGAGATTGATTTCAACAGTGACGAGGCGCTGTATCTGCAGGTCTGCCACCAGATCATACGGGGAATTGCCTCGACACAGCTGAGGGAAGGCGACTCACTGCCCAGTGTCCGGCAGATGGCGGATGACATCGGTATCAATATGCATACGGTCAATAAGGCCTACACAGTCTTAAGGCAGGAGGGCTACGTGAAGGTGGACAGGCGCAAAGGCGCTGTTGTCTGCGTGGATACGGATCAGCGCAGGGCGCTTGAGGAGCTCCGCAGGGAGCTTCTGGTCGTACTGGCCAAGGGCTCGAGCAGAGGAATCACCAAGTCGCAGGTGATCGGCATGATCGAGGAGATCTACGAGGAGTATGATGATACAAGGGACCCAAGGTCATAAACGGATGTTTACATCCGAGTTTATGACCTTGGGGACCACAACAACATGAGGAAGAAGCAAATTTGGCTGTTTTGTAGCCAAATTGTGCGGATTCCGAATGGTGTTATGGATTGCGGGAGCGTATTTTGCGAAGCAATCCATAGTATCATCTACTCTTTTGACTATTTAATCACAGTATATGTAAGTGACCGCAGCAATGAAATGAAGGAGTTTTCAATTTGAGACCATATACAGACAGAGCAAAATCAGCGCTGAAGACAGCGCAGCGGTACGCAAAGGCCACCGGACAGGGTTACGTAGGAAGTGAGCATATTCTGCTGGGGCTGGCGCTTGAGAAAGGCAGTGCGGCAGCGCAGGTGCTGGCGGACAACGGCGTGGACGGAGAGAAGATCAAGGAGCTGATTGAGGAACAGATCGCCTTTCACCATGAAGATACTGTGCTGGCGGACAAGGAGAAATATTCTCCGAGAGCCATGGCAATCCTGCAGATTGCGGATGAGATGGCCATGAGATCGGGAAGTGAGAAGATTGGCACGGAGCATCTGCTGCTGGGTCTGATCCGCGAGGGACAGAATGTGGCGATCCGGCTGATGAATACGCTGGGAATCAACGCGCAGAAGATTTACACAGATATTCTGTTGTCCATGGGTGAGGATGTGAATCAGTACAGGGATGATCTGTATTACCAGCAGGGAGAGACCCGCACGGACACAATCGACCGTTACAGCAGAGATCTGACACAGCTTGCCAGGGAAGGGAAGCTCGGTCCGGTCATCGGCCGGGAGGAGGAGATAGGGCGGGCGATTCAGATTCTTTCCCGCAGGACCAAAAATAATCCCTGCCTGATCGGCGAACCGGGCGTTGGCAAGACTGCTGTGGTGGAAGGCCTGGCGCAGCGCATTGTTTCCGGTGACGTACCCTATTCTGTAAGGGGGAAGCGCCTGCTGACACTGGATCTGTCGGGCATGGTAGCCGGCAGCAAATATCGCGGCGAGTTTGAGGAACGGATCAAAAACGTGATTCAGGAAGTTATCAACGATGGTAATATCATTCTGTTTCTAGATGAACTGCACACGCTGATCGGCGCGGGCGGCGCGGAGGGAGCCATCGACGCCTCCAATATTTTAAAGCCTTCCCTGGCCAGAGGAGAGCTGCAGCTGATCGGCGCCACCACAATCACGGAGTACCGTAAATATATTGAAAAGGACGCCGCGTTAGAGCGCCGCTTCCAGCCGGTGACGGTTGAGGAGCCATCTGTGGAGGAGACGGAGCGGATTCTGCAGGGAATTGTGCATAAATATGAGGAGCATCATCATGTGAAGGTCTTGCCTGAAGCGATTACCGCCGCCGTTACGCTCTCAGCCCGTTATATCAATGACCGGAATCTGCCGGACAAGGCGATCGATCTGATTGATGAAGCCTGCAGCGCCGTGCGGCTCAGGAGTAAAAGCCCGTCTTCTGATGGCTACAGTACGCTGGAACAGGTTCATCAGCTGGATCTTGCGCTTGAGGAAGCGCTCAAGGCAGGAGATATGGAGAAGGCTGCCAGCGTGAGAAAAGAACAGGAAAAGCAGATTCACAGGCTGCATAAATTCCGTGACCAGCCTGCCGCTGTCAAAGAAAACGGAGTCACAGTGGGCGAGGAGGACGTCGCCCGCGTGGTCAGCATGTGGACGAAGATCCCGCTGACCAGATTGCAGGAGAAAGAGAGTGACCACCTGTTAAAACTGGAGAGCACACTGCACAAACGCGTCATAGGGCAGAACGAAGCCGTGGACGCGGTGGCAAGGGCGGTGCGCAGAGGACGCGTCGGGTTAAAGGATCCGAAGCGCCCCATTGGTTCCTTCCTCTTTTTAGGTCCTACGGGTGTGGGCAAGACAGAGCTTTCCAAGGCGCTGGCGGAGGCCATGTTCGGGGACGAGAACGCGCTGATCCGTGTCGATATGTCGGAGTATATGGAAGGCCATTCCGTGTCGAAGATGATCGGTTCTCCTCCGGGCTATGTGGGCTTTGACGAGGGCGGCCAGCTCTCTGAGAAGATCCGCCGCAATCCTTATTCGGTAGTTTTGTTTGACGAGATTGAAAAGGCGCATCCGGACGTCTTCAATATTTTGCTGCAGGTGCTGGACGACGGCCATATTACGGATTCCAAGGGCCGGAAGGTCAGTTTTAAAAACACCATTATCATCATGACCTCCAACGCGGGCGCGTCACGCATCGTGGAGCCCAAAAACCTGGGTTTTGCCGCCGCGCATGATGAGGCGAAGGATTTCGAGCGCATGAAATCCGGCGTGATGGAGGAAGTGAAGCGGATTTTCAAGCCGGAGTTTATTAACCGGATCGATGAGATGATTGTGTTCCATCAGCTGACGAAGGAAGAGATGAAGGAGATCATCGGTCTTCTGGCGAAGGATTTGTCCAAACGCTGTCAGGAGCAGATGGGTATTCACCTGGTTTTAAGCGCCGCGTTAAAAGAGCACCTGGTGGAGAAATATTCCGACGCGAAGATGGGTGCCCGTCCGTTAAAGCGGGCGCTGCAGACGGTTGTGGAGGACCCGCTGGCGGAGGAAATTCTCAGACAGAAAATCGGTCCCGGTTCCACGGTGACAGTCGGCTATGCGGGCGGAAAGGTAACCTTTAAGGTAAAGAGGACGCAGGATGGCGAGTAAAAAATCTTCCACCGTATTTTATTGCCAGGAGTGCGGATATGAATCTGCCAAGTGGCAAGGGCAGTGCCCCGGCTGTAAGAGCTGGAATACCTTTGTGGAGGAGCCGGTGAAGATGACCTCCTCCGGCAAGAAGGTGTCTGCCTCTTTTCGGGAGACGGGCAGACCTGTGACGCTTTCTCAGATTGACCTGAAGGAAGAAGCACGGATTAAGACGGGTATCGCGGAGCTGGACAGAGTCCTGGGCGGCGGCATCGTCGCAGGGAGTCTTACTTTGGTGGGCGGCGATCCGGGCATCGGCAAATCTACGCTGCTTTTACAGGTGTGCAGGAATCTGGCTTTGAGACAGATCCCGGTGCTTTATATTTCAGGAGAAGAGAGTCTGCGCCAGATCAAAATGCGGGCGGAGCGGCTCGGCGAGTTTACGGAGAGCTTAAGCCTGCTGTGCGAGACGAACCTGGATCTTATTGAGAACACGATGCGCGCGGTGAAACCGAAGGTGGCGGTGATTGATTCCATCCAGACGATGCATCGTGAAGAGGTAGGTGCGGCGCCGGGCAGCGTTTCTCAGGTGCGCGAGAGCACGAATGTCCTCATGCAGTTAGCAAAGGTGGAGGGCATCAGTATCTTTATCGTGGGACATGTGACCAAGGAAGGGACGGTCGCGGGCCCGAGAGTGCTGGAGCATATGGTGGATACGGTACTTTATTTTGAAGGAGACCGCCATGCTTCCTATCGTATTCTGCGCGGGGTGAAAAACCGCTTTGGCGCTACCGATGAGATCGGTGTTTTTGAAATGTGCGCGAGTGGGCTGTCTGAGGTGGCAAATCCTTCCGAATATATGCTGACCGGCAGGCCGCAGGGAGCGAGCGGCTCTGTAGTGACCTGTTCCATGGAGGGGACGCGGCCGATTCTGGTCGAGATACAGGCGTTAGTCTGCACCACGAATTTCGGTTATCCGAGGCGGCAGGCCACGGGAACGGATTTTAACAGGGTGAATCTGCTGATGGCGGTTTTGGAGAAGCGTCTCGGTCTGCAGCTGGGAAATTGTGACGCTTATGTCAATATTGCGGGCGGCATCCGGATCACGGAGCCGGCGATGGATTTAGGGATTGCGCTGGCGGTGATTTCGAGCTTTCGCAATCTGCCGCTGGACGAGGGGCTGATTGGCTTCGGAGAGATTGGTTTGAGCGGCGAGGTGCGGGCGGTGAGCCAGGTAAAGCAGAGGGTGCTGGAGGCGAAGAAGCTGGGGTTTACGAGTTGTATGGTGCCGCAGGTGTGTTTAAAGGATGTGGGGAAGGTTGAAGGAGTGAAACTGATTGGAGTCAAAGGAGTTGCGGATGCGATGCAGTATCTGTAATGATTGTGAAGAAGAGTCGTGAAGGAACAGAATATGAACACAAAGAAAAAATACGCGGGCACGAAAAAGCCAGCTCAGAAAATGATGACCAAAACGCAGTCCGCGCCGCGCGGCGAGATCGAGGAATATCTGTATATGCTGCCGGTGGAGGTGAGGGCGGAGGATCTGCTTGAGGTGATCGAGGCGCCTCAGGAGAAAAAGGATGTCTGGCATGAGCTGGATCTGATGGAGGTAAAGCTTGGTCATGACGGACTGATTTTTGAGAATTTTATGGACTGTTTTGACACGAAGTCCGACCAGGCTTTTCTTAAGGAAAACGGAGTGAAAAAGGTTTACGCGTTCAGTTATGATTCGCTGGATAAGGCTGAGGCGGCGAAGGCGGTGCGGGAGATTCATGCTGCTTTCGGCGGTTTCATTGCGTCGGATACGAAGGATTTACAGCCTGTTTATCAGCCGGAGGAGTTCGGATGAAAGAGGAAAAACCCTGGAGCGCGGTGTACAGAGAAGTGTTCATGCTCATGGAAAAAAACAGCAACGCGGTCTTTAAGGAGAGCGGGATTACCAGCGCGCAGATGGGTGTGTTGATTACGCTGGATCTGAGCAGGAAACCGTTTGTGACCATGAAGGAACTGGAAAAGAAAATGTGTCTGGCGCAGTCCACGGTGGCGGGGCTGGTAGCGCGGCTGGAGCAGAAGGGTCTTGTGGAATGTGGACAGGATGTGAATGACAGGCGTATCAAGTGGGTAAAGAGAAGCGAGGCTGGTGTACAGCTTTGTGAGTATACCCGGCGGGAAATGCACAGGATGGATCATGATTATCTGAAAGACCTGACGCCGCAGGAGAGGGAAGAGTTTATCCGTCTGCTGCGCAAGGTGCGAGAGTCGCTTGGAGAGGAAGAGAATCGGGAGTGAAGATATTTCCCGGATGAGGTGTCATCCGGGATTTTTGCAGCACAGAAAAAAAGCAAAATTTGTTTAGGTACCTAGATATTTTACATTGACGGATTGTAAAATTGGTGTTAAATTTAGAAAGGAATTGATAAAAAACGGACGATGGATACGCGGCAAAGGTTCGCGTACCGGGGAGAAATCGTGTCAAAGAGTACCAATCAGAAGCTGAAACTCAATTACTTAATCAGGATATTCTGGGAATACACGGATGAACAGCATAAGCTGACGATGGCGGAGATTCTATCGCATCTTGGGGCCTGCGGCGTGGAGGCGGAGCGGAAAAGCGTCTATGACGATATCGATCTGCTGCGCGCCTGCGGAGTGGACATCATCGGGGAACGCGCGGGACGATCCTATGAATATTACCTCGGTTCAAGGGAATTTGAGCTGGCGGAATTAAAGATCCTGGTGGATCTGGTGCAGTCCGCCAAATTTTTAACTGCCTCAAAGAGCAGGCAGCTCATCAAAAAGCTGGAGACGCTGTGCAGTCATCACGAAGCCGGCCAGCTTCAGCACCAAGTCTATGTATCGGAGCGGATCAAGACGGAGAACGAGTCCATTTATTATACGGTGGACATTCTTCATCAGGCGATCGAAACCGGAGTTCAGATCACATTTCAATATTTCAACTGGAACGTCAAAAAAGAAAAAGAACTGCGTCGGGGAGGCGCTCTCTATCAGGTCAGCCCCTGGGCTCTGTCCTGGGATGATGAGAATTATTACCTGGTGGCTTACGACAGCCTGGCGGCGGGGCTGCGCTATTACCGCGTCGATAAGATGCTGAAGGTGGAGCTGACTGATATTTCGCGGGATGGGCGGGCTCTCTATGAGAAGCTGGATCCGGCCGCTTATACCAGAAAGCGCTTCGGTATGTTCAATGGCCAGGAGGAGACGGTGACGCTTCTTTGTAGGAATACGCTTTCCGGTGTGATTGTGGATCAGTTTGGCAGGGATGTGGTGATGATTCTACAGGATTCTGAGTATTTCACGGCGCGGGTGCATGTGGCGCTGAGCGGTCAGTTTTTTGGCTGGGTGATGGCACTTGGCGAGGACGCCAGGGTAATCGGGCCGCCTCAGGTGGTTTCGAAGATGAGAGAGGAAGCAGAGAAACTTTTTACACGGTATCAGGAAAATGAACAGCGAATTGAATCATGAGCGTTTTGGCTCATGACATAATGAGTGCAAGCGAGAAGGGCATGTTTACATGTCCGGCGAGCGACGAATTGGATCGTGATGTATTTTGTCATGATATGATGAACAGGAGGAGATGACGTAAATGAAAATGATTTTTCGCTACATGGGAAAGTACATAAAACCCATCATGTTCGGCATGTTTCTGAAATTATGCGCGACTGTGGCGGAGTTGATGATTCCTTATGTGCTGGAGTATCTGATTGATGAAATCGTACCCCTTGAGGATGTCGCCCAGATTATCCTCTGGGGCGGTATTATGATTTTTGTTGCCTTTCTGTGCTGGCAGTTTAATAAAAACGCCAACCATTGCGCGGTCAAAAACGCACATAATGTGTCTTACGATGCGAGAAAGGATCTTTTCGATAAGACGATGCATTTGAGCGGCGCGCAGTTTGACGCTTTTGGTCTGCCGAGCCTGACCAGCCGTATGACCTCCGACAGCTATAATGTGCAGTCCTTTACGCAGAGCTTTCAGACGCTCTGCGTCAGAGCGCCGATCATGCTGGTGGGCGGCATCATTGTGACCATGACGATGGACCCGGTCTTAAGCGGGATCCTGTGTGTGATGCTGCCGCTGCTGGCGGTGGTGGTGGTGACTGTTTCCAGACGTGGCATCCCACTGTACCATAAGGTCCAGGAGAGACTTGACGATGTGGTGCGTATCATGCGGGAAAATATCACAGGTATTCGCGTGGTGAAAGCACTGTGCAGGATGGACTATGAGAGTGACCGCTTCCATCAGTATAATGATAAGATGACGGCGGCGGATGTCAAGGCAAGCACTGTGATGGCAATTCCGGGTCCCTTTATGCAGATTTGCTTAAATACCGGCCTGTCTCTGGTGGTTTATGTGGGCGCTCTGCGCGTGAACAGTGGCGTCATGAAGCCGGGTGTGATTCTGGCGTTTTTAACATATTTTAACCTGATTTTGCAGAGTGTCATGTCAATCAACCGTATTTTCATGATGATCAGCAGAGCCAGCGCGTCCGCGAACCGTATTGATCTGGTGCTGCAGAGCGAGGTGGATCAGAAGGTGCTTCCTGTGGAGGAGACAGATGCTCCGGAAGCGCATGACGCTTATATCGTATTTAAACATGTCAATTTCAAATATCCGCACAATATGCTGAGCGTGGAGGGTAAACGGAAAGAGGACGCTGCCACGGCAGACGTGCAGGAGGACGATGGATTCCTCGGCGGAGAACAGGGGCAGTGCCTGTATGATATTGATTTCAGACTGAAGAAGGGAGAGTCCCTGGGTATTATCGGTCCGACCGGCTGCGGCAAGACGACGATTGTCAATTTGCTGATGCGTTTCTATGACGTAGAGGACGGCGGCGTCTATATTGACGGCAGAGATGTGAGAACCTATCAGATCGATGAGCTGCGCAGCAAATTCGGCGTGGTGTTCCAGAATGACCAGATTTTCCAGGATACGCTGCGCAATAATATATCCTTCGGCCGTGATGTCAACGATGAGCAGATTCACGCGGCGACGGTGGACGCCATGGCGGCGGAATTCATCGACAGCCTGGAGGACGGTCTGGATCATATGGCGGATATTAAGGGCGCGAATTTGTCCGGCGGCCAGAAGCAGCGCGTGTTGATTTCCAGGTCACTTGCGGCCAATCCCGATATCCTGATTCTGGATGATTCGTCCAGTGCCCTGGATTATAAGACAGATGCCGCGCTTCGTAAGGCGATTTTTGAAAATCACAGTAACTCCACCACAATCATGGTGGCGCAGCGTGTCAGCTCTATTATGAATATGACGCATATTATGGTCATTGATGAGGGACACTATATCGGTTACGGGACACATGAGGAGTTGCTGAAGACCTGTCCGGTTTACAAAGAAATTTATAACGTCCAGATGGGCGCGATTGCAGGTTAGGGGGTGACAGTATGCCTGGAAGAGGAGACCGTGGAGGAAAGAAAGAGAAGCCAAAGGACGCCAAGGGGACGCTTCTGCGGATTCTCAGCTATATGAGATCTTATAAATATGTGGTTGCGTTTCTCTGCGTCTGCGCGATGCTGAGTAATGCCGGCAACCTGTTAGGCCCGAATTTCGCGGGACAGGCGATTAACGCGGCGGCGGCCGGCGAGGGGCTGGTCGATTTCAGCCTGGTAATGTATTACGTGAAGTGGATGCTGATTGTATATCTGGGCAGCAATCTTTTGAGCCTGGTGGTCAATCTGCTGATGATGCGTGTCAGCCGCCAGGTGGCGAAGATGATGCGTAACGACGTTTTCGACAAGCTGATGCGGCTGCCGGTCAATTATTTTGACCGCAATCAGGCCGGCGATATCATCAGCCGTGTCAGCTATGATGTGGATGTGGTCAGCACAAGTCTGTCCACGGATATTGTGCAGATTCTGACCAGTATTGTGACGGTAGTGGGATCCTTTGTGATGATGGTGTATATCTCTCCGCCGCTGGTGTTATGTATGCTGATCACCATTCCGTTGTCCATCTGGTATACGACACGGATGTCCAAACGGACAAGGCCGCTGTATTCCAGACGAAGCGCCGCCTACGGCACGATGAACGGTTTTGTGGAGGAGATGTTCAGCGGGCAGAAGACGATCCGTGCCTACGCCTATGAGGACGGGGTGTGCGAGCAGTTTTCCCGTGTCAACCATGAGGCGGCGGACGCGTATTACGACGCGGACGGCCTTGGCATGACGGTTGGACCGACGGTAGGCTTTTTCAGCAACTTAGGCCTGTCCCTGATCGGCTTTGTGGGCGCGCTGTATTACGCGTTCGGGATTGTGAGTCTGGGCAGTATCTCCAGCTTCGTGCTGTATTCCCGTAAATTTTCCGGCCCGATCAATGAAATTGCCAATATTATCAATGAGATTTTCTCAGCTTTGTCCGCCGCGGAGCGTGTGTTCCGTCTGCTGGATCAGCCGGAGGAAATTGAGGATATCTATGGCGCGGTTGAACTTCAGGAGAAAGGCGTGGCCGGTGATGTGGAAGCCGAGCATGTTTCCTTCGGCTATCTGCCGGGCAAGACAATCCTGCACGACTTAAGCCTGAAAGCAAAGGCGGGTCAGACGATCGCCATCGTGGGAGCGACGGGCGCCGGCAAGACGACGATTATCAATCTGCTGATGCGCTTCTATGATGTGGACGACGGCGCGATTTATGTGGACGGCAATGAGATACGCCAGGTGAAGAGAAACAGTCTGCGCAGAAGCTATGCGATGGTGCTGCAGGACACCTGGGTATTCCGCGGAACCATCTACGACAATATTGCTTACGGCAAGCAGAACGCTACGATGGAAGAGGTGGTAGCCGCGGCGAAGGCGGCAAGAATACATAATTATATTATGAGTCTGCCGCGCGGCTATAAGACAGTCATCAGTGAGGACGGCGGCAATATCAGTAAGGGACAGAAGCAGCTCTTAACGATCGCGCGCGATGCTGTATGATACGAGCATGCTGATTCTGGACGAGGCGACCAGCAACGTGGATACGAACACGGAGCGGGAGGTGCAGAAGGCGATGCGTAATCTGATGAAGGGCAAGACGTGCTTTGTGATTGCGCACAGGCTGTCGACGATTCAGAATGCGGATGATATCCTGGTGCTGGATCACGGGGATGTGATGGAGCAGGGGACGCATGAGGAGCTGATGGAGAGGAAGGGGCTGTATTATAAATTATATGCCAGCCAGTTTGAGTAAAGATCATTTGTATGGGTAAATTTGAGATCAGAGAAAAGCATTTTTATTTGGACGGAGAGCGATTTCAGATTATTTCCGGCGCGATCCATTATTTCAGGGTGGTGCCGCAGTATTGGCGGGACAGGCTGGAGAAGCTGAAGGCCATGGGCTGTAATACGGTGGAGACCTATGTGGCCTGGAATGTGCATGAGCCGAAGAAGGGGGAGTTTGTTTTTTCCGGGATGGCGGATGTGGCGGCCTTTGTGCGGCTGGCGCAGGAGCTGGGGCTGTATGTGATTCTGCGGCCGTCGCCGTATATTTGCGCGGAGTGGGAGTTTGGCGGTCTGCCGGCGTGGCTTTTAGCGGAAGACGGCATGAGACTCAGGGTGACCTATGAACCGTTCCTTCAGCATGTGCGGGAATATTATGCGGTACTTCTTCCTATATTAGAGCCGCTGCAGATTACGCGGGGCGGCCCTGTGATACTGATGCAGGTGGAGAATGAGTATGGTTCTTATTCGAATGACAGAGAATATGTGAAGGCGCTGGCGGACCTGATGCGGGAGAGCGGCGTGGATGTGCCGCTTGTGTCCTCCGACGGCGGACGCAGAGAGTGCTTTTTGGGAAGCGGCGTGGACGGCGTCTATCCCACGGTCAACGGCGGCTCGCACGCTGATGAGCGTTTTCAGGTTTTGTCCCAGTATACGGATGGCGGCCCACTGATGTGTATGGAGTTCTGGGACGGCTGGTTTGACTCCTGGGGGAGCGGCGAGCACAAGACAGGCGATCTGGAAGTGAGCGCGCAGAACCTGGACGTTCTGCTCGAAAAAGGAAATCTCAGTTTTTATATGTTCCACGGCGGTACGAATTTCGGTTTCATGAACGGCGCCAACTATTATGATGTTTTGACGCCGGACGTGACTTCCTATGATTACGGCGCGCCTCTGTCGGAGGATGGACAGATCACGGAGAAATATCGTCGTTTTCAGGAGATTATCGGCAGACACGCGCCCATCCCGCAGGTGGGTTTCTCCACCAAAATTATGCGCAAAAGCTATGGAGCGCTGCCGGTGAACCGTAAGGTTGGGCTGTTTGAAGCGCTTTCGGATATCAGCGAACCGGTTACCTGCGTGTACACGAAGTCCATGGAGCTGTTGGGACAAAATTACGGGTACATTCTCTATCACAGCACACTGGAAACAGAGGAGGAACTTAAAAGTCTGCGTCTGTGGGGCGCGAATGACCGCGCCCAGATTTTTGTGAATCGGGAAAAGGTGCTGACGCTTTATGACAGGGAGCTTAAGACAGAGCACGAGGTGGATGCTTCCATGAAACAGGGCACTTCACTGGATATCCTGATGGAAAATATGGGCCGGGTCAATTATGGACCTTACCTGGAGCGGCAGCGCAAGGGCATCGACCAGGGCGTGCAGGTGAATTTTCACATGCACAGCGGCTGGACACATTACTGCCTGCCTTTGGATAATCTGGAGAAGCTGGATTTTACGAAAGGCTGCACGGACGGCGAACCGGCTTTTTATGAATTTGTGCTTATGGTGGAGGAACCAGCCGATACCTTCTTTGATTTCACCGGTTTTGGCAAGGGCTGCGCGTTCCTGAACGGCTTCAACCTGGGGCGCTTCTGGGAGATCGGACCGCAGAAGCGGCTCTACATTCCCGCGCCGCTTTTCAAAAAGGGTGAAAATCAGATCATCCTTTTTGAGACGGAGGGAAAGGCTGCAGATTACATTACACTGGCGGACGAGCCGCTGCTGGGGTGAAGCCTGGCAGAAGAAGAATGACCGGTAAAGAAAATGCTTGCGTTGCGTGGGCTTGAAGATGACTGTTACGGCGTGGGAGTGCGAGTGAAATGAAGCGAAGCAACAGGATTATTTTTATATGTCTTCTGATGATCTGTTTCCTGGCAGTCAGCGGCTGCGCTTCAACGGTACAGGCGCCGACGGTGGAGAAGGTGGAGCTTTTACTGGATGAGGAAAGTGAGACGGACGAAGGAGAGACGGGGACGGAGTTGTCTTCGGATTCTGCCGGGACAGTAGGGACAATCGCAGGGACGGAAAATGAGGAGTCAGAGCCCATCAGTGGCGACGGGCAGGAAAATTCAGCGGCGGAAGGCGATACAGCACAGAACAGCGAATCAACAGGAGAAGATGCTGTGATTGCCGACAACGGAGCATTAACAGATGACACGATTGACCACAGTGACTATGTCATCGTGATCGACGCGGGCCACCAGGCGAAGGGCAACAGTGAACAGGAACCCATCGGCCCCGGCGCGACTGAAACCAAAGCCAAGGTCTCAAGCGGCACCTCCGGTGCGACAAGCGGGCTTGCGGAGTATGAACTGACGCTCGCGGTTGCCTTAAAACTCCAGGCGGAACTGGAAAACCGCGGTTATCAGGTCATTATGGTCCGTACCACCAACGATGTGGACATCAGCAATTCCGAGCGCGCCGCCATCGCCAACGAAGCGAACGCGGACGCCTTCATCCGCATTCACGCGAACGGCTCCACGGACACCACCGTGAGCGGCGCCATGAGCATCTGCCAGACGGCCAATAATCCTTACAATGCCGATCTGTATGAAGAAAGCAAGGCGCTGTCCACTGCTGTGCTGGACGAGCTGGCAGCCGCGACCGGATGTAAGAAACAGTATGTCTGGGAAACGGATACCATGAGCGGCATCAACTGGTGCCAGGTGCCGGTGACTATCGTGGAAATGGGCTACATGACCAATCCGGAAGAAGACGCCTTGATGGCCACGGACGAATACCAGGACAAGATTGTGAACGGGATCGCAAATGGTATTGACAAATTTATCGAAAGTGTGATATAGTATCATTCGCATCGGGGTATGGCTCAGCTTGGCTAGAGCGCACGGCTGGGGGCCGTGAGGTCGCAGGTTCGAATCCTGTTACCCCGATTCCATTTTATGACAGGAATCCTTTGGTTTCAAGGGATTTCTGTTTTTTTGCTTGGAACTGAATTTGAGAACAGTTGAGAACAAATCTTTTTATCTTTTTTGCAGGGATGTTTTTCGGGTGATCAAGAGCATCCTCTTGACAACAGAATGAAATTGACCTATTCTGACTGAGCGTTCTTTTTTGAAAAAACCGACAGGGACGGAATGAGGAACCGAACTGCCGGAAAGGATAAAATGATGAAAAAAATGCTTGTATGGACCCTGTGTGCGGCGATGCTTCTGGCTGTGGCCGGCTGCGGGGAGAGCAGACCGCGGGTCGAGAAGGTAGAGATAGCAGAACTGGCAGAAGCGGAAAACGAAGAACAAGAGAATTCTGAGAAGGCTTCTGCTGAGGAAGAAGAAAATGCGCTTTCCGCTGATACGGAATCTGAGGATGACGCGGCGGAAACAGACAATACCGAAGCAGCTGAGACAGACACGGCAGACACGGTCGAAACAGGGGACAGCGCTTCCGGGAGTGATAAGACAGAAGCGGATGACAGCATAACCGCGGAAACGACCGCAGACGAAAATACTGCCGCAGCCGAAGGCACAGACACAGCAACTCAGTCTGCCTCAGCCTCTACCACGGTCGTTCTCTCCGACGACACCGTGTTTGATGCGGAATATTACGCAAACACCTACGCGGATGTAAAGGCCTCCTGCGGGACAGATTTCGACGCGCTGCTGAACCATTATCTGACATACGGCAAAAAAGAAGGCAGGCAGCCTTCCGCCGAAGGAACCGCCGCGAATAATGCTGCATCTGCAACAGGCACTGCGGACGCTGCATCCACAACAGGTGCGGCGACCACGACGACAACCTCTGCATCTGACAGCGGCCATCAGATTTCCGGCTTTTCCATCATTTATCAGAATCCGGAACTGCCGACAGGCTGCGAATCTGTCGCGGCAACCATGCTGATCAATTATTATGGATTTTCCGCGGACAAGGTGGACCTGGCTGACAACTATCTGCCGAAGGCGTCCGCCACATTTTATTACGACGCAAACGGCAATAAGATCGGCCCTGATATGGAGAATTATTTCGTAGGCGATCCGCACAGTTCAGGATATATTTGCGGCGTATCCGCGATCCTGACAGAAGTAAACGGTTACCTTTCCGCACAGGGCAGCAGCTTGCGGGCAGTTGACAAAACAGGCATTTCCTTTGACGATCTGTATGCTTATATTGACAATGACACGCCCGTCATGGTCTGGGTGACCATCTATATGGCGAACAGACGGAGCACAACGGGGTGGTACACCGAGGACGGCCGCTGGATGGAGTACGCGACCAACGACCACGGCGCCGTGCTGATCGGCTATACGGATACGACTGTCACCATTGCCGACCCGATTTCCGGAAAAGTGGAATACAGCCGCTCGCAGTTCGAGTCGGTGTTCGCCTCCCGCTCAAATAAAGCAGTGATTATCCAGTAAATTTTTATGAAATCAGCTCCGCGGTTCCCCGGGGCGTTATTTTTCTGTGAAAATGAATTTAATCCGTTTTGTTCCAAAATAAAATCTCTGCCTCCGGAAAGCCTCATTTTCACAGTAAAAAACATCAAAAAGGTTAAAATACATCAAGATTCTGCATAATCATGAACCTTGAATCGACATTTTCTTTGGTTTATACTGACACTAGTTTTTCTTAAGAAAAATTTTAGAATTTACCGATTGTTTATAAATCGATGTTTTTATTTCAGGAGTATACATGGAGAAAACAGAAGCGCTCACGAAGCTGCTGCGTTCTTATGAGAAATATTATGATATCAACAGAGATCATCCAATGGAACCCTTCGCCGCGCAGGCGGAGTTTTCCCTGCATGATGAGCAGTATTTTCTGGTCAGGAGCGCACGGATCAGCGAAGCGGATTCGAAGGAATACGTGTATTTCGCGACGGAGGATCTGCTGGATTTAAAGACGCTTGAGACGCTGGATCTGCGGGCCTGGGAGGACGGCACCGGGCGGGTGCAGCCGCACAAGGATCACCGCAACAGCGACATCATCCTGATCATTCTCGCGGATCGGATTGATCCGGAGGCGATGAAGCGGATTACAAAGCTTCATCATTACAAAAGCTACCGCCATGGTTTTTATGGTTGGAGCCATTATAAGCTGGCTGCAATTGAGCTTTCCACAGGGAAAACGGCCGCCAACCGCCAGGGCCGCGACCTGCAGAAGCTCTTTAGCACGATACATTGATACAATGTATCACGGGGTATTTACAACCCCGGAAATTTTATCCAACTAAGGAAGGGAGTAGTTAGTATATGACAGCGTTACTCATTATACTTGTAGCAATTGTTGTATTGTTCATCGGCTATGTGACATACGGCTCATGGCTGGCGAAACAGTGGGGAATTGACCCCAAGAGAAAGACCCCCGCGGTGGAAATGGAAGACGGAGTGGACTATGTGGCGGCGCCCTCTATCGTTTTACTGGGACACCATTATTCTTCCATCGCAGGCGCTGGCCCCATCAACGGCCCCATTCAGGCGTCCGTTTTTGGCTGGCTTCCCGTATTTTTATGGTGTGTGATTGGCGGTATCTTCTTCGGCGGCCTGCAGGACTTCGGTTCTTTATTCGCGTCCGTTCGTAATGGAGGCAAGTCCGTCGGTGAGATCATCAAGACCTCCATGGGCCGCAGAGCACAGAAGCTCTTCACGTTGTTTGCCCTGCTGGTGCTGATCCTCGTCATCGCGTCCTTCGTCAATGTCGTGGCGGGTACCTTCTACACGGCGTCCGACGCGGCGGTGACCTTCGGCTTTGTCTTAAATCCGACCGGTAATCAGACCACCGCTATGGTTTCCGTACTGTTTATTGTTCTGGCGATCATCTACGGCATTCTGACCAACCGCTTCGGCATGAAGACAGCACCGGCGACCGTGGTTGGTATCGTGGGCATCATTTTAAGCGTCGTGATCGGCTTAAACGTTGGTCTTGCCATGACTCGTGTGGCCTGGATTGTTCTGATCGGTTTATATATTACAGTGGCTTCTCTGCTGCCCGTGTGGGTGATGCTGCAGCCCCGTGACTATCTGTCCAGCTTCCTGCTTTACGGCATGATGGCACTGGCTCTGATCGGTATTGTTTCCACTGCTTTCACCGGCAACGCGACCTTTGAGATCCCGATATTCACCGGCTGGAGCAATTCTTTGGGTACTTTGTTCCCGACTCTGTTCATCACCGTGGCCTGCGGCGCATGCTCCGGTTTCCACAGCCTGATCGCGACCGGCACCACCTCCAAGCAGCTGGCCAATGAGGGCGACGCCAAAAAGATCGGCTACGGTTCCATGCTGATTGAGTCCGCGCTGGGCATCATTTCCCTGATCGCGGTTGGTATGGTTTATACCAAATATCTGAACGGTGAGTTCGGTTCCCCGGCCGTTGCGTTCGCAAGCGGTATCGCGACCATGTTCGGCACTGAGACCTCCGCGGTTTACGCGACGATTTACGCGCTGCTGACGCTGGCGGTTTCCGTGTTCGCGCTGACCTCTCTGGATACCGGTACCCGTCTGAGCCGTTTCATGTTCTCTGAACTCTTCTTAAAAGAGGACGAGAAGTCCTATAAGGACGCGACCGGTGTACGCAAGGTTTTGGCTTATCCGTTAGTAGGTACCGGCTTCATGGTCATCGTGGGATGCATCCTGGGTGGTTTAAGCCTCAGCCAGATCTGGGGTCTGTTCGGCGCTGCAAACCAGCTGCTTGCCGGTATCGCGCTGATGGCTGTAGCTGCATGGCTTGGCAACGTGGGCAAGAACAATAAGATGTTCTTCATTCCTATGATCTTCATGCTTTGCGCAACCCTGACCAGCCTGGTCATTACCATTCGCAAGAAGATCGTTCTGATTGGCGCCGCGAGCGCTGCCTGGGGCGACTGGTTCCAGCTGATTCTGGCTGCTGCCATGGTGGTGTTGGCGATCGTTCTGGTCGTGGAAGGCATACAGACTTTCTCCAAACAGGCGAAGAAGAAGGCCTGATCTGGCCGTTTCCTGTTTCACTACATATCAGGAAAGATTACAAAAAGTTAATTCTGACATAGAGGGGCCGCATCCGGAAGGGTGCGGCTCTTTTGGCGACTTCTAAGAAAGACGGTCAGGGAACAGAATTCCACAGATTGTTTCATAAGGTCATCAATAATGACAGACAAATATGACAGATGATGATACATTTTTGACAAATCAGTCACTTGTAAAATGAAAATGCTGGGAGTATAGTCTGATTATGTAAAGGATGAGGGATGAAGATTATAAACAGGTGTTTGCGTAAGTGATGTTATGCGGGTATGCATCCGGCTGTGGATGTTTCGTCAAAAGAAAGGAAAGCAATCAGATATGGAACGATACGGTCTGAATGAAATGAAACTGATTTATGAAAATCCGTTAAGCTGTGAAGCGGACATCGCGGATTTCGTGCTGGAGGGACGGGCGCTGATCTCTTTCCCGGAGGGAAAGCTCAGGCTGGAGAACGCCATGGCGGCCGAGAACGGTCAGAAGGCGAACTATGTGCTCTGGTGTCCGCGGGAATTTCCCTCAGATGTCTGCATCGAGTGGGATTTTCAGCCCATCCGGGAGCCGGGACTTGCCATGATGTTTTTTGCCGCGAAGGGCAGAAACGGGGAGGATTTATTTGATGGAAGCCTTCAGAAGCGGACGGGAGAGTATGTGCAGTATCATCATGGTGATATCAATGCTTTTCACGTTTCCTATTTCCGGCGTAAGGAGCCGGATGAGAGGGCGTTTCATACCTGTAATCTGCGCAAGAGCTACGGCTTTTATCTGGTAAGCCAGGGCGGAGATCCGATCCCGGATGTCGCGGACGCGCACGATATGTACCGGATCGGTGTGGTGAAAAAGGGCGCTGATGTTTTATTTTATATTAATGAGCTGGAGGTTTTTCATTTCGCGGACGACGGACAGACATATGGGCCTTTGCTGACTGGGGGAAAGATCGGTTTCAGGCAGCTTGCCCCCATGATCGGGGAGTACGCGAATCTGAAAGTGTGGGAGATCAGATGAAACTGCATTTATTGGAAAACAGAAATGTGAGTGGCTATACCACGTTTGGAAGTGTTTGGGCAAAGGGTGATATATCACCCAGGCAGGACTTTGTACTGACGGGAAAGGATGGGGAGCAGATTCCCGTGCAGTCCCGTGTGACGGCGTACTGGCCGGACGGCAGTGTAAAGTGGGCGGCGCATACCGCGGACAGTGAAAAGATGGGACGCGCGGTTGAAGTGACGCAAGTTGAATCGAAAAACGGGTATGTATGTACTGAAAATGCTGGAAATCCTGCAAAAATAGATAATGAAGCAGAAATATGCAGGAATGGGGGCAAATTAGAACGGAACTCGGCTGCATGCGGACGGAATGAACAGTATCAGACAGCACTCACAGAAACCGCGGATGCTTATGAGCTGCATTGTCAGCGTGTGTCGGTCACCATTCCCAAGTCCGGAACCGCAGTGATGCGGGATTTATATATCGATGGGAAATTACGCGCAAAGCGCGCGGAACTGAAACTGATTCTGGAAAGACGCGGGTCGGCGTCAGATGATAAAGAATCAGCGGCAGCAGACGGAACGCGGGACGCGGACGGCGACGAGCCGGAGTGTCAGCTTCGCACGGAGCTTCCTGGCGTCGGGGAGATTTCCGGGGTCACTGTGGAGGACAACGGACCGCTGTACTGGTGTCTCAAGCTGAAGGGCAGCCATGTGCTTCTCAATGTCGAACATATCATTCCCTTTGTCCTGCGCCTGACCTTTGGCTTGGACAGCAGTGAGATCGGGATTTCCCATACCTTCCTTTATGACGGGGATGTGAACCGCGATTTTCTGAAAGGTCTTGGTATCCGCTTTTACATGCCTCTGCAGGGTGAAATTTACAACCGGCATGTGAAATTCGGCACGGATCACGGCTGTTTCCATGAGGCGTCCATTTTGCTTTCCTCCTGGCACCCTAGAATTCCACAGGAAATTTACAAAGACCAGATTGACGGGAAGATTGTGGCACAGACGCAGGAAGATGTTGACTATGCACTGGAACGTACCCTCCCTCATATCAATGAAAATGAAAAGAAGATGCTGCTTGGTCCCGGAAAGCCGACGCTGGAAAGTATTCAGGATGCGGCAGATCATATGCCGGCATGGAGCCGTTATCAGCTGATCCAGGACAGTGACTCGCATTTTGTCATCCGCAAAAAGATTTTTGAAAAGAACTGCTGCTTTATTGATTCTCTGCACGGAAACCGGGCGCAGGGCACCATGGCCGTGGGAGGGACAGACGGCGGCCTTCTGATCGGCAAGCGCGATTTCTGGCAGAAATATCCCTCCGGACTGGAGGTACAGGGTCTGGATCAGGAGACGGCCGCACTCACCTGCTGGATTTACACGCCAGCCGCGGAGGCTTATGATTTCCACCACTATGCCACGACCGGATACAATGAGACTTATTATGAGGGCTTTCCTGAGATGGGGGCGGATCCGGTGGGTATCGCCAATACGAACACGCTGGTGCTCACGGGCTTTGACGGCGTCATTCCCAAAGACAATGAGATGGAAGACTTTGCCCGCGCGGTACACAAACCGGCTGTTTATGTGGGAGAACCTTCTTATTATCATGAGAAGCGCGCCTTCGGCTACTGGAGTCTGCCAAGCGAGGAGACGCCGGTGGAGAGCTGGTTGGAAACACAGCTGGACAGAGCAGTACGATTTTATGAAAATGAAGTTGAGACCCGCCGCTGGTACGGCCTGTTCAATTATGGCGATATCATGCATACTTATGATTCTGTGCGTCATGTCTGGAAATATGACATGGGCGGCTACGCCTGGCAGAACACGGAACTGGTGCCCACGCTGTGGCTGTGGCTGATGTTTTTGCGCAGCGGCAGAGAGGATGTATTTTCTCTGGCGGAGGCGATGTGCCGTCACTGCTCCGAGGTGGACATCTATCATTTTGGCAAATATCAGGGCCTTGGCTCCCGTCACAATGTGCGCCACTGGGGCTGCTCCTGCAAGGAGGCCCGCATCGCGATGGCGGGACATCACAGGTATTATTATTATCTGACAGGGGAACGGCGTCTGGAGGATATTTTCGGCGAGGTAAAGGACACGGAGCAGGCATTGTATGAGACTGACCCGCTGCGGTATTTTTATCAGAAAGAAGAGATGGAGTATCCGACTCATGCCCGCAGCGGCCCGGACTGGTCCTCGTTAGTCTCTGACTGGATGACTGAGTGGGAGAGAACAGGGGATACCGCTTATGAAAAGAAAATCCGCACCGGTATCGAGGACATTTCGAACACGCCCCTGCGCCTGGTCTCAGGACCGAATTTTGAGTTTGATCCGCAAACCGCGCATCTGCGTTATATCGGCGATAGGACGAGCGGCGGCACGCATCTGCAGATCTGTATGGGCGCGGCCGAGGTCTGGACGGAGCTGACACTTTTGCTGGATGATCCGCAGTGGAACGAAATGCTGGCGCAATATGGGCGCTTCTATTACCTGGATTGGGAGACGCAGTTAAAGGAATCGAATGGCATCATCGGGGAGCGGCAGTTTTCCCTGCCGTTCATGGCGTCCGGCATCGCGGCATATGCCGCCTGGTATCTGCGGGATGAGGCGCTGGCGAAAAAGACCTGGCAGTATCTCTTCCACAGCCTGATGCATGAGGGCGAGCACGACGGCTTCGCGGTGATTGATACGCCCAATGCCGGCAATCAGAAGGTGCTGGAGGAGATTCCCTGGATCAGCACGAACTTTGTGTCCCAGTGGTGCTTAAATGTGATCTTTGCCCTGGATTTTATCAAAGAGAAGCTGCCGCAGACCTTTGAGAAAGTAGGGGAGCTGCTGAAAGAGTTTCCGGAGGAAGGACTGTTTCATAA
This sequence comes from Lachnospiraceae bacterium, assembly GCA_021200995.1. GTDB lineage: Bacteria > Bacillota > Clostridia > Lachnospirales > Lachnospiraceae > RGIG6307. The sequence continues at coordinate 5,498 of JAJQFS010000035.1, read as the reverse complement.
GGCGTGAAGACCTTTTTATGTATTTTTTCTGAAAAACTCTTGCATAAATATGAATAAAGTGTTATAAGTAGTGTTTGAGACAAGGCGGTCCCGATATGGAGAGGGACTGCCTTCTTTCATGTAAAGAAAGGCAGAAGAAAGAGGAGGAACATCATGAAAAAAAGAATTTTGTCGGCGGCCCTGGCGGCCATGATGACCGCGGCCATGCTTGTCGGCTGCGGTTCCAGCTCAAGCTCCAGCGAGAGCACGGAAGCGGCGACGCAAACAGAAGAGAGCACGGAGGCGGAAACGTCTTCTGAGGCAGCTGAGGAGAGCAGTGATTACACGATTGAGTCAGGCGTCCTGATGGTAGGCATGGAGATCGGCTATCCTCCAATGGAGTATTTTGATGAGGACGGCGCGACGCCCATCGGCTATGATGTGGAAGTGGCTACCGCTTTAGCGGAGGTGCTTGGCCTGGAGTTAGAGATCGTGGATACCGCGTGGGACGGCATTTTTGCGGGCGTGACGACGGACAAATATGACTGCATCATTTCCTGCGTTTCCTACACGGAGGACAGAGACAACAACTATCTGCTTTCTTCCCCGTATGTAGCCAACGCGCCTGTGATCGTGGTTCCCAATGATTCGGAGATCGCGGACATCATGGATCTGGAAGGAATGGCTGTTGCGGTACAGATGGAGACCACAGCGGATTACCTGATTCAGGAATACATCGAAAACGGCCTGGATACGGATTTAAGACAGTATGAGAAGGTCATCAACGCTTTTGATGAAATCAAGGCGGGACGTGTGGACGCGGTCTGCACAGACTCTGTTGTGGCTTCTTATTATCTGGGCGATGAAGCGACCAATTATAAGACTGTATGGCAGTCTGATGAGAAAGAGCCGATCGTGATCTGCATGAAGCAAGGCAATGAGGCGCTGGCGGAGAAGATTAACGAAGGCATGGCGGAGTTGTTTGAGAACGGCACCATGGCGGAGCTGGCAGTGAAGTATTTCGGCACGGAGGATGTGATCGAAGGGCTGGCGGAAGGCTTCGGAGTGGAGTAAATTTGTTGATAGGTCGCATCCCGCGGGGTCTGACCCCGCGGGATGAAATTTGAGGAAATCAGGAGCATGATAGAGAAAATAATCCGCTGGATGCCGCAGCTGTTAAACGGCGCGCGCACCACCATCATCATTACGATCATTTCAGTCAGCATCGGTCTGGTACTGGCTGTTTTCCTTGCTCTGGGCAAGATGTCCAGGCATAAAATCTTAAGCGCGCCCTGCAGCGCGTATATCTTTTTCTTCCGCGGGACGCCGCTCCTGATGCAGATCTATTTCATCTATTTCGGCCTGCCGCAGTTGAATCCGGCGCTGACGATCCGCAGCGCGTTTGTAGCGGCGCTGATTGCTTATGTGCTGAACACGGCGGCGTATCTGGCGGAAAATATTCGTGCTGGTATCCAGTCTATCGACAAGGGCCAGTTTGAGGCGGCGAAGGCTCTGGGTCTGACCTATGGTCAGACGATGCGCCTGGTGATTATTCCGCAGACGGTGCGGCGGCTGATCCCGCCGGTCGGCAATGAGTTCATCATGGTTTTAAAAGATGTATCCCTGGTTGCCATCATTGGCCTGACCGATCTGACTAAGGTAACGAGGGCGATTTCCTCGTCCTCGGCGACAGCGCTGGTCTACATACCGGCCATGATTTTGTACCTGATCATCACGGCGTTCTTCACCTTTATTTTCAATAAGCTGGAGAATAAGTATTCGGTTTATCAGTAAACGAGCGCAGCGGTGAAATGCCGCTTCCTGAACAGAAGACAGGTTGAGGCATGAAGGGATTGCGTCAATATGGAAGGAGAAGTAAGCCATGTCGATGATTCGGACAGAAAATGTGTGCAAGGACTTCGGGGATCTGAAGGTCTTAAAGAATGTGAACCTGACGGTGGAGCAGGGCGAGGTAGTGGTCATCATCGGTCCCTCGGGCGCCGGAAAATCCACTTTCCTGCGTTCTCTGAATACGCTGGAAAAAATCACCAGCGGCAAAATTTATATTGAGGATGAGTTATTCTATCATCGTGAAAATGACGCTACTGTCAGCAAGATGGAAAAGGAAAAATTCGCGGACATGCTGCTGGAGATGGGAATGGTATTTCAGCAGTTCAATCTTTTTCCACATCTGACGGTGCTGGAAAATGTCATGCTGGCGCCGGTAAATGTGCGCAAAAAAGAAAAGACAGAAGCGGAGGAGACGGCCCGCGAACTTCTGGAAAAAGTTGGTCTGTCGGACAAGGCGGATGTCTATCCGTCCAAGCTCTCCGGCGGGCAGCAGCAGCGTGTGGCCATCGCGAGGGCCCTGGCGATGGAGCCGAAGGTAATGCTTTTTGACGAGCCTACCTCGGCGCTGGATCCGGAACTGGTCGGAGAGGTCTTAAACGTGATGAAGGACCTGGCCAACCAGGGAATGACGATGCTCTGCGTGACGCATGAGATGGGCTTTGCCAGGGAAGTGGCGGACAAGGTGATTTTCATGTATGGCGGACAGATTCTGGAGGAAGGGACGCCGGAGGAGATATTCGGCAATCCGAAGACGCCGCAGGCGCAGCAGTTTTTGAGGAGCGTGCTGTAGTCTGGAGAGAGATTTTATGAATAAATTTACTTTACGGCAGTCTTTACTCTTACTTCTGACTGCCACAATCTGGGGCGTCGCGTTTGTGGCGCAGAGTGTGGGGATGGACTATGTCCAGCCCTTTACTTTTAACGCGGTGAGAAATCTGATCGGGGCGGCGGTGCTGGTGCCGGTGATTGCTCTTTTAAATAAAAATAATCGAAAATCTGCCGGAGACAAACAGACTTCCCGGAAAAACTTATTGGCCGGCGGCTTAAGCTGCGGTGTCATCCTTTTCATTGCCTCCAGCCTGCAGCAGTTCGGCATCCAGTATACTTCCGTCGGGAAAGCGGGCTTTATCACCGCCATGTATATTGTCCTGGTGCCGATTTTCGGCATCTTTCTGCACCAGAAAACGGGGCTGCGTGTCTGGGCCGCGGTCGCGATGGCCATCGCGGGCCTCTATCTGCTCTGCATGACGGGAGACAGCCAGGCACTGAATTTCGGGGACATTCTTTTAATCCTCTGCGCGGTGGCGTTTTCTTTTCATATTCTGGTGATCGATCACTTCACACCGCTGGTGGACGGCGTGAAAATGTCCTGCATTCAGTTTTTTACCTGCGGTGTGCTGTCATTTGTATGCATGCTGCTTTTTGAGACGCCTGAAATTTCACAGATTCTGGCGGCCTGGCTGCCGATTCTCTACGCGGGTGTCATGTCCTGCGGCGTGGCTTATACCTTGCAGATCGTGGGGCAGCGCGGCATGAACCCCACCGTGGCGTCCCTGATTTTGAGTCTCGAATCGGTGATTTCCCTGCTCTCCGGCTGGGTAATCTTGCACCAGCGCCTGTCCGGGCGGGAGCTGATGGGCCGTGTCATTATGTTTGCGGCGATTATTCTGGTGCAGCTGCCAGGGAAGAGGGACTGAGAAATTATTTCCCCAGTCTGATCATATGGAAGCTTTTATCACAGAGCGTGGCCTTCAGGATTCCGCCCTCCACAACGGCGCTGTTTCTGCCGGTGATGGAGGAAGCTGCATCGGAGCAGTTTCCAACGGGAAGTCTGACCGGTGTTACCGTGTCCGGGTGCTCCTCGGTATTGACCTCTTTCACATCGGGATTGGTGAGGACGACATGCTCCTTCACCTGATAGCCCTCAAACTGGCGCAGGTCGACAGTCAGCTCCATGGAGTCATTCAGGTCTTTATTGACCAGGAAAAAGGTCAGGTTCTCGTCATTATCCATGGTGCAGACAGCGTCCAGGTATGGCGCGTCGCCGTGGCTGCTCTCATAGACGGGGCAGTCGGTCAGGGTGTGAAGAACCGTGCCCCGGCCGTAATTGCTGATCATCTCGAACGGATAATAAATCGTCTGTTTCCAGGCGCCGGTATCGGAGGTCATGATGGGCGCGATGACGTTCACGAGCTGCGCCAGACAGGCGACCTTCACGCGGTCCGCGTGGCGTAAGAGGGTGATCATCATGCCGGCCACAAGCAGGGCGTCCTCAAAATTGTAGATGTCCTCCAGCTGATGCGGCGCTTTGCACCAGCGCTCCAGTTTTTTATCCTGCTCGCTGGAATGGTACCAGACGTTCCACTCGTCGAAGGAGAGGTTGATGGACTTCTTCTTTCTTTTTTTGGCTTTAACGGCGTCGCAGATGGAGACTACCGAGCTGATGAACTGATCCATGGCCACAGTGTTCGCCAGGAAGTCCGCCGTGTCATTTGCTCTGTTATTGTAATACTGATGGAGGGACAGATAATCCACCTGATCGTAGCATTCATCCAAAATGGTATATTCCCACTCGCCGAAGGTGGGCATGGTGAGAGCCGCGCTGCCGCAGGCTACCAGTTCAATGTCAGGGTCTACCATTTTCATCAGCCGCCCAGCTTCCGCGGCGATCCGTCCGTATTCCGCGGCGGTTTTGTGGCCCATCTGCCAGGGACCGTCCATCTCATTGCCCAGGCACCACAGTCTGATATTGTGGGGCTGCTCATAGCCGTGCTTTCTGCGCAGGTCACTGTAGTAGCTGCCGCCCTTTAAATTGCAGTATTCCACGAGATTTTTAGCGTCCTCGGCGCCTCTCGTTCCGAGGTTTACCGCCATCATGGGAGTGGTGTTGGCCTTCTTCGCCCAGTCCATGAATTCATTTAAGCCGAACTGGTTGGTCTCGATGACGTTCCAGGCGAGGTCGATTTTCTCGGGGCGTTCTGATTTTGGCCCGACGCCGTCCTCCCAGTGATAGCCGGAGACGAAGTTGCCGCCCGGATAGCGGACAACGGGGACATTGAGCTTTTTGACCAGGTCGATCACGTCCTGACGAAGCCCCTGCTTGTCTGCAAAGGGGCTGTCCGGCTGATAAATTCCCTCATAGACGGCTCTGCCCAGGTGTTCGATGAAGGAGCCGTAGATCCGCTCGTCCACCTGCCCGGTGATGAAGTGTTTGTCAATGTGGATAGATGCTTTTTTCATAATCGATTTCCTCTTAAATTTTACAGAATGAAAAAGAAGGCTGCGTATGGACGTGCAGCCTTCTGCATTGTAGCATGTTTATGGGAAAAGGAAAGACTTTTTTCTGAGAAATTTTAACTTTTTATTCTTTTGACTTTTTTAATTTTTTCTTTTTCTGTTTCCTCCAAATTTTCTCTTGCAGTATTTTTCAGATTGTGCTACAATACATTTCTGTCAGGGGCTATTAGCTCAGCTGGGAGAGCGCCAGGTTCGCAATCTGGAGGTCAGGGGTTCGATCCCCCTATGGTCCACTTACAAGAAAATCCGAGCTCATTGAGTTCGGATTTTTCGAATTTTCTGCTGTATTCACATTGACATTCCGACAGATATGATATATGATCCCGTTTTCGACACTTGATGACGTCAAAAGAGGTGAGAACCCTTGAAAA
>JAJQFS010000029.1 GCA_021200995.1 Lachnospiraceae bacterium | reverse complement strand
CGAGTGCTAATTTTCGTGCTAGATTTTTTCCTTGAAGAACAACAGAAACTGTCAAACAGCGTACAGGCCAGGAGTGGGAGATCCGGTTTTCAGGCTAAAGATCGCCTGTGCGCCCGCAAAAGAAAGCGAGAATGCTTATGAAAGAAGTCAAAAATCCAAGGAAACCACTGATTTACTATTATGTGATTGTGCTTCTCATCATGCTCGTCTTTGATCTGATTATTTCGCCGTTGATTGCCTCTTCTGCGACAACCGTGACGGAGGTGGATTACGGCACTTTTATGAGGATGATCGAGGAGCAGGACATCGGCGAGGTGGAAATCGACGATGAGGAGATTTATTTCACTGACGCGTCCGGGGAAAATATTTACTTAACGATCGCCATGGACGATGCGAACCTGGTGGAGCGTCTGTACGCGTCAGGGGCGACGTTTTCAAAGGTAGAGACCTCGACGACATCGCCCATCCTGAGCTTCCTGGTCTCCTTTGTGCTGCCGTTAGTGATTTTCATCGCGCTGGGGCAGTATATGAGCAAAAAGATGATGAACGCCATGGGCGGCAAAAACGCCATGTCCTTCGGCGGCGGCATGGGGTCAGGCAAGAGCAGCGCCAAGGTCTATGTGCCGGACTCTGAGGGCATCCATTTCTCAGATGTTGCCGGTGAGGAGGAGGCGAAGGAGAGTCTCGCGGAGATCGTGGATTATCTGCACAATCCACAGAAATATACCGATGTCGGCGCGTCGATGCCCAAGGGCGTTTTGCTTGTCGGCCCTCCAGGCACAGGTAAAACGATGCTGGCCAAGGCGGTCGCCGGGGAAGCGAATGTGCCGTTTTTCTCCATGTCGGGTTCCGAGTTTGTGGAAATGTTCGTCGGCATGGGCGCTTCCAAAGTGCGTGATTTGTTTAAGCAGGCGAAGGAAAAGGCTCCCTGCATCGTGTTCATTGACGAGATCGACGCCATCGGCAAAAAGCGTGACAGCGTGATGGGCGGAAATGATGAGAGAGAGCAGACCTTAAATCAGCTGCTGACCGAGATGGACGGCTTCGAGGGCAATAACGGCGTCATCATTCTGGCGGCCACGAACCGACCGGAGTCGCTGGATCCGGCACTGACCAGACCCGGACGGTTTGACCGGCGCGTGCCGGTGGAGCTGCCTGATCTGAAAGGCCGCGAGGAAATCTTAAAAGTGCATTCCCGCAAAATCAAGCTGGGCGAGGACGTGGATTTTCACACCATCGCCAGAATGGCTTCCGGCGCCTCCGGCGCGGAACTAGCCAATATCGTGAACGAGGCGGCGCTGAGAACGGTGCGTGACAACCGGACGTATGTGACGGAGGCGGACTTAGAGGAGAGCGTGGAGGTGATTATCGCGGGATATCAGAAGAAGAACGCGGTGATTTCCGATCATGAAAAGCAGGTCGTGGCTTATCACGAGGTGGGGCATGCGCTGGTGACAGCGTCCTTAAGCCATACAGCACCGGTGCAGAAAATCACGATTATTCCCCGCACCTCCGGGGCGCTGGGATATACCATGCAGGTGGAAACCGCGGATAAATACCTGATGACCAAGGGCGAGATCGAGGACAAGATCGCGATTTATACCGGCGGCCGGGCCGCGGAGGAGCTTGTGTTCGGAGAAATCACGACGGGCGCTTCTAATGATATCGAACAGGCGACAAAGTTAGCCAGAGCCATGATCACGCAGTACGGCATGAGCGATGATTTTGACATGGTGGCCATGGAGACTGTGACCAATCAGTACCTGGGCGGCGACACTTCCTTAGCCTGCTCGGCAGAAACGCAGAGAGAGATTGATTTAAAGGTCGTGGAGGTTGTGAAGACGCAGCACGCGAAAGCGCTGGAAATCCTGGAGAAAAACCGGCAGAAGCTGGATGAAATCGCCATGTACCTTTATGAAAAGGAAACCATCACGGGCGAGGAGTTCATGGAAATCTTACAGAGGCCGATCGCGATCACGGATACCCGCACGCAGGATGATTACGGGCAGCCAATGCAGGAAGAGCCGATGGCAGGAGGGCAGGAAGTATGAGAAATCATTCTGGTTACGGCCGGGTTCGCCTGGCGGAGGGGATTGTTCTGATTGCGCTGGGCGTGCTGACGCTGGTTCGTCCAAACCTTGTTTACACGAGCGCGGTTGTCATTTATGCCATACTGGCTGTTGGCCTGGGCGTTCTTGATCTTGTGGCCTACGTAAGACAGGAGGTGTTCTTCGGCTTTGGCCCTGTGCTTTCTCTGATCACGGGCATTTTAAGCGTGATGACCGGCTGCATGCTGCTGCTTCACCAGGACGCGGGCAAGGCGGTGCTGCTCATTTTATTCCCGCTCTGGTTTATCGCGCACTGCGTCTCCCGTCTGACGCGGTTAAATTATATTCGCTTCACCTTTGGAAATCTGCATTATTATTTCAGCCCGATCATCAATATCATCGGCATTTGTCTGGGTTTTGTCATGCTCTTTGAGCCGCGGATCGCGTTCATCACGCTGGGCGGCGTGCTGGGTCTTTACCTGATCCTGCTGGGCGTGGGCAGCGTGTGGCTGAGCATCAGCCGCAAGGGGTCGTTATAGAGGAAATGTATTCAATATATAAGGCGTAGACGCGGTCTATTCCGCATCTGCGCCTTTTGCGTATAAATTTTCAGATCATCCAGACCGGCACCACCAGGTTCTGCTGATCAATGGCCGTCAGTTCCTCTCTCATGCAGAGGACAGCGCCCATGCCGCGTGGAACGGCGCTTTTATCCAGGATTTTGAAGGCGCCGGTCAGCTCGGTGCCGGGATTGACAGAACGCTTGATTTCCAGAGGGTGGAGTTGGCCGTCGGATTCCAGGACGGCGTCGATTTCATTGCTGTCCTTGTCCCGGTAGTACCACAGCGGGCAGTCCTTCCCGTCGTTCAGCCAGCTTTTGCGAAGCTCTGCGATGACATAATTTTCCAGAATGGCTCCGTTGATGGCCCCGTTTGTCAGGATGTCCGGCGTGGAGTAGCGGGTCAGAAAGGCCGCCAGTCCGGTGTCGAAGAAATATAGCTTCGGCGTTTTGACAGTGCGCTGCAGCAGATTGTTGGAGTACGGACGCAGGTAAAAAATGACGCTGGATTTTTCCAGGACGGAGAGCCAGCTTTTGGCGGTAGCGTCGGTTACGCCTACATCTTTGGCGATGTCGTGGACATTCAGCATCCGGCTGACACGGCAGGCGGCGGCGCGGATAAAGTCGTGAAACAGAAGTTTATCCACGCCTTCAATTTCCTCGGACACGTCTCTGTCGATGTAGGTTGCCAGATAGCTGGAATAGAAGACGTCGCGGTCGGTAAATTTACCGCTTACATGGCCGGGCATAGAGCCCTGCCAGATACGGGCGTAGAGCTCGCTTAAGTTCGCGGGCGCGTGGGTGGCGGCGCGGGATTTTATGTCAGGCAGGGAAACGGTGAACGGAGCGTTCTCTCCGCTTCCGTATATTTCATGTTGAGATAATGAGGTCATCTGTAAAATCGCTGCCCGTCCGGCCAGTGATTCCTGTGCCGGTTTCATTAAGTGAAACATTCTGGAGCCGGTCAGCCAGAACGAACCGGCGGGCGCCCCGTTATCGATGGCGATTTTGATATAGGGAAACAGCTCCGGCGCGTACTGTACCTCGTCAATCAAGACAGGGGCTTCGTGAATCTGCAGAAACATGGCAGGATCCCGTCTGGCAAGGGCACGTTCCTGCAGGTCATCTAAGGCGACACGCTTCCTCTCGGGCTCCATCAAATGCTCCAGAACGGTGGACTTCCCCACCTGGCGCGGACCGGTGATGAGCAGGCAGGAATATTCTTTGTTCAGAGCAGTAATTTTGTGTTCGATATCGCGGGGAATATATTTCATGGGATGACCTCCGTTCGGCTAAAATTTAGAATAATTGTATTTTAGCCGAAAATGCGGAGCAGGTCAAGAGAATATTACATGGTAAGAGACAATCCTGAAGGTGCTGGCGGCGCTGGGAAAAAAGGTATAAAATTTCGTCCCTTCACGAATTTGTCAAAGCGTGTCTGTGCAGATTTTACATTTTATAAAAAATGAATTTGTGAATAAATCACAAAGGACAAGAAAAAAGCAGGGGTAAAATTTTAAAACCTTGAAGAAAGGAAAAACCCCTGCTTATAATTTTGCCATAAAAGGAGAGGCACGGACGAACAGAAATTGTGAAAAATGTCGGATTTTTGCAGATTCCGGAGAACAGGACAAACCGCAACCAGAAAGAAGAAAGCGAAAAGACAAAGAATGAAACAGAAGGGAGTGGCAACATTTGAAAAAAAGAAAAAAGAGCGAGACAGCATTGGCGTTGCCCACAAAGAAGAAAAAAAGAAGTCTGAAGACGATCCTGAAAAACGACTGGCAGTTGTATGTGCTGGTTCTGCCGGCGATTATCTATTTCTTCGTATTTAATTACATGCCGTTATATGGCGTGCAGATCGCGTTCAAGGATTATAAGCTAGTGCAGGGCATTGCCGGCAGCGCCTGGGTGGGATTGAAGCATTTCAAGACGTTTTTTAATGCGTATTATTTTAGGAGGCTTTTATCCAACACGCTTTTATTGAATGTATATTATCTGCTGTGGAGTTTTCCAGTGCCGATAATCTTGGCAATTTTACTAAACAGGGTGGAAGGAAAGGCCAAACGCTTCATCCAGACATCAATTTATGTGCCGTATTTTATTTCCACAGTGGTATTGGCCGGTATGCTGTATATCTTTCTTTCCCCGACCAGTGGAATCCTGAATTTTGCAAGAGAAGCGCTCGGACTGAAGGCGATCGACTATATGTCAGAGGAGGGAGCGTTTCGTAGTATCTATATTATCTCCGGTATCTGGCAGTCGGCGGGATACAGCACGATCCTCTATATCGCGACACTGACCGGCATTGATCCCTCTCTTTATGAGGCCGCGGAGATTGATGGCGCGAGCATCTGGCAGAAGATTCGCTACATTGACCTGCCTACACTGGTTCCTACAGCTGTGATGGTCTTTATCCTGGACTGCGGCAAGACGCTTTCCAGCAATACGGATAAAGTCCTGGTCATGCAGACGGCGGGGAACGTATCAACCTCCGATATCATTGGCGTCTATGTCTATAATGTGGGACTGGGCAGCGGGCAGTTTTCCTATACGGCGGCCATTGGTCTGTTTGTGAATGTGATTAATTTTGTCCTGATTATTACAGTCAATAAAATCGCGAAAAAGACGACCAGTGTGGGACTGTTTTAGGAAAGGAGGTCGGCATGAAGAAAAAGCAGATGAGTTTAAGCAACAGAGTGTTTCATATCTTCAACACTGTATTCTGGATTGGGATCATGCTGATCATCCTGTATCCATTGTACCTGGTGTGCATTGCATCGATTTCTGATCCGGACGCGATTGTCAGAGGAGAGGTGATCTGGCACCCGGTGGATATTTCTCTGATTGGCTATCGGTATATTTTACAGTACAAGGAATTGTGGACGTCTTACGCTAATTCGTTGTTTTATACCTTTTCCAGTGTGGTCATCAGTATTTTTGTGACGCTGTGTGCAGCTTATGCATTGTCAAGACCCGGATTTGCAGGAAAGGGCGTAATCAATTTCTTTTTTGTTTTTACGATGTTCTTCAATGGAGGGCTGATCCCGACATTTCTGGTAATGAGGGATATTGGCATGTATAATACCAGGCTTGTACTGATCCTGATGGGTTGTGTCAGTGTATGGAACCTGATGGTGGCGAGAACCTATATCCAGAACAGTATTCCGGAGGATCTGTATGAGGCCGCCATGCTTGATGGGGCGACACATTTTCAGTATTTCGGGAAGGCGGTGCTACCTTTAAGCAAGACTATTATTGCCGTGCTGGCGGTTTATTATGGAGTGGCAAAGTGGAACGACTACTTTACAGGGCTGGTTTATATCAGGGACAGGGCATTACTCCCGTTGCAGACTGTTCTGAGGGAAATCCTGGCAACGTCACAAGTGGATACCTCCGGAGACTATATGATGTCCATGGCTGACAGTGCAGCATCTATGCAGGAAGCACTTCGGATCGCCAATGTGGCAAAATACTGTATCATCGTGGTGGCGACCGGCCCGGTGGTGATCCTGTACGCGTTTATGCAGAAATATTTTGAGAAAGGCGTGATGATCGGCTCTCTGAAAGGATAATGCGATGTTGTGTTCGGAAGCAGATTCACATAAAATGATTTTCAAGAAAGAAGGAGGAAGCAAATGAAACGTAGAATGTTAACAAGAAGAGATTTTTTGAGGACCGCTGCGGTCGGAGGAACCGGCTTAGCGGCAATGGGGCTTGTGGGATGTTCTTCATCTGACAGCAGCACGAGCACCACGGACAGTTCTTCTGAGACGGAGACTTCATCATCCGATTCGTCAGAAGAGACCGCAGAGAACAGCAATTTCAATGAAACAGGGTATCCGATTGTCAATGAGCCGATTACGCTGAATGTCATGATGGCCATCCGGGATCAGGATTCATTGACAAACACGGATGAAATGCCTGCCCTGCAACGGTTGGAGGAACAAACAAATATTCATGTGGAATGGGAGATCATTAAGGATTCCGACTGGGATACGAAACTGAATTTGGCTTTCGCATCTGGTGAATATCCGGACATCATTATTTGCTGTAGTAGTTCAGTTGATGACGAAGAGTATGGTGTGACCCAGGGTATTGTGATTCCGTTGGATGATTTAATTAATCAACATATGCCTAATTATACGTCCAGGCGGGATGCGGAGGAAGATGACCCGACAGTAAGCCTTATTGCGTCGGATGGTCAGGTGTATTCGGTCGGGTATTTGGTAGGACAAAATATCAATACACAGCAGCATTTCTTTATTAATCAGGACTGGCTGGATGCGTTAGATTTGGATACGCCTGATAATGTGGATGACATGACCGATGTGCTTCGTGCATTTGCGAACAATGACCCGAATGGAAATGGTGATACAGATGAAGTTGCGCTTGAAATGGACATGGACATTGGATTTTATGGCATTCGTTATATGTTGCCTCTGTTTGGCCTGCCGGTTGATCCGGACAAATGGATTTATATCGATGATGAAAAACAGGTGCAGTTTGCTCCGGTGCAGGATAAATTCAGGGAGGGCATGGAATGGTTCCACACTTTGTATGAGGAGGGGCTGCTGGATCCGGAGGTCTTTTCTCAGGATGGTACAACCATTGGTACAAAACTGGCAGAAGGAAACGTGGGATTTTTTGCGGCGTGGAGATTACTGGCAATGGGCTTTGATGACGGCGTTGCGGCCAATAGTGTGCTCTGGACACCGGACAGCGCAAGCCTGTATCGTTATTTGGAAATCGCCACAGATGGAGCTTATATTACCTGTACAAATCAATATGTTGCGGAGTCCATGCGCTGGCTGGATGCCATGCTGGAAACAGAGATGATGTTTTCTTTGCATTATGGGGAAGAAGGAACAGCAGATCAGGGAAGCGGCTGGGAATATGACGAGAATGGTAAGATCAATTCTACCGTTGATGGAACTACGGAAACGGAGAGTTGGTTTGGCAGTAATGCCTTGTTCTTTGCACCTGGCATTTACATTTCTGAGACATTTAATATGCCGGAGCAGAGAATTGAGAAAACGGAGTATTGCGATCTTTATGACGAGGCTGGCCTGATTCAGAAGTATTCTAATGATTATCTGGATATGGCGCCGCTGACATCTGATCAACTTGCGTCTTGCACGCTGGTTGAAACTGATATTAAAAACGCAGTTGCAGAAAATATGACTGCGTTTATCAAAGATGGAGTTACAGATGACAGTTGGAATACGTTTGTAACCATGTTTGACAATATGGGTGTAGCGGACTATGTACAGATGTATCAGGATGCGATCGATACCATGGATTTGGGCTAGTGACGTTTAATCCGGCAGAAAAAGGTAAAATTGTAAAAAGACAGCCAGGTTTTGATTGATGTACAATGGGTTGTGCAGTATAATAAACAGAACGTAGGAAAGTAGTCGAAAAAGATAAACAAGGCTCTGTCGGTAATTGCGCCCGCAGGGCCTTGTTTGTAAATTTGTGGCAGCTTTGTGTTCAGGGGTGCGGAAGTCTGGATTGAAGAAGCTTTCAACAAAGAGGTTCTTCGGGCGTGGGGGACTGGTTCATGAAGAAAATATTGAAAGAACTGAAAAACCGGGATTTTCTTTATCTTATTATTGCGTTTAGCGCATTCATGATTCTGGTTATCCTTATTTTGAGTGTATGGTTATATCGGTTTTATTACAGAACGATATATGATGACTTTACGGCTTCCAATGAGGAACATTTATCTAATGTGGCGCTACGCCATGAGAATGAAATACAAGTTTTGAATAATATTGTTTATCAGATTGGACTGGCCGATGATGTGACTGGATTTTTGCTTTCTGAATATCCTGAGAGATCGACTGAACTGAAGGAGAAGCTTTACGAATATACTACGGCAAGTCAGTTTTATGACATGATGCTGTACCTGTATCATGAGGACAGCTATATGTATAATCATAGAACTTCTGTTGAAGTAGACTTTTTCCTGCAAAGAGCCTGTGTTTTTCAGGAAACGGATAGACAAATTTTCAAAGAAGCTTTATATTCCGAGGAAAAGAACTTACAAGTATTTCCGGAGCAGGAAGTGATTGGCGGTTGGATTCAAACCTATTTGGACAATGCACAGGTTACTGTTTTTATACAGACGATTGCGCCTTCTTATGATGAAACACTGGTTTTTCTGGTACCGGGAACATATTATGATACCCTGCTAGAGGATGAGGCGGATAATCTGCGGACGGACTATATTATCTACGATGGACAGGTGATTGTGCAGCGTGGCTCCGTGACGGTGGCAGACGAAGATCTGCTGGTGGCGTTGACGCAGGAAGCTTCCTTAAGCGGGTTTTCCGGTGAAGTGAAAATTGACGGCGTGAATTATTATCTGACAGTGGAAGAGGGAGACAGCGGACTGGTTTATTGTTCACTTCAATCACTGCAATTTTTCCGGGCCAAAGTTGTGTCCGGACAGTGGGGCATTATTTTCCTGCTGATTGTGTGTATTTTCCCGGCCATGATTTTAATTCTCGTTTTTTCCAGATATGTGGCTTCCAGTGTGAGAAATTTAAATCGAATGCTGAATCCGGAGGAGAGCAGCTATAATTTCGAAGATATTGAGAGCGGCATCCAGATGCTGGTGGAAACGAATGTGCGTCAGGAACAGCAGAATCTGGAAGCCAGGAAATCTCAGTTTGCATCAGAGTTTTTCAGAGGTTCTTTTGCGAATGAGGAAAAGGTGAAAAGGGCGGCTGCGGAAGCAGAGATCAAGACGGGAAGTCTGTACCTGGCCGCGCTGGTCTGGGGAGACAGCGAGACCGAGGACGATCTTTCGTTTGGCAAGTATATTTTGACTGCGATCAGACAATCGGCCTCCGTTGATGGCTATGGGATCCGCCTGGTGGGGCATGGACAGAGCCTCTTTGTCCTGTTCTCGGATTCGCAGGAGAGGATTGAGAATATTCTGGGAGAAATTTTCCGTATTGGAAAGGAGAGCGCCGATGATTTCTGTATGGCGGTGAGCGCTTACCATACGGACCTGACAGAGGGGCCGGCCGCTTATCTGGAGGCGGATACGGCTTATGGAAATGTGTTCCTGCGCGGACAGACGCAGATCTTACGTTTTGATGAGCTCAATCAGACGGAGTCGTCGGATGTGCTTCCGGATTATTATCTGCAAAATCTGAAAATGGCTCTGAAAAACAGGGACAAAGACGCGGTCACAAGAGCTGTGGACGATATCTGCAGAAGGATGACGAAAGAGAATATTTCACTTTTTACGTTCCGACTGATTTATAGTGAGATTCTGCATGTTCTCTTCACAGAGTGGAAGGGGCAGGATGCTGCGTCTGTGGAACTTTATAATGTATTTACGCTTTCCCAGTGTATGAGCATTCAGGATTTCAATGATTTGTTGTCTGACGCCTGCCGCGTCATCATTGAGGGGAGTTCGCAGAAGGATGAGCAGGGAAGTGGGGATGACACTGACATGGTGGACGGCGCTATCCGTTATATGCAGGAAAATTACGCCAGCCCGGAACTGACGATGGCGGCGCTGGCGGAACAGCTGCACATCAGCAGTGTGACGCTTTCCGTCATGTTTAAAAACAGCGTGGGCGTGCGGCCCTCCGACTACCTGATGAGCCTGCGGATGGAGAAGGCCAGGGAGCTTCTGAGTACGACGCATATGCGCATCAAGGAGGTTGGCCTGGCGGTGGGCTATGAGGATGACCATGTCTTTACCCGGAGGTTTAAGAGTTATACAGGCAGGACGCCGGGACAGTACCGGGAGAAGCATAAGTGAAAGCTTTTATGGAAAGGAGGCTTTTACATTCACACACAGGGCTGATTTACAGACTGCTCAGAAAGGATAAATGATCTATGACTGAAGAATTTTCACCGGTCTGGTACACTATCAGAGAACCTCTATCAGAGAACCTTCATGTATTGGCTCGAAGCACATACGAATTTGAATCAGGGGAAACATCAGTACGGCATATGCTTCGAATATCTGCCGATGATTATTATAAGGTCTATATAAACGGGATTTTTGCGGCACAGGGACCTGCGGTAAGTTATATAGACCATTATTATTACAATGAAATTCCCATTGATCAGATGCTAACATCCGGAACAAATATCATTGCCGTTCATGCATTTTATCATGGACGTGTCAACAGGGCTTTTCAGAGTGGCGATGGACGATTTGCTCTGACAGGAAATATCGCATCTTCTGATGGTAAGAATGAAGACCTGTTATGGAAATATCAGATTACAGATGCATATTCAGGGGAAGTCATCGGTTATGATACACAATTTCTGGAAAATTTCGACAGCCGAAAATGGAAAGAAGATTGGAAAGAATACTACTACGCTGATAATACGTGGGCACAAATGATAAAAGCGGAATGGGCGGACTATCATTTATTCCCACAGCCCACAGAGTTATTATCTGTTTATGAGTGTGATCCGGCAATTGTTGAATGGAAAAATTCCACTACATGTTTCGTTGACGCAGGAAAAGAAATAGCTGGCTGCCTGCTTTTAAGTGCGGTCGGCAGTTCTGGGCAGAAAGTCCGCATATTGTGCGCGGAAGAGTTAGATGAGAACGGAAATGTCAGGTTTGATATGCGCTGCAATTGCCGTTATGAGGAGGTATGGACATTATCTGATGGAATATGTAAACTGGAGCCATATGATTATAAAGGGTTCCGTTATGCGCAGATTGAAACGGAACCGGGAATAGAATTAATGAATATCCGATTGCAGATCAGACACTATCCTATGGATGATGATGCCTGTGTTCTGCATACAGATAACGAGACTCTGAATCAGATATTCCAGATCTGCAAGCAGTCTGTAAAAATGGGAACCCAGGATGGATACATGGATTGCGTGACAAGAGAAAAGGGACAATATCTGGGCGATGCGCTGATTACCGGTCGTTCACAGGCATGGCTGTCCGGAAGTACAAAGATGTTGCGAAAATGTATTGAGCAGTTCGGCTATACAGCCAAAATCTGCGATGGTCTCCTGGCGGTTGCGCCAGGATCCTTTCATCAGGAAATCGCCGATTATTCGTTATTATTCCCGGAAGTTGTACTTACAGAATATCTCTTCAGCGGCGACTTGGAATTTTTGAGTAAACAATATGCCGCATGCGCGAATGTACTGACTCATTTCACCAAGTATCGGCGCCCTGACGGATTATTGGAACATGTAACCTCAAAATGGAACATGGTAGATTGGCCGCCCAATCTACGCGACGACTATGATTTTTCCCCGACTGAGCCTATTGGGGAGGGCTGTCATAATGTTATGAATGCTTTGTATATTGGTGCTATGAAAACCATGTCGCAGATAGAAGAAATATTAGGTTATCCGGTAAGCTGTGACTATGAGAGCGTTCAGAATTCTTATGTTTCGGCCTTTTACCGCCCGTCTCTGTCGCTTTTTGCGGACAGCACGGTCAGTGACCATACATCTCTGCATTCAAATGTTTATGCCCTTTATTTTGGGCTGGCACCAAAGGAGGTGATTAATGAAATTTGTGATTTCATTATGGAAAAAGGATTTTCCTGTGGCGTAATGATGAGTTATTTTGTGTTGCGTGCCCTGGCTGGTGCAGGCAGATATGAAGATGTATACAGACTATTAATAAACGAAGGTGAACACGGATGGGTAAATATGCTCCGTCAGGATGCCAGCACTTGCTTCGAAGCGTGGGGAAAAGAGCAAAAATGGAATACCAGTCTGTGTCATCCGTGGGCAAGTGCCCCTATCAGCATTCTTATAGAAGAGATTGGTGGAATAAAGCCGGACCCATCGGCAAAAAGTGGTTATAGCTATTTTCCTCACGTTCCAACGGAATTAAAAGATTTTTCTCTTAAAGTTAAATTATATGGAATTTAATTGCTGATATTAGTATTGGAAATATAAAAATAATGGTCGATCTGATTTTATTTATGGGACAATCGAATATGGCGGGACGCGGCGTTACCTGTGAGCGGTGGCCGCAGTCCGCGCCGCGGGCAATAGAAGGCGCGGGCTATGAGTATCGGGCGATTAGCGCGCCAGATTGTCTGTCGCCGTTAGAAGAGCCATTTGGCAGGGCGGAAAATGATCCTGACGGCATCGATGATGGGAAAATGAAGACCGGTTCGCTGGTCACATCCTTTGTGAACGCGTATTATCAGCGGACGGGAACGTCGGTGGTGGGAATTTCGGCGTCCAAAGGAGGCTCCTCCATTTTGCAGTGGCAGCCGGATACGCCTTTTATGAGGGATGTGGAGCGGCGGCTTGACAGCGCCCGCAATTACCTGGAGAAAGCGCATATTTCCGTCAGACATACAGTTCTTGTCTGGTGTCAGGGGGAAACGGACGGGGATCACCGGATGCATGGAGACGAATATATTCTCAACTTCGAGCAATTCTGGCGGCATATGCAAAGCCTTGGCGTGGAACAGTGCTTCCTGATCCGCATTGGTCATTACAATGGACCGGAAGCGATCAGCTATCAGGAGATCATGGACGCGCAGGATCAGATCCCGCAGCGAATGGACGGCGTCATCATGGTATCCACGGAATTCGCGGGCATGAAGGAACGCGGCCTGATGAAGGACGCGTTTCATTATTATCAGGCCGCTTATAATGAGGTGGGGAGGGCCGCAGGGGAGAGGGCGGGAAAGTTGATTTGTGAACGGTATGGAATAAATGGTCAAAATGAGCGAAAAACTGCCGAAAAAAGTTGGAAATAGCTGATATGCGGATTTAGAATGATTTTGGTTGTAAAACCACTCCTTATAATGTTGCGTGATGAGCCACTGGATGTTGCAGTGGCTCATTGTGTAAGAAGAAAACAGATCTGGTGGGGATGAAATTTTCAGACCTTGAACAGATGAACAGGATCAGGTACTGTGAAAGAAAGGTAACTTTCATTACAGTTTGTGCCGCCAGCTGAAAGGCGGCGGAATGGACATTATCACGAAAATCAAAGAGCGATAAACGGAGGAAATTCCATATGCTAACATCAGCCACATTGACACCGCTCGACTGCGCCTGCACAGCCTGCGACACTATGATGCGGAAATACGCCGCTGCGGATTTGCCGCCGAAAGGGCATTTCCACTATCACCAGGGTGTATTTCTCTCAGGCGTGCTGAAAACCTGGCGGCTGACGGGCAATCAGGCTTATTTACAATATGTTGTGGACTGGGTGGATTCGGTTTTTACGGCGGATGGGAAAATCAAAGAATACGCGCACGCGGACTTGGACGATATTCAGCCGGGGATTTTGCTCTATACACTGCTGGACGAAACCGGGGATGAAAAATATCTGGCCTGCCTGAACAGCGTAGCGGCGCAGATTAGGGATATTCCGCGCTGCGAGTGCGGCGGTTTTTATCACAAGGTTGCTTTGAAAGGGCAGATGTGGCTGGACGGGCTCTATATGCTGGGGCCGTTCGCGGCGGAGTATGCGAGGCGCTTTGACAGGCCGGAGCTGATGGAAGAAATTGTACAGGAAATCCTCTTGATGCGGGAGTATACACGGGATGAGAAAACAGGTCTGTGGTATCATGCCTGGGATGAGAGCCGCCAGGCGTCCTGGTGTGATCCGGAAACCGGCCTGGCGCCGGAATTCTGGGGCCGCTCGATCGGCTGGGTGCCGGTGGGCATACAGGATGTGATGGCGCAGATGGAGCCGGAACGGGACGATTATCAGAAGCTTGCGATTGCGGTAAAGGATTTGCTGAAGAGCGTTCTGAGATACCAGAGTGAGGATGGCCGCTGGTATCAGGTGGTCAATAAGGGCTCTCAGGAGGGCAACTGGCTGGAGAATTCCTGCTCCTGCCTGTTTGCGGCGGGGCTTGCAAGGGCTGCACGAACAGGCCTGATGGGAGTGGAAGCATTGGAAGCGGCGCAAAGAGCCTTTGAAGGTGTGGTGAAAAGTCTTGAGTGGGACGGGGAGGATTTGCTGGTCAATTATGTCTGCGTTGGCACAGGAGTTGGCGATTACCGTTTTTATTGTGAGAGGCCATGCAGTATCAATGATCTGCACGGTGTGGGCGCGTTTCTGCTGATGTGTACAGAACTGGAGGAGGCTGTGGAGAAGAGTGAAAGTGAAAACTGCCGGTTCACATGAAAATAACTGCATAATGGAAATAACAGGCACAGGAAACAAATAATAGTTGCAAAGCGTTTCTCAGACAATTATAATAAAACAGAAGACAATCTCTTCGAAAATATTTTCAATAGAGGTGAGCTGGATTATGCTGTATGATTATCTGAAAAAGAAATTCGGTGAAGATGAACCTATTTTTATTGCGGATATCCAGTACGAAGGAATGTCGATGAATTGTATTCGGCAGCAGATTAAGAAGCTGACGGATAATGGCATGCTGAAGAGATATGATACGGGTATTTATTTCATTCCGAAGAAATCTGTATTTCAGTCGGGTTCACAGCTTTCCCGGGATAAAGTAATTGAACTGAAATATTTGAAAGATGGCAATCTAAGGTGCGGTTACATCACAGGGGTTTTATTTGCGAATCAGCTGGGACTTACCACCCAGGTCCCGGTAAATTGTGAAGTTGTGACGAATAAGGCCACTAATGATTACAGGGAAGTAAAGCTGGCTTCTTCTACAGTGATTCTCAGAAGACCCAGGGTGGAAGTGACAGAGGAGAATTATCGGCAGCTGCAGCTGCTGGACCTGATAAAGGAGATTGATTTTTATTCTGAAAAGGATGGAGATGAGCGCCTGAGAAGACTTACGGCATATATGAAGGCATGTGAAATTGGCTTTGAGGATTTAAAGGAGTATCTGCCGTATTATCCTGATAAAATTTATAAAAATATGTATGAGGTGGGGTTGTTGGTCGGAAAATGAAAGGGGATTACATATGCGAAAAATAATCAACCTGAATGATAACTGGAAATTTGCCCTGCACCGGGGATTAGAACCGATGGAGAAAGATTCGGCACAGGGACTGGAATATGTTCCTGTGACGCTGCCGCATGACTGGCAGATCGCGAGCCCTTATAACAGGGAAATGAAGCAGGGCGCGGCGCAGGGGTATTTTGACCGCTGGGGGATTGGCTGGTATCAGAGAGAGCTTGTGCTGGGAGAAAAACTGCCCGGTGCGCTTTACCGTCTGTGCTTTGACGGCGTCTATGAGAACAGCACCGTCTGGGTAAATGATATCTGTGTGGGCGGCAGGAAATATGGCTACAGTCCGTTTGCGTTGGATATTACGGAGGCGGTTCACCCCGGAGAAAATCGGATTATGGTGAAGGTAGACAATACGGCTGTACCCGCGGACCGGTGGTACAGTGGAGCGGGGATTTACCGGAAGGTGTACCTGGAGGTTTTGCCGGCGGTGCATCTGGAGAGAGAAAAGGTGCAGGTGATCACCCATGTGGAGAAGGAGCAGGCAGAGCTTGAAATCCATACAGGGACGAAGTTGCCTGTGAGGGCAGTGTTGTTGCTGGGAGAAGTGGTTTATATTGCCGAGGGCTACGGAGAGATTTGCCTGACCATATCGGAGCCGATGCTGTGGAGCGCGGAAAATCCAGTGCTGTACGATCTGAAACTGCAGCTTAAGGAAAGCGGGGATGATATGAGCCAGGCTGTCTTGGACTGTGGTCTGCAGAATGGTCAGCAAAATGCGCTGCCCGGTGCAGATATGTCTGCCGATGAGCAGATTCTGGACGAACTTTCCCTGAAAATCGGCCTGCGTGATGTGAAATTATCCCCGGAAAAAGGGTTATTTATCAACGGTGAATCCGTGAAATTAAAAGGCGTCTGCATCCACCAGGAGGCGGGTGCCTTCGGCACGGCGGTACAGCCCGAAATCTGGCGGCAGCGTCTGCTTGCCTTAAAGGAGATAGGCTGCAACGCCCTGCGTCTGGCGCATCATTTATATATGCCGGAAGTGCTGGATCTGTGCGATGAACTGGGTTTCTACGTGTATGAGGAATGCTTTGACAAGTGGACCGGCGGCGCTTACGGCCGTTACCATGAGACGGAGTGGCAGCGGGATATTGACGCCATGGTGTTAAGGGACCGTAACCGCCCTTCCATCCTGTTCTGGGGCGTGGGCAATGAGGTGGAGAATCAGTCCTATCCATCCATGCTGACCATTCTGGAAGAGCATGTGGCGCGGGTAAAGGAGTTGGACTTCACGCGCCCGGTTTCCCTGGCTATGAACCCGCATTTTACCTATCCGACCGCTCAGGAAGTGGATATGTCGCAGGTGACAGATATCCAGAAATTTGTGGATGAGGCCAAAGAAGGCGAAATCTACGATATTGACGACCGTGTCAGGCAGATCAAACTGATTGCGGATCGCGTGGATCTGATTTCCTGTAATTATCAGGAGCAGTGGTATGACCGGATTCACGAGCTGATCCCGGATAAGGCCATTCTGGGCACGGAAACCTTCATGTATTTCCGCGGGCAGGACCAGATTATGCAGAATTACTCTGATGAAAATCCCTGGTGGGACGTGGAAAAGCGGGAATATGTAATTGGCGGCATGATCTGGACGGGCATTGACTATCTGGGAGAGTCCATCGGGTATCCGGCGAAGGGGTGGTCCGGCTCGCTATTTTCTGCTGACCTGGAAAAGAGGCCGATTGCCTGGGTGCATCAGAGCAATTGGACGAAGGAGCCGGTGGTGCGGTTCGCGGTCATGGATTACACCATTCCATGCAATCAGACGAAGGAGGGCTGGGATTATCCTCGTTATGAGACGCGCTGGGAGTTTCCACAGTTTCAGGGGGCGGTTATTCCCTATATGATTGCGACGAACTGCGAGCAGGCGCAGCTTTATGTCAATGAGAAGGAATTTCTGTTAAAACCGACGGCAGCGTACTCCAACCGGACCATCACGGGCTATCTGCCTTATTTGCCGGGGAAGGTGACGGTGATTGGTTTCAACAATGGGAAAGAGGTGTGCAGGCATGAGGTGGTGACGCCGGGAGCGGCGGGGAAGCTTAAGTTCGAGCGGGAGGAGCAACGCGTACAGAGCTATCCTTATCAAATGTTGCTGAAAGTGCGTACCTATGATTGGAACGACAACCCGGTTTTTAAAGAGAGCGCAGAGGTTCATTTCATCGTGGAGGGGCCGGCTTGCATTATGGGCGTGGACAACGGCGACATGCAAAGCTCAGAGCCTAAGACGGAGGACAGGATTCATTTATATCACGGGAAAGCCGCGGTGGCGCTCGTGGTGACCGGCGCAGGCCGTGTGAAGGTGACGGCGTATGGGGCGGGACTGCTCCCGGCGCAGACGGTGATAGAAATTTCGTAAAACAGTGGAAAGCGCCTTTTCGTGAAAGAGTCCGCTCATGCAGATGGAACAGTTAGAAAAAGCCGCTTCATAAATAATGTGGCCTTCATATTGGTTTATGGGAGGAAAAGATGGAATTTACAATTGCGAACGGCGGAGCAGTCCGCATCATCTTAGATCAACAGGAAACTGATGCGGTGAAAATCGCGGCAAAAAATCTGCGGACGGATTTGAAAAAAGTCCTGCGGGTGCGTTTTGTGGAAGAAAGCGCTGAAATGACTGCCTCCGAACCGGAAATCCTCATCGGCACGCTTGGCGCCTCCGAATGCATTCAGCCCTATGTCAGCCGGAATGATTTCACAGATGAAAACGGCACCCTGAGAAAAGAGGCATATCTGCTTAAGGTTTGTGAGAATCGCCTGATTATCGCGGGCAGCGACCGGCGGGGTGCGATTTACGGCATTTATGAACTCAGTGAGATGCTGGGCGTCTCACCCTGGTATTTCTGGGCGGATGTGCCGGTGCGGGAGCGAGACGCGTTTTCGCTGCAGGATGGATACAGGAAGTTTGACTATCCGGGGATCGAGTACCGCGGGATTTTCATCAATGATGAGGAGGAGCTGGATCACTGGGTCAGGCTGCACATGGGCGAGGACACCATTGGGGTAAAGACCTATGAGAAGATTTTTGAGCTGTTGCTGCGCCTGAAGGGAAACTACATCTGGCCCGCCATGCATGTGAATTCTTTCAATATAAAAAAGGAAAACGGCACGCTGGCGGACAGAATGGGCGTAGTGGTGGGAACCTCTCACTGCGACATGCTGATGCGCAGCAATAACCGGGAGTGGAGGCCCTGGCTTGAAAAGAAGGGCTATAAGAGTGTGAAATATGATTACTCCATCGAAGGACGCAACCGTGAGATTTTACAGGAATACTGGCGGGAAAGTGTCGAGCAGAACCAGGATTTCGAGGTCAGTTATACCCTGGGAATGCGGGGAATCCATGATTCCGGCTTTGAGACGGAGAATCTGCACGCGGAAACAGCGGAGGAACTGCGGCAGTTAAAAATTGAGCTGCTGGAACAGATTATTCATGACCAGGAGGAGATTATTTCGGGGGTGCTGGGGAGCGCGCCTGAGAAAGAGCAGGCGTCTGAGGCCGCATCAGGGATGACTTTGGATGAAAGGGCTGGCGGTACGGATCCAGAGCATGATGGCCATGCCGCTTCGGTGATGAAGCTCTTCATTCCATATAAGGAGGTTCTGGAATTATATGACAATGGACTTACACTCCCGGAGGACCTGACTCTGGTCTGGTCCAATGATAATTATGGCTATGTCCGTCGTTATCCATCCAGGGACGCGCAGAAGCGCAAAGGCGGCAACGGGATTTATTATCATAATTCCTACTGGGCGCCGCCGGGACGGTCGTACCTTTTTATTTCTTTGATTCCGCTGGCGCAGACGAAATATGAGCTGGAGAAGGCCTACGATAACGGCATCCGAAAACTCTGGGTGATCAATATGGGAGCCATCAAGCCGCTGGAGCAGGAGATGGAGTTTGTGCTGCGGCTGGGCTGGGAGACCGGGAAGGGGGAGCAAGGACGAACCGCCAACGTGGACGATTACCTGGCGGACTGGATTGACCGCAATTTCGCTGGCGGCCACGGACGGGAGACTGCCGCGCTTCTGAATGACTTCGCACAGGTGACCAACACGCGCAAAATTGAACTGATGGAGGAGGATGTTTTCCTGCAGACTGGAGCGGTCAACGAGGCGGCGGTGCGATTAAATAAGCTTCGCGCCCTGTATCAAAAGGGAAACGCAATCCATGAATCCCTTCCGGAAGAAGAGAGGGCCGCCTTTTTTGAGATGGTGCTGATGAAAATTCATGCCGCATATTATACCGGAGCGATGTATTATTTCGCGGACCGGAGCGCGCTGCTGGCGGGAACGGATGTTGAAAAAGAGCAGGCGCGGTGCGTGGAATACACCCGTTTCTTCGAGGATCTTCGGCGTAGAATGCTGGTGTATTATAATGAGAAAATGTGCGGCGGCAAGTGGAATGGTATCGTGACGCCGGAGGATTTCCCGCCGCCGAGGACATCCATGTTTCCCGCGGCGGTACCGCCGGTAAAAGCCATACGTGAACAGGAGATTAGGGCGGCGTACAGCGAAAAAGAGGGAAGGGAGGACTTCCTGGCGGTTTATGCTGATTTGCTGCCTCATGACCGTATAAATCGGGGCTGGCGCACCATCGAACGCCTGGGCCGTGGCGGCGGCGACCTGCTGGAAGCGTATGAGCAGGGCGCGGAGATTTCATATCCGGTTAAGCTGCCAGCTGGCGGCGATTATCTGCTGGAGCTGCATCGCTATCCCTCCTTAAATTCCGTGGGTCGGATTCGCATTCGGGTGCGGGTAGATGACGGTGAGGAACGGATCATAGAGAGCTTATCCAACGACGAGTGGCGCGGAAACTGGGAGATGAACACGCTGGACCATGTGGACAGATTATATCTGAAGCTTCCGGGATTTAGTGCTGGGCGACACGAGATTCATTTCCGTGCGGTGGATCGATACTTCGCCTTTTCCGGATTTGTGCTGTATCCGTTAACTGCTTCTGTCGAGGATGATACGTTAATAGTTGGAGAGAAGAAGGGAGCGGCTGACTTTGCATCCTGGCAGGAAAGGGCCGAAGCGATCGTAAATGAATTACCTTGTAAGGTCAACTGTATCCGTTTTCAATCTGGCGACGATACCCTACCTGGTAAGGACCTGATGGAGGAAGCACAGAAGATCTGGTACAGCAACCTGCCCCTTTCATCCCGCCCGCTGATCCGTGCTCACTGGGAAAGCGGCGGCGACAGCCTTGGCGCGACTGATGAGCAGCTTTCCATGGAAGAAGCACTGGGAAAAGAAGCCGTGACAAAAACAACTGCGGAGGAATTGCTGGCAAAAGGAGAGCAGCTTTTCACAGAATGTGACGGAATTGTCAGAATTAACGCATTCGCTGCCTGGGGTCAGAGCCCTTATGCCTATATGACGAATTACACCTGGGCGTACTGCGTCAGCGAAACGCATGACCGCAGCGGCATCGCCATGCATATCCGGGAGAAAAACCGGGAGTGGGATACCCTGGAAACCGCGCCCTCGCTGCACTACCGCTTTTCCTGCACAGGCGGCGCCTATACCATCTGGGCACTCACCTATGCAACCTGTGCGAAGAACGGCCGCTTTGCTGTCAGTATCGATGACGCGCCTGTCACAAAAGACTGCCTTTACCGTGGGGGCAATCTCTGGAAATATGAGGCTGAGCACATCTGGCGCCTGACGCCAATCGCGAAGGTGGAGCTTATCGCGGGGGGAGCATCTTCTGAGCTTCTCAGCGTTTGCCTCCGGGCTGCGGGTGGAAAGGTTTGTGATAGCGCAACCGCGCATCGACCGCCTTTGCTGAATATTGTTCTCCTGATTATAATGAATGAATCCCTTTTGTAAGTTCGGCGTCCAGCTCGTCCTGTGTCAGCTTAGGGCCTGCGATTGCTTTGTCCGGAGGAAGACGAAGGGCATCCTTTATATCCGCCACCCTGCACCTTTTCTGACAAAACGCGATCCCGTAATGATAGATTTCCGAAATGTCCGCATTGCTGAAATACTCGTCATAAGCCCTGTCGTCGATTTGCCGCAGGGCGGTCTGGGCCCGATTCGTCAGCAGAGAAGAATTCCTGGCATATTTCACTTCGATAATATGTCCGCACTGCCGGGTCCGGTCGATGAGGATGATGTCGGCCCGGCCGTTTCCGGCTTCACGATTTGATTTTACGCGCCAGCCGCGGCGGCCGCGCAGCAAACCCAGGAGGAGGCCGTGATAAAAGGTTTCCTTCACTTCATCGGTATTCCCGCCGTCCATGAAGCTGATGGAATCCGTGAGGCAGGTATTGATGGCGTTTTCGATATCAGCGGCGCAGTGCTCGTCAAAAGCCCGGAATAAGGGCTGAAGCCCGCCTTCCACACGGTTCTGAAACCAGTCTTTGATCTGGTGCCCGAAAAGGTGATTGATTTCCCGGTTCGGGATTTTCAGCTGATAGCTTCCGTCTTCATTTCTGCCGGTGTATGTCAGGTAGCCGGTGGAAAAGAGAATGCCCCACAGGTGGTCGATATTCTGATCGAGTTCGGCGTAGGTCAGGTCGAGGCGGAGTTCCTTATCAATACTCTTCCCTTCGGAAAGCTCCTCTAGCTCTGCCCGGGTAGTTTCATCCGCCAGCTCCACAAAACGAAGAATCATATCGTTGCTGCTGGTGTTTGCCCAGAAATCGCGGGGCGTGTGGTCCTTACTGCGGCGAAGCTGCTCGCACCAGTTGATCACATCCCAGGGGCAGTAGACATTGACAGAGCCGAAACGGTAGCCATCGTACCATTCCTTTGTGATTTCATAATACTCGCTCAGTCCATAATAAGCGAGCATTTCCTGCACTTCCGCGTCAGTGAAGCCGAACCATTCGTCATACTGATCGTCTACGACCGTGTGAACCTTCGGATTGTTAAATCCTGTGAAAATGCTTTCTTTTGCAATTCTGAGGCAGCCGGTGACAACCGAGAACAGCATATTACTGTTGGTTTTCATACCATAACCGAAGAGCTGGCTGATCAGCTCCGCCATTTCCGCGTAATAGCCGTTTGCCTCCGCTTTCTGCAGCGGAACGTCATACTCATCAATCAGGATGATGACCTTCTGCTGATAATGCTTGCAGAGAAGGCGGGACAGCTGGAGCAGGGCACTGGGCAGATTCCCTCTGCAGAGCCGTAAATCGTTTAAAAGCTGTTTGTCCGTGTCGTCCAGGCGGTCGCTGCTTGCAAGGTAGGAAAGCCGCTCGGCTTCCATGCTGATGGCGGTCCACATCTGTGTCTCCGCGGATGCGTAATTCAGTCCTTTTACCTGTTTGAGGGTGATGGAAATGACCGGAAACCTTCCCATGTATTCTTCGCAGAGCGCAATTTCCTTTGAAATCGCCAGTCCGTCGAACAGAGATTTGTCCGTCCCGATTTCAAAAAAGGATTTGAGCATGCTCATATTCAGGCTCTTGCCGAAGCGGCGAGGGCGGGTGAAGAGATTTACCGCGCCCCAGTTTGACAAAAGTTCTCTGATCAGGCCTGTTTTATCTATATAATAAAAATCTGCTTCTCGAAGCTGCTCAAAACTGTCAATTCCTACCGGAGGTCTTCTCTTTTCCATGCGATCATCTCCATTTCCTTTATTATAAACAGAGTATCACAGAAAAGAAATGGTTTCAAGCCTCCCTGAAAAACTCCGCCCGCTTATCAAACAGCTCCGTATAAATACCGCGCTTCGCATACGTTCTGTATTTTTATATATCATAACGCTTTTCGGACGCAACCACAACATTCTTGAAACTTATGAAAAGAATCTAAAGAGATCGATAACCGGCAGCGGCGGGATTTACATTTTTATTCTCTGATTGACATTCCACCACAAATTTCACATAATGAGAAAAAAGCCGGAGTGCCGGGAGTGGGCGCGTGAAACGGGGGTGAAGGCTATGATTCACATCGCCATTGTGGAGGATGAACAGAATTATGTGACGCAGTTTACGGAGTATCTGCGCCGCTATGAAAAGGAGAGCGGCAACAGGCTGCAGATTTCGGCCTTCAGGGATGGTGAGCATATCCTGAATAATTACAGGGCGGTGTATGATATCATCCTGATGGATATTCAGATGAGGCTGATGGATGGCATGACCGCGGCGGAGAAGATCCGCGGGCAGGACCAGGACGTGGTGATTATTTTCATTACCAATATGGCGCAGTACGCGATCCGGGGTTACGCGGTGGACGCGCTGGATTATGTGCTCAAGCCGGTAACGTATTTTGCGTTTTCTCAGCGTTTGGACCGGGCAATCAGCCGGATGAAAAAGAAGGAACAGTATTTTCTGGTAATCTCCACAAGAGAAGGCAGCAGGAAGGTGGCGGCGTCCGGCGTGTATTATGTGGAAAGCCAGGGGCATACGCTGATTTATCATACCAAGGACGGAAATCTGAGCGCCACGGGGACGATGAAGGATGTGGAGGAATCGCTGCGGGAGCATGGTTTTTCCAGATGTAATAAAGGGTATCTTGTGAACCTGGAATATGTGGAGGCTGTCCGCAATGGCGCCGCGGTGGTGGCGGGTGAGGAATTGGTGATCAGCCGGGGCAGGAAGACTGAGTTTATGGAGGATCTGACCAGTCATATTGGGGGTGGCAAATGAGCAACGTACTTCCCACAATTCCAAGATTTTATACCGCCATCGCGCAATGGGCGGGGTGCATGCTCTATCTGCTGGTGTATTATAAGCAGAGAAAAGGAAACCTGAGTCGTTTTATGATCATTGCCGCAGCCACTTTAGTCTGCCTGAGTCTGGAACTGATTTTGACTGGTGACTGGAACGGCGCCCCGTGGATTCTGGCGATGATTGGGTCTGCCGGGTTGATGTATCTCTTTATGTTTTTATGCATGGACGTGTCCTGGCTGACGGTTGGTTATTGCTTTGTCCGCGCCTTTGTGCTGTCGGAGCTGGCGGCGTCGCTGGAATGGCAGCTTTACTATTATTTTGTAAGCAGCGACATGGAGACGGGGACGCTTGTGGAATTTGGCTTTATGCTGGCGATTTACGGAGCGGTTTTTGCCTGCATGTTTCTACTGGAGAGAGGCGCTGCGGAGGACGGGAAATGCGAAATCGTGCAGGGCAGGGAATTTGTGACTGCGTTTTGCATTGGTCTGCTGATTTTTGTTATCAGCAATCTGAGTTTTCTGACGCTGGATACGCCTTTTTCCGGTTCTGTGGAACTGGATATTTACAATATCCGCACCTTTGTGAATCTGGGCGGGGTGGCTGTCCTGGTTGCCTACCATATGCAGCTGCGGGAGCAGTCTGCGAAATATGAGGTGACTGTGATTCAGAATATTCTGGAGACACAGTATGTTCAGTACAAGCAGAGCCGCGAAAGTATTGAGCTGGTCAACCGTAAATATCACGACCTGAAGCACCAGATCGCCGCGCTGCGCGCGGAGCCGGACGCGGCGGTGCGGGAGGCCTTCCTTGACGCCATGGAGGAGGACATCCGTTCCTATGAGGCGCAGAATAAGACGGGCAACTCCGTGCTGGATACGGTACTGACCAGCAAGAGTTTGTATTGCCAGAAGCATCAGATTGTGCCGACCACGGTGGCGGACGGAACCCTTCTGAACTTTATGGACGCCATGGATATCTGTACAATCTTCGGTAACGCCCTGGACAACGCGATCGAGGCGGCGTTAGAGCTTGAAGATAAGGAGAAACGGCTGATTCACCTGACGCTGACCGCCCAGAAGGGCTTTGTCCTGATCCACGTGGAGAATTATTTTGAGGGGAAATTAAAATTCGAGGGCGGCATGCCTGTCAGTACCAAGGGGGATGAGCTTTTTCACGGTTATGGTGTGAAAAGTATCCGGTATTCCGCGGAGAAATACGGCGGAACGGTCAGTATTTCCACGGAGAAAAACTGGTTTGATTTAAAGGTGCTGATACCAGCGTAAAAAGGAAAAAATGAGGCCACATGATGCGGCCTCATTGCATTATAGCGCCAGTTTATATAGAACCATTTGGTTTAGACTGACGCCCTCTTTGTCCGCTTCAATCACCAATCTTTGGTGCAGGGATTTCGGCAGCCGCACCACAAATTTGCCGCTGTATCCATCGGTTGTCGATGGAATTGGGACAGGCAGCTGATTTTCCAGCTTTACCTCGAGATAGCCTTCCATGGCTTCATTCAGGCTCTCATACAATTCATCAAGGGTTGCCCCGGTACTCTGGCAGCCATCCAGTTCCAGAATCCTGCCATAGAAATAGTGCCCGCTTTCATCGTGGATTTCCTGAACAATTCGCGTATAGGGCAGTTTCATGTAATCTTTTATATCCATTGCTGCAATTCCTTTCTTTTCACTGCATAGTTATGGCTGTTTGCTGATTTCCTTGAATAATACTATATTCAATACTAAATATCAATGAGTGAGTTAAAATAGTTAATTGTGCATCAAAAATGCAAAATCACTGTCTGCTCTATAAAGGCGTTGGATATCACTTTTATATAGATTAACGTAGTTAATGTAATTGGTACAACACCAACATTCTTGAAACTTATGAAAGGAAACTAAGATATAGTAAAAATTAACAATTGCGGGCATGTGATTTTATGAATTTTCGTGAAAAGAAAAACGGCTTGTGCCGGAAAAAGTGCAGTTTGTGAAGTTTATATTGAGAAAAGGGACGGATTTGATAAAATGCTGATATCAAAAATGCACGAGGGATGAGGAATGATTTGACGGCGGGTTATTTTCTGTACAATGAAAGATCATGAAATATGCCGGGGAAGGAAGGGAATCAAATAATAATTCATGAAGGTATCCCAGATGGTTTTAAAGAATTTCACTATGTAGAAAAATAGATGCCGGCTGCAGTGAAATTCGGTTGACAGTCTTTCTACTCCAAGATGGAGCAGAAACTGCTCAAATATTTTTATGGTAGGGCGAAAAAACAAAATGCGATGGAGTCTTACCTGGATGTTGCGAGATCGCCAGGTAATTTCGTCCATCGAGAAAGAAGGTTGGAAGTTGAAGTTGGTAAAAAGAAATAAGACAAAATTTTGGTTCCTCTGGATGCTTCTATTTGTGTCAGTGCTGATTGTCGCTCTGATTGTCACATACTATGCATTCACATACCAGGGAGCGCTGAACTCTGTATTGGGAATAGATGCAACCCGCGTGGAAGGGCTGTCGGAACTGACGGCCAGCGATTACAGTTTTACTAAAGAAGGTGAGGAACAACTGATTGAGGATGACCATGCTCTCTATCAGAAAATCGTGGAAGAGGGCACGACGCTGGTTAAAAACGACAGCGGAACAGATGGTGAACCGGCACTTCCTCTGAAAGAAGATACGAAAGTTAGTATTTTTGGTATAGCTGCGCCTGCTTATCTTGATTTAAAAGATAGCCTGGAGCAAAATGGAATTCAGGTCAACTCTACACTTTATGAGGGGTATCAGAATTTTTATGCAGGGGAGTATCAACCCAGAACCGGAGCAGATGCACGAGAAGTTCCCTGGGATGAGGTGAGTAAAGTGCTGGGAGATGATATTGGTGACACCGCATTAGTGGTGCCGGGACGGCGCTCAAGCGAAGGAACTGATTGCATTTCCGGTCACAGCGGAAACAATATGGCCAATGCTTATGACGAATCGCTGGATTATCTCTCTTTTACAGAAAATGAGCGAGAGTTGCTCATAGCTATTAAGGCATTAAAAGATGAAGGCATTTTTAAAAGAACCATTGTTCTTATTACAACTTCCAACAGCATTGACTCCGCTTTTATCAATGACCCGGAATGCGGTGTGGATGCTCTGGTGTGGACCAGTGCAGATATTGACGATACTGATGCGGTAAAAGGAATTGCCAATCTTCTTACGAGTAAGGATGGGTTAGATTTCTCAGGGCGTTTGGTTGACACTATGTATGTTGACAATCAGCTTTTGCCCGAAATGAGCAATTTTGGCTATGTCACAGCTGACTTGTCGCAGGTGGATGATGAGGTGCTGCGTGAGGTCAAGGAAGAACAGGCTGAGTGGCGCGGTGCACAAGGCGACTATTGGAACACCAGTGTTACATACCAGGAGGGAATTTATTATTCTTATCGCTATTATGAAACACGATATGAGGACTACATTCTGAATGGGAACGATAACAATGCATATGTCGGTTGGTCCTACGATAGTTATGTTGCGGAGCCGTTCGGCAAAGGCCTTCATTACAATACCGAAATCTCTTATGGCGATTTTTCGGTTGCTGTGAATGATGAAAATAATACCTTTGATGTAAGTATGACTATTATAAATGGCGGTTCTACCGATGTGCTACATTCCGTAACTTTGTATATGCAGACACCTTATAGTGAGCGAGATAAGGAGAACGGAATCGAGGAGAGTTCCATCAAGCTGGTGGCGTACGATAAGTTTGAGATTCCTGCCAATAGTTCAATTAAAGTCACCATTCCTGTGGACCAAAAGGAAATGCGCAGTTATGATGCATATGTTTCAAAAACCTATATTCGGGATGGCGGAGACTATTATATTACTGTGGGCGAGGATGTCCATGATGCTATGAACAACATTCTGGCACTGAAAACTGTTGATATGAGCGAGGCCCTCCAGCGCATGGATGAGTTGGGCGAAAGTGGAAATGCAGACCTCGTTTGGAAAACTACATATGAGTTTGATGATAAAGTGTTTGCAACATCTGATGCAGCTGGCGAAAGTTTTGCTATCACCAATCAATTCGATCATGTGGATTTGAATCAGGATGAAGATGCACAGGCGGCAGGAAATAACGTTGTATATCTCTCTCGGACCGATTGGGTCGGCACCTTTCCTATGACTTATTATCAGGTGAAGTACAATAATGAAATGGTGAAACAAGCTGCGCCACAGGTTTATGAAACCGATGAGACACTTAACGCTCAGATGAATATGCCCGTAACTGGGGCGGACAACGGGTTGACGGTTATTGACTTGATGGGTGAGCCATTTGATAGTGAAGTGTGGACTGACTTCATAGAGCAGCTCACCATTGATGAACTGGTGGACAATGTCACCTATGGACAGGATGTGGGGCGTGCTATCGAGAGGTTGGGAGTTCCTGCAACTAAGGATTCAAACGGCCCCTCTGGTTACGGCGGAGCGGTTGCCAACAGCGAGGAAGAGACGATCTCTTTCACAGGTGGCGATTTGCGCGCGGCAACTTTCAACGATAATCTCTTGGAGGAAATGGGTCGACTGACTGCAGAGAATATGTATCATCGTGATGGCAGTGACAAATTGATCAATCTCTGGGGTTGGGGTCTGGATATCCATCGCACACCCTATGGCGGACGTAATTCTCAGTACTATTCCGAGGATGCCTTCCTTTCTGGTATGGTCAGTGCCGCTGAGACTCGTGGCTTACAGGAAAAAGGTGCCTACGCTATGTCTAAGCACTTCTTGCTGAACGACCAGGAAACCAACCGTCATGGCATCTCAACATGGGCAAATGAACAGACTATCCGTGAAGTGTATCTGCCCGCGTTTGAGTATGCTGCCGAAAAAGGTGGATTGGTGAGCGTCATGACTTCTTTCAATCGCCTTGGTATGGTTTGGGCTGGACAAGATTACAACGCTCTGATCAATGTATTGCGCAATGAATTTGGTATGTGGGGTTCCTTTATTACAGATATGTATGAGGCAGACTATATGGATGGCGTTGATGGCGTTGTTTATGGTACAACTAAATTCTTGGCTAGTTCCCCGTCGAACATCGTTGATCCCATCATGGAGTTGGTTGATGCGGGCGACAAGCTGCTGATTTCGCAGTTACAAGACAGCGCAAAACGAAATTTATACCAGGTGGTTAATAGTTTTGCATTGGACGGTTTTACAGAGGATACCGTGATTCGCACGCTGACTCCGTGGTGGCAGAGGGCATTGCTTGCGGTAATTATAGGCTGTTCTATTGGTGCCGTAGCCAGTGCGGGGATGCTTGCTCGCACTATTGTTAGGAAAAAGAGATTAAAACAAAACCGTCCGAAGGTGACTGCCAAATAAAATCAGTTGTACCAATTGGCGCGAAGCGCTATTTGGCGCTTTGCGCCATTCTGAAAATGAGTATTGAGGTAAAGATATGAAAATATACAATAAATTTCTTTCGTTCAGTGTCATATTTACGTTATGCGTAACATTATTAACGGGGTGCCGTATTCCACAGGAAGACACCGAGGACGATGGTGATGTGGCCGTTTTGTACCGCACATATTGTGAGGACAGTTATGGAAACTATTCCGTGGATAATGAGGCGGCGCTGACTTTCTATAGCGATGACACATACCGAATCGGTCATGTTTCGGGCTTAGTGCCTGGTCAGCCTACGAGTACATATACTTATCACTACGGCACGCGGAAAATAGAAAATGGTACGCTTTCGTTGACCAACTCAGAGGGAGCTGCTGTGGGTAACGGCGACGAT
The DNA here is from genome assembly GCA_021200995.1 of Lachnospiraceae bacterium. Classification (GTDB taxonomy): domain Bacteria; phylum Bacillota; class Clostridia; order Lachnospirales; family Lachnospiraceae; genus RGIG6307. Next base: position 2,068 of record JAJQFS010000029.1, on the reverse strand, counting down.
AATATTGACCGTAGCGACCGGGAAACCTGGAGCTCCTGGGGTGTTAGCAATTATGTAAATTCTGATGGTACTGTGACTAAATATGCCAGCCTTTACGCTTTTGAAGAGACAGATAGTGGTTTTGTATTAGATATGCTGGATGCCAACTACTTCTATTGGGGTGCTTCTGAGCATTTGGAAACCATTTACAGTAATGCTTTTGATGAAGTGGAATTCCTTGCTGCCTATAATGAGGCCAACGGTACAAGGCTTGATTCTCTTGATTATTCATGGGGTTCAGCTGCACCCGTTGAGTGGTATGAATGGGATTCCAGCAATACAGTGTTTGCGGATCCGGATTTCGTTCTCCCCTCTTTTGGTTAAATGCAGGACAACTTACAAAGAAAGGAAGTTGAACATTTATATGACGAATGAAGCTGCCTATATGGTTAATGAAAATGTCGTTCTGGTTGAAGAAGAACAGGTAACATGGCGTGTGGCCATTGAACAAGCTGTAAGAATTCTTTGTGTTATTGGCTTTCTAATTACTCTGATGCTGCCTTTCATCATCTGTGACGCGCTGGGCAGTGTTGCCTCGATATTTACACAAGAAACGGGAATTGTACTAAAGGCGGGTGAAGTATCTTCCGAAACTCGATTTTTCTATGGCTTGATTTATATGTTGGAGAACAGCGGTGAAGTTTTTGTCCCCCCTTCGGGTTTTGGTTGTGGGTGCGCAGTGGATCTCCAGTTCTGTCGGTGCCGGTCCAACATTTATGGGAGTACTGGGACTTGTTGCAATGACGTTGCTTTATATTTTGCCTGTAGTGTTGTTTGCTGTTTTGAAAACAAGCCGCTATGTCCATAATGCAACTATGGATAAAATTTATGCCCGCACAGTTCCGATATGTGGTGCTTTCTACCTTTTCATCACCGTTATGACTGCAATTTTTGTGATTGGATATTTCTGGAATTTTTACTGGGAATATGATACACATTATGATTTTGCGTTTCAGTTCTTTATGGCATATGGTGGACTCAAACTGCTGCTTTCAATGGTTATTGGGTTCTTTATCACTGTTGGTTGCCTGATCCTTACAGTATTAATTTGGAAACCTGTAGAAAAGCAGGCAAAGATAGAGGCGTAGCGGATCTTGAATTTACGACAGGAATGATGTAAGTTAAGCATAAACAGTGAGCAAACAGGGCTACAATGTGATTGACCATCGAGATGTTAACCTCTGGAGAGCTGATGTCTTAAATGATGTGGAAAGTAACATCGGACAGGGCGATATGGTGAGAACTGTTCCATACTGTGTGGCAAAAGAGCCAATTATGCTTTTTGCGTTGCTCAGCGTACTGGTTGTGTGACCAGCTACTGCAGGATTTTGAATGAATGGAAACAACTGCCCGAAATATGTGGGACTGCCTTGGGCAGGATGTGATTATGTTGAGATGGAAGATTGTATGAATTGTTTGGAAGTACTTTCTAACATGACATTAGAAGAAAAATGTACCCTCCTCTCCGGAAAGAACACCTGGGAGACCAGAGATTTTGCGCATGCTCATATTCCCTCCATTTGGTTTTCTGACGGCCCCAACGGTCCGCGCAAGCAGCTGGGAGCGGCTGACCACCTGGGACTGAACGAGTCCCAGGCGGCCACCTGCTTTCCGACAGCCGCGACGGTGGCGAATTCCTGGGACGAAAGTCTGGCGGAGGAGATTGGGAAGGCTCTGGGAGAGGAAGCGGCCGCACAGGGGATCCATGTGCTCCTGGGGCCGGGTTTGAATATCAAGAGGAACCCGCTGTGCGGGAGAAATTTTGAATATTTTTCGGAGGATCCGTATCTGTCCGGCAAAATGGCCGCGGCTTACATACGGGGAATTCAGGAGAAGGGCGGCAGCGCCTGTCCGAAGCACTTCGCGGTGAATTCGCAGGAGACGAGGCGAATGGCCAGCAATTCCATGGTGGATGAGCGGACACTGAGAGAAATCTATCTGACCGGCTTTGAGATCGCGGTGAAGGAGGGCCATCCGAAGGCCGTCATGAGTGCCTACAATCAGGTGAACGGGTTTTATGCCAATGAAA
>JAJQFS010000003.1 GCA_021200995.1 Lachnospiraceae bacterium | reverse complement strand
ATCAGTTTCGGAAGGGCAGCACAACCTCTTTCCAAATAACCACTCGATTTCTTGGAAGATGATTAATCAATTTCAACCGGAGGTGAATATCTTATGAACAAATCAGAAACCGTAAACCGTCCCAGGCCCCCTTTTCAAAACGAAATCACAGTAACTGCACTTAGCAGCGGCATATACAATTTCTCCTCTCCCCCTGTAGGCTTCCAGCAATATCTGGTGATCGGTGATGAGAATGCCCTGCTGATAGACACTGGCATCGGCGTCGGTTCCCTGAAGGAGACCGTGGAAAAAATTACCCACCTGCCCGTCATCGTCATCAACACTCATTGCCACCCGGATCACGCAGGCGGCAACGCCGAATTTGCTCCAGCTTATATTAACCCGGCAGAACTGGATGTTTATCATAAGATGGCGACCCTGGAATTTCGTAAGGACGACATTTCGCACATGCCCATGGGAAAAACTCTGGCGGAGAGTCTGCAGCCCACAGGTCCCGAACCAGTTGCGATTGAGGACGGAGCTGTGATTAACCTGGGCGGCCGAGAGGTGTCTGTTCTCTACACGCCCGGACATACGCACGGAAGCCTTTCTGTCTATGATCAGCAGTCCGGAAGCCTTTTTGTCGGCGACAACATAAGTGCGCGCGAAGTTGCGATGACTGAGTGGAATGCGGATACGGTAGAACATTATCGGGAAAGCCTGATAAAAATGAAAGCATTAAATCCGACACGCGTCTGCACCGGACATAAGCCGAATATTCTCCCTCCAGAGTCCATCGATTCCCTTCTGGATGCAGCCGAAGCTGTTTTAAGCGGAGCAGATCCCTTTGAAAGTCCTTCTCGAAATGGTGACATATTCCTGAAATATCCCAGGCAATCTCCCAACCTCTGTTTCCGCACCGACAATATTCGCTAAAGAAATCCATGTTCTTAACCTAAAATTCAGTTGAAACGAGGCAGATAGCACAACGCCATCTGTCTCTGCCTTTATTTTCAGATGAGATAAAAGTACTCGAATGCAATATCCTGCTCTATATCAGAAAAACCGATGCCTTTTCATTATCCTCCAATTTCTCCGGCACATAAATTTTCAACCGTTATACTTCCAGTTATAAATTCATTCTAATACTCCTTTATTCAGAAATGATATCCGGCCTTTTGACTCCTTGAAAGAAATCTGCGTTTATGGTAAGATGTTTAACACAGATGGATGTGACCGGTATGGAATTAAATTATTTACAGGATTTTGTTGTTCTTGCGGACACACTTCACTTTCAGGAAGCTGCCAACCAACTGTATATTTCCCAGTCTGCTCTTTCCAAACATATCAAGGCTATCGAAAAAGAATTCGGTCAAGGCCTTCTGAACCACTCCCACAGGAGAGTACAACTGACTACTTTCGGCCAGGAGTTTCTCCCCTATGCCAGACGTATTGTCGCTATACAAAGTGAATATAACAACAGTCTTTTTCCAAAATACACACAAAAAGAACAACTGATCTCCATCGGGATCGTTCCCCTCACTTCTACTGCCAGCGTTTCTGCACCGCTTGCCGCCTTTTCCAGAAGTCAGAACCAGTACCGAATGCGCATCTATGAAGACGAAGAATCTTCCCTCTACAAGTCTCTTCTGGATGGCAAATGCACCGTAATCATCGCCTCCGCAAGAACGACGCCTCATTCCTCTCCACCACAATGGCAAGAGCAGATGTGTTTCCATAAAATTCTCTCCGCGACCACTTTAGTAGCTGTTCTCCCACAGGGACATCCCTTGGAAGACAAGGAGAGGCTATATATAGAGGACCTTTCCGGAGAAGAGTATATCCAACTGGGCAACTATCCTCAACGGCATGACTCCCTCGCAAAACCCATCCTTTATGTCAATCGAAGCGCCATGACTGTTGACCTGGTTCGCAGACACATAGGCATCTCGATCATCAGCAAAGCCGGCGCACAAAATATGCCGAACTCTGAAGTTGTATTCAAAGATATCGTGGACAGTCCTTCATTTGATATCAGCCTGGTTTATTTAAAAAGCAGGGAAATTCCCGGGAAATCGGAATGCTGCTTGAGCATTTCGGGCGCATAACACCGTAACGCAGACATATCATTGTGTTATTTGTATATTTTTCCTCAGCGCACTCTGTTACTCTGCGAGCTCTCCACCCTGTCATTCCATTTAAGCATTGCTACTTTCTTCTTTGGAATTGATTTTACTCTCTGAAACTACTAAAATCAAAAAAAAGAAAGGATTCAATTCTATGAACAAATACATGCAATACTCTCGTGAAGTACGGGAAAGCGGAAAAAATGAAGAAGCTTTCGCTCTAATCACTCCAAGAGCAGAAGCTGGCGAACCAGACGCTATGGAAATTCTATGTGACACCTATTACTATGGCAACTGGGGCATCAAAGACTATGCCAAGTCTCTTTACTGGGGCGAAAAAGCAATCGCTGCCGGAAGCGTGAACGCAAAGGAAATTCTGGGCATTCAATACCTGAACGGATATGGTGTCGCCCCAGATCCCGAGAAAGCTGTCTCTTTGTTGCAGGATGCTATCAGGGGCGGCTGCAGAAAGGCAGGTCGTTTCCTGGGTCTTTACTGGCTAAAAGGTCAGGGCGGAACGATTGATCCTGCCGAAGCGAAATCCTGGTTTCAGCTGGCAGCTGAGCGCGGTGACGTCACCAGCCAGTATTATCTGGGTACGTGCTACGAAAACGGCTCTGGCTGTGAAAGAAACATGGACGAAGCCATCCACTGGTATCAAATGGCAGCGCAACGTAAGGATCGCATTGGTCAGCCGGCTATTGATGCGCTTGCCCGTCTCGGTGTCCCATGCGAATAATCTTTTTTCGTTCTTGGCAGTAAGATCATTATTAAAGATATCTATTCTTTACCAATTTTGAGAAAGCCTCACTTTCCACTATGAAATGTGAGGCTTTCTTTTCAGCCTCTTTCTCCGCATGCCTTCCGCAAAAGTCTCTTCATCTCCCACAGCTGCTCCTGACTCTCTGGGAAAGTGCACGCGTCCTTCACCGCCAGGGAAGCGGCTTTCTCCACGGTTTCAAAATCAAATGTCTTTCCGCGCAGATACTCCGCAGCCTCACGGGCTTCATATGGGATACCTGCCACGCCGCCGAAGACAAAGCGGCAGTCCTTTACTTTTCCGTCCTCAAGCGTGATTCCTGCTGTCAGAGATACATGAGAAAAGTCCGGTCCCGGGACCGTCTGCGCTCTTTCATAACAAAGCTTCTCAAACTTTGGCTCCGGAATGTGAATCTGTGTCAGCAGTTCTCCCTTTTCAAGAACATCAAGCGCGGCTTTTTCAGACGCGAGCAGTTCTTTTGCTGTCAGCGTCCGCTTCGTCGTCACGAACTCCGCGTCCATGAGATACAGCACCGGTGCCAGGTCAGAGCTCGTCACCGCAAAACAGCTGCAGTTTAAGCATCTGCCGGCCTCACGCTGAATTTCCTCATACTCAGGCGTCTGGCTGTCCTCTTCATACAATGACCGCTTCCGGACAGGCTTCTGCGCCTCGCGGCACGCCTGCGTCAGCGCAATGCCCTGCGGATCGATGGTCTTAAAAACACCCTTGGTCTCCGCTTTCATCTCTGTAACACCGGCAGAAGCGGCAAGCTCCTCACAGATTGCAAGGGCAGCCTTCTTTCCTCCGGCGACCGCGCGGCTGGCGATATTCGGCCCGCTCGCCGCGTCTCCGCCCGCATAAATACGCGGATCCGCCGTTTTTCCGCTCAATAAATCCACGCCGATCAATCCTCTCGGCGTAAGGATTTTCTCCGCCAGATTCTCTCCAAGGTAACTGACATCCACTCTCTGTCCTGTGGCAAGGATGATCGCGTCCGCCTCAAACAGTCTGAGTTCCGTATCGGAATATTTTGGGGAGAAGCGATGATTCTCATCATATACGGACAGGCATTTCATCGACTGCATGCCCAGCGGCTTTCCGTCGGAGTCCACAACAACCTCTTTCAGCCCCCAGCCACAGTGAATCTCCACGCCTTCCTCCCTGCAGCGCGCAATCTCTTCAGGGGATGCAGGCATTTCCTTTTCCTGCTCCAGGCAGATCAGCGTCACCTTCTTCGCGCCCAAACGAACCGCGGTCAGAGCGGCATCCATCGCCACATTTCCGCCGCCGCAGACCAAAATCTCCCCATCGAGATTCTTTCTCACAAAGCGCGTAACGCCGTTCAGGAAATTCAGGCCAAACTCCGCGACCTCCTCATGGCCGATTCCGAGCACCGGCTGTTTCCACGCGCCCGTACTCAGATAGACGCGGTCATTTTCTGAAAGCAGGTTCTCGACCGTCACGTCTTTCCCCACTTCTGTATTCATTCGAAATACAATCCCCATGTCCTCAAGGCTGTCAAGCACCTGCTTCAGGTACTGCTTTGGCAGACGATAATGCGGAATCCCATACTGCAGAACACCACCAGCCCGCTCATTTCTGTCATATACCGTGACCGCGTGTCCCGCCTTCCTGAGATAAAAGGCCGCGCTTAAACCGCTCGGGCCCGCGCCGACAATGGCGATTTTTTGACCGCTCTCCCGCGCCGGCTTTTGATAAAATTCATCCCTGTGGCGCAAAATATAGTCTCCGACGAAGCGCTCCAAATTGTGAATGCTCACCCCGTCCCCGAATTTCGCCTGGTTGCATTTTGTCTCGCAGGGATGCGGGCAAATTCTCGACAGCAGCATTGGAAACGGATTTTCTTCCATCAGAATCTCCGCCGCTCTTCTGATATTTCCCTTTCGAATTTCCTCCGTATAAGCCGGAATATTCGTCCCCAGTGGGCACTCCTCACGACACGGGGATAAGTGCGTTTCCATGCCCCCGAACAGGGAATGCCTGGGGCTTTCCGCGTGCATCGCGCAGCACAACTCACCGCCTTTACGGTTACAGGTCATACAGCCGCCCATAAAATCCGTGTAATGATAATACTGACAGCGAACATCCTGAAAAAGATTGCCCGCGATTGTGGCCGTATTTCTGATCTGCTCGCTGGCAATCGAGCCTGCAGCATCCGCCAGTACCGGAATCTCCGACTGGTTTACAAACTCGTTCAAGGTAGTCTGCGCCCCAATGCTCCACCCTTCATCCGTTTTATGAATGCCGTCATTCTCCTGCGACGATGAAGCCTTCACAATCGTGTCCGGATATTCCGGCAGGATCTGATCCTTCCAGTTGCCGATAAAATCCACGCCGCCGGAGATGACGGATACATTTTCGGACGAATTCAGGATCTGTTCCGAAGCTTCTTTATAATTTTCAACCTGAAGATAGTTCAATTTCTTCATCCTCATACTCCATTTCCTGCCGCCGGCCGGTCAGCTTTGATCCGCAGACAGCGTTTCCCGGTATGTATCCAACAGTGCCAATATCTTTTCCATATCCAGACAGCGCCCATAATTTCCCTCGAGCGCCTTTAAAAAATCCTCTCTCAAAGGCTGCTCTTTTTTGCGGAACTGCGCAATACAGATCATCACCAGGCCGCGGATACTGACGTAAGGGGCATGCTCTAAGAAATATTTGTCCTCTTTGAAAATCTCATAGAGCCGCATTTCCTCTTTGGAGAGTCCTTCCCAAGTCGTGATGACCGCATTCTGACAGGATGCCGTGAAAATCATACAGGAACTGACAGGTTTTTCATTTAACAGCACCGTACAGTTTCCGCAGATTCCGCGGTCGCAGCCCTTTTTCAGGTCAATCCCCGGGATACGGTGATGCAGCGTTTCTCTGAGTGTTTCCGTATCCGGAATACGCTCCTGCCCTTCGGCATTGAAAATATATGTATATCCGTTTACCACAAACTTCATTTCATTTTCCATTTCTGCCTCCCCTGCTCACCTTCCTGCGTTGATCGAATGCTGGTAAGAAGCATCAGTAAACCCGAGGGAATGCGCCGGACAGTTTAAATAGCACTGCCCGCAGCTCTGACAGTTTTCTGGATAAGCGATCACCGATTTCTGCCTGGCATAATCAAAGCGAAATACATCCATCGGGCAGATTTTATAGCATCGCTGACAGCCGATACATTTACTCAGATCAGTTCGAATGACACTCATGCTTCCTTCTCCTTTCCCGCATCCTCCCGGATCACAAACGCCTGTGTGGGACCCCAGCCTCCGGATGGAATTGACGGATCATCCGGCAGATTCAACGCCTGCCTCTCTCCCGGGAAGCGGAACGTGCGGTAGCGCTGTTCATACGGCATGCCGGTGTCGCCCTTCCATTCTTCTTTTAAATCAATCCGGTCGAAGCGCATATCGTCCCCGTCCTTTGTGATTGTCAGATAGCACAGATATTCATCATTGCGGTACGGATAGTCAGCGCGGTAATGATAGCCACGGCTCTCTTTCCTCTCCAGGCTTGCGCGAAGCTTCATTTCCGCGCAGAGCGTCTTATGTTCCACCTCATGGCAGAGCCGCAGTTCATGCGCGTTGTCCGCCTTTAACAGAGGCAGAACATCCCGTTTAAACTGTCTGACCAGTCCCAGCGTATGAGTCAGGGACTCTTCGGTTTTCACGATGGTTACCCAGGCAGGCGCCATAATCGCGTGCAGCTGGTCGCACGCCCAGGATGGGTCAAAGCCCTTCTGCTTTTCCATCGGCTTAAGGATTTCCTTCCGGTAAGTTTCCCAGACCTCTTCGCTGATACCGGAAATTTCTGTATTCTGAATGAATTTCCCTGCCGCTTCGCCCGCGATATATCCCTGTGTGGAGCAGAAATTCGAGGTAAAGCCGGTCGCGGCCAGATAGGAGCCGCCGGACACGCACGAACCATTGCAGCCGTCGCCCGCTACCCACAAGCCTTCCAAACCGGTTTTGCCCTCCACATCGTCAATGCCGCAGAAAATCCCGCAGCCTAAATGCAGCTGCATGCCGACTGCGCAGCCGTACGTATCGCCTTTCGGCAGGTCGCTGGTCCATTTACCCTTGCGTGGATCCTCATAGATGCCGGAGCGGCTCTTTCCTCTGCCGGAGGACGGCTGGATATCTGTCCTGTGATATTCCGGCAGCCCCTTGGTCACAGACTCCAGGCGCGGCAAAATAAGGTTCTGTGCCTCGCCCTGCGCCCGCCCGAGCAGCGTCTCCTGCGCGATATCCCCGCCTGTCAGCCAGATATTTTCCAGGTAAGTCCAGGAATTGCAGGTTAGCACATTGCCCGGCGCGAAGGAAGCGCTGAAATGAAAATCGTCAAATTCCTTGCCCACGATCGGAAGCCCGTGACGGAAACCGATCCAGTCGCTGTCAAAGGTATCGCAGCTGGTCGGAAACCCCACTGACTTGATAGAGCCGCCGCCCATACAGAGAACCACCGCCTTCGCCTGAAAGCGGATCACAGTCGCGGTCGGAACATGAAAGCCCACCGCGCCCACAACTCTGCCATTCTCCTCAATCACATCATAAATCATAGTCTGCGCGACATAAGGAATCTCATTTTCCCGAAGGACCTCCGCCCAGCGGTTACGCCGGTCTGCGTACAGAAACTCCTCATGGTAGCCGGTCAGGTCATCATGTCTCCAGTCTCCATCCACCCAGTGGCCGGATTCCTTTCCGGTGGGGTACTGCGTCAGAAGTCCCCAGTCCATCAGCCGCTGATATGTTTCCTTTGAATGCGCCGCCCATGTTTTATACCAGTTCAGGTTCGCGAGATACTCATTGGCCATTACCATCTCGTCCAGGCAGGCCTGTAAATCATCTCCCATTTCCTTGTCGTACCACTGGTGTGACGAAGAAAACGAGCTGAGTCCCGAATATCCCGGCGTTCCCTTATCCACCACCAGCACATCCGCGCCCTCTTTTTTCGCCCCATAAGCCGCGTTTAAGCCGGCCCAGCCGCAGCCGACCACTAACACGTCACAACTGTAGGAGGTGACTTCCGGGACAGGCATCTGAGGGATTTTCAGCTCCTGCGTTACCGCAGATATGACATTTGTGTTTTTTTCAAAACCCATCATACATTTCCTTTCCTTCTGTTGCTCCGCTGATTTTTCATACAGATCTGAACGTGATAACCAACGGCGCGATGCTCTCTTCCTGTGTCAGGGCGCTTCCCGTAAAGGCAGCCGCGCCTCCTGCAAATTCCTGCGCGTTTATCACGACAGACTGCTGTCCTGCAGGGGCTTCCACGATCAGTTTGCCTTCCGAGGCACGAACCGCGTTTGTCTTCGCGGAAGTGAAAACTGTACCGCCGGTAATCTGAATCGTACCGCCCATTCTCTCCACCTGCCGGAATCTGCCGCCCGCGTACAGGCCGCAGCTCTTTTTGGACTCGCCCGCAAAGACACAGATGGTTCCGCCCTCCACCTTCAGGTCGCCGAACCTCGCGCAGACACAGCGGCTCCAGAGTCCCTGCTTTGTCTGCGGCAGGCAAACGATTTCTCCGTCCTCATCGCCCGTGATTGTCATGTCTCCGTCACTGTAGAGCACGGCCACGTTGGCTTCACCTTTGTCATTCACAACTCTCAGTTCATTTTTGCCTTTTAAGTACACTGTCGTTTTGTCCGGCACAACCAGCGCGATATCGGCAGAGGTCGCAAAGCTGAAATTGTCAAGCGTCAGGCAATGGCCATCGCCGGTATAGCTTTCCGACTCATAAACCGCGTCTGTCATGCCGCCCACCAGGCTCTCATTTTCTTCTGTGCAGGCGTCTCCGATATGAAGTTTGCCGTCCTCCGCACAATAAACCAGACTGTATTCCATAATTTCCATGATTTTTTCCTCCTTCATTCAGGCAAAATTTCAGCGAAGGGATTTTCCCTTCATATTTGCTTCACGCAGATTTTCTGTTCCCGTGTCCATAATTCAGTCATTCCGGCACAAAGAGGATAGGCGCCGGATGGTACATTTCCACCTCCGCGTCTTTCCCCGCGTAAGAAAGGTGTCCATGCTCATCCACACTCAGGACAATCACGCGGTCCTCTTTCATCGCTCCAGTAAGCATATATTTCAGATCCGGAGAAAGCGCAAAGGAACGAATAGTATCTATTCCGCCTTTTTCCATCGGAAGCTCCAGCGTCTGCCCATGGATGAGTTCCCCCGTATCAGCGTTCAGGCAGTAAACGTCAATCTGGTTCAGACCTCTGGTAATATTGTAAAGATGAACTCCGTCCGGATGTAACATAAGATCTGACGACACAACGCCACGTTTTCCGCCTTTGAATGTATACTCCTGGTTCTCCGGTATCACATCCGTTGTGAAAATCGGTTCCATTTTGCCGTTTTCCTCATAGTGGAAAACGGACAGCCTGTTCATTCCTTCGTAATTGATAACAAAAAGCTTCTCCCGCGGATGAAACACGCAGTATCTGGGAGCACTCCCCCTGCCAGTACAATAAGGGGATCCTTCGCACAGGACAAGCTTCTCCTGCCCGTAATCAATCCGATACATGTAAACAGCATCCGCACCCTTATCGCAGACACAGAAAAGATTATACAGAGGCGAACGTCTGACACAGTGCGGATGCGCCTGGATATCAGGATTCAACGTGCCGCAACCAGAATGCCCGACGATATCCTTAACCTTCCCGATCGCTCCGTTTTCCTCCAGTGCGTACAGCACCACATTCGTTTCGTCATACTCCCTGCGAAATCTGTAAACGCCATCTTCTCCACGCACACTCCTCATCACAAACCGTTTCCCGCCGTGGTTTGTCACCAGAAGGTATTTCCCACTTTCATCCGTCGCCAGCCCGCTGGTCCTGGTGCCGTACGCGGACACTTCACTGAGCAGGGTCAACGCGCCGGTCTCACCATCCACCTGAAAGGCAAACACCCTTCCGCCTCCGCTTGCGGAGCTCTCCGTTTCATCCACGCAGTACAGGACATTTCGCTTCGCGTCATAATACATCGCCCCGACACAGGCGTCCGCTGCCGCGGCAGGCTTTCCTGCCTTCTCAATTTTGCCATCCAGGAAACGGTACGACTGAATTCCCAGTTCCTCGCCGCTGTAGTCGTGTTCCCAGCTACCCATGTACAAAAATGCCTCTCTGTTCTGCCCCATTGTTCTTCCTCCTGCTTCGTTATTTCTCCTATAAATATATCGAACCCATTCTAGTTCCAATATAACAACCGGGGCATCGAAAATCAATTCGATAATATTTAAATATATTCCATTCCGGAAACATAACGTTCCAAAAAGGGGCATCGGGGACGCTCATTTTATTGAATCAAACCGCGATTTATGGTAAGCTATATACAATCAGTTCCGTAAAGACGGCACAGGTCGTTTCAGAATAGCCAGCTGATTCCAGGAAAATAATTGATCAATTTCAACCGGAGGTAAAAATCTTATGAACAAATCAGAAAACGTAAGCCATCCCAAACCCCCTCTTCAGACGGAAATCACAGTCACCGCTCTTGACAGCGGTGTCTATAATTTTTCCTCGCCCCAGTCGGCTTCCAGCAGTATCTGGTAGTCGGGGATGAGAAAGCCCTATTAATTGATACCGGCATCGGCGTCGGTTCTCTGAAAGAAGCTGTGGAAAAAATTACCCCGTTGCCTGTTATCGTCATCAATACGCACGGACATCCCGATCACGCCGGCGGCAACGCCGAATTTGCTCCCGCCTATCTTTGTCCGGCGGAACTGGACGTCTATCACAAAATGGCAACCCTGGAATTCCGGAAAGACGATATTTCCCACATGGCCACGGGGGAAGCTCTGGCGGAAAATCTTCAGCCCACCGGACCCGAACCTGTCGCGATTGCAGACGGGACTGTAATCGACCTGGGAGGCCGTAAGGTATCTATTCTATACACGCCCGGCCATACACACGGCAGCCTTTCTGTCTATGATCCGCAGTCCGGCAGTCTCTTTGCCGGAGACAATATCAGCGCACGGGAGGTCGCCATGACAGAGTGGAACGCGGACACCGTGGCAAATTACCTGGAAAGCCTGCTAAAAATGAACGCCCTGAAACCTACGCGCATCTGCACCGGTCACAAGCCAAATATCCTGCCGCCCAACATCATCAATTCCTACATTGAGGCGGCTAGAGCCATTCTGAACGGGGCAAAGCCCTTTGAAGGTTCTTCCCGTGCCGGCGTGTTCCTGAAATATCCCGGGCAGTCCCCCAATATCTGTTTCCGCGAGGACAATATCCGTTGAAAAACAGACATATCCGCCAGGACAGACTTCCGGTTATAAATTCTTTCATTCTGTGATTTCTTTACTCTATGATATCCGGTCGTTTGCCTCCTTGAAAGAGATCCGCTTTTATGGTAAGATGTCTGAAAAAGATGGAGGTAACCGGTTTGGAATTAAATTATTTACAAGATTTCGTGGTTCTGGCGGATACGCTTCATTTTCAGGAAGCCGCAAACCAGCTGTATATCTCTCAGTCTGCCCTGTCCAAGCATATCAAGGCCATCGAGAAGGAATTCGGTCAGGACCTTTTGGACCGCTCTCACAGGAGAGTACAGCTGACTGCTTTCGGCCGGGAATTTCTCCCCTATGCCAGACGTATTGTCGATGTGCAAAGTGAATATACCAACAGCCTTTTCCCGAAATATACCCAGAAGGAACAGCTGATCTCCATCGGGATCGCTCCCCTCGCCTCCACTGCCAGCGTTTCCGCTCCGCTTGCCGCCTTCTCCAGAAGTCAGGACCAGTACCGGATGCGCATCTATGAAGACGATGAAGTCTCTCTCTACCAGTCCCTCCTGGATGGAAAATGTACCGCAATCATCGCCTCAGAATGGACAACGCCTCATTCCGCCCCCTCACAATGGCGGGAACAGATGCGCTTCCACAAAATTCTCTCCGCCACCACTCTGGTAGCCGTTCTTCCGCAGGGGCATCCCCTCGAAGACCGGGAAAAGCTGTATATAGAGGACCTTTCCGGAGAAGAGTATATCCAGCTGGGCAACGGCCCGCAGCGGCATGGCGCCCTCGTGAAACCCATCCTCTATGTCAATCGAAGCGCCATGGCTGTAGACCTGGTGCGCAGGCATATGGGCATCTCGATCATCAGCAAAGCTGCCGCGCAGAACATGTCGATCTCTGAAGTCGTGTTCAAAGATATCGTGAACAGCCCCGTATTTGATATCAGCCTGGTCTATTTGAAAAGCAGGGAAAATTCCCATGAAATCGGGATGTTGCTGGAGCATTTCGAGCGCGTAACGCCGTAATGCGGGAGTCCGACCGCTCTGCAGCTTGTTACTGCAGAGAATAAAGCCCTTCCCGCGCATCAGTTTTTCATTCCATATATGCATCGGTCCTTTCTGTTTTAGAATTGATTTTAGTGGAAGCCTTTCTTAAAATCAAATCAGAATCTAAAAATCCACAGAAAGGACAAATTTCAATGAACAAATACATGCAATATTCCCGTGAAGTACGGGAAAACGGTAAGGGCGAGGAAGTCTTCGCGCTGATCACCCCCCAAAGCAGAGGCCGGTGAAATGGACGCCATGGAAATCCTCTGCGATACCTATTATTACGGCAACTGGGGTGTCAAGGATTACGCCAAATCCCTTTTCTGGGGCGAAAAGGCCATCCAGGCGGGCAGCGTCAACGCCAAGGAGTTCTGGACATTCAATATCTAAACGGCTATGGTGTCGCCCCGGATTATAAAAAAGCCCTCTCTCTGCTGCAAGAATCCGTCGACGGCGGCTGCATCAAAGCAGGGCACTTTTTAGGTCTGTACTGGCAGGAAGGCCAGGGCGGCACGGTCAACGAAGATGGGGCTAAAAAATGGTTTCAGCACGACATCGGCTCAAAAAGCCGGTCCTTCACAGTCTCCAACAGCGCCTGGAAAAGGATCATCCAGCATACCGGGATGGGCAAGAAGATAAGATACAACCTCATCCATCTTCTCATATCCTGAAATATCCTCACAGATTATATCCTCATCCCTGAAGTGCATTGTTACCGGCTGCTGCACCGTATATGGATTCCACTCCGGACGGCCCGGCGTGTTCGGATTTCCGGTCTTCGCAAAGCTTGTCCAGTAGTCCATCGTTGTCTCACTCATCAGATAATCATAGTCTGTCCATGGTTTATCATAACGGTTCATCGTTCCGAAAACATAAGGCAATTCCTCGCCGTGCCTCATCCAATGCCCATCTTCAGGCATACGGCGCTCAAAGAAATAAGTATAGACCGGCTTGATGCCCCGCTCAACATATCGGCGGCCCCATGCGATAACGGACGCCATGGCGAATTCCCGCTTATAATCTCCGATCCCGCCGGGGATCTGGCAGGGGAAATTATGCCATTCTTCAATCAGCATCCCGCACATCACATCTACTGTCTCATCCACATCCCCGTCATACAGGATTTTTCCGTAATAGTCCTTAATGAGCCAGTCATCCATTGAGGGAAGAAAGAGTGTATTGAACATAGATTTATGAGGCAGATCCAGATTTTTTTCTTCACGCTGCAGAACCTCATAGATCTCCGCGGAATTCCTGCTCATCATATCCTCCAGTGTCCACCCCGCTCTGTCCAGCAGCTCCTGACACAGGCGGCACTTGCTTTCTTTTGTGTGAATATAATCAATATCCCAGGTTCCTCCGCCTGACAGAGAGATCGCGTGCTGAAAGAGGCCGCGGGCCGGTTTGCAGCCGATCAGCAGCTTCGTAAACATGGCGCCCGCTGAATGGCCAAACACGGTCACATTGCCAGGATCTCCTCCAAAAGCCTCAATATTATCCCTGACCCACTGTAGGGCAAACACAATGTCCTGAATTCCATAAGCGCCGGTGGAGCCATATGAATCCTGATCCGCCAGCTCCTTCAGTCCGAAGAAGTCGAAAATGCCCATTCGATAATTAATGGAAACCAGAATACAGCCGCGTTTTGTGAAACCGGCACCATCTATATGAGTGTCGTGGCTGCTTCCACCTCCGCCGTACAGCCAGAACATGACGGGAAGCTTTTCCCCTGCCTGCCGCGCAGGAGTCCAGATATTCAGATAAAGGCAGTCTTCGCTGTAGGTATGTTCCCCATCGGCGCTGCTCTTTGAGTGATTGTGAGGGAACGGATGCCGCCAGGCGTCAGCCGGCCAACTGTCGCAACTTCGCTCTCCCTCCCAGGATTTTGCCGGTTTCGGTGCGGCAAACCGGAGTTTCCCAACCGGAGGCGCCGCGTAGGGGATACCTCGAAACACAGTCCCGCCATCATACGCGACGCCGGTCACTGTTCCATTTTTTGTCTGTGCTTTCATCATTGACATAATGCTCTCCGTTCTATGCTGTACACAATCTTATTTGCTGATCCGGTTGAAATACGCAAATGCCTCATCCTGTTCAATATCCGAAATACCAATATGTCTCATGGGCCAGGAATACCTCCAGTTCACATCCGCGTCCGTACAGTTTAAAATCCTGAGTACCAGATTCAGGAAGATATTTCCTGTTGTCTCATGGTGACAGCCGCAGCGCATATACCAGTGCGGCGCGATTGTACAGACTTCATCAGTACCGATAAAATTCATGGGATTCACCAGATATTCGCCATTCACATTTTTCTTCGCCGCTTCAATCCACTCCTGTCCTTCTTTCGCATAGTCTTTGCTGTCCGCCAGAATTTCTCCCATCCGCACACTGAAATGTCCCGAGGAACCATCCTGTGTTCCAAACGCCTCATTTTCTCTGGACGGTTTCGCAATAAACGCGTCATAACATCCCAGATATTTCATCCAACGGCCTGTATTCCAGTTTACATATGCCTTCAAATCCGTTATATCGGCTTTTTCTCCATTCCATTTCAAAACCGGCTTATTAAACTCATCCTCAAGCCAGGCCGTCCGTTCCTCTTCACTCATTTCAGACAGATATTTCGTGGCTGCCTCACTGAGTTTTTTGAGAAGATAGGGCGAATAGGTATCTATGTCAGCAAATCCAAGCAGATTTCCACTCTCCGGATCTGTCAGATGCAGCTGATTGACATATTCCTCAAACGCTTTTGCCATCCTGCGGCTGACATCCGCATCCTTTTCATTTCCCTCATACAATCCTGGCACGCGGTCCGCGGAAAACAGCCATTCATACGCCAGGTCAATATGCGCAAAATCCGTAATAGGAGAATTCACAACAGCACAGAAAATATCGTCTCTCTCTTTCGCGGCGCCGATTTCATCCAGATAAGGCTCATATTTCGGGCTATTTCCCGTGGCTCCCATTAATGTAGCCATGCCGCCCCCGGAGCTTGTGCCGTCAAAAAATATTTTATCCGTATCTGCCGGAAACTCATCCTGATGACGTCTGAGCCAGCGAACCGCCGCCTTTAAATCTATAATGGTCATCGGCAAATCGCCACGTCCCACATAAACACCATCTACAACGGTATCTCTCCCTCTCGCGCCGGGGCAGGCCACAATATAGCCTTCCGCCAGTGCTCTTCCTATAATGCCATGATGCTCCTTTCCCAGAACAGGAGCGGCTGCCTGTCCCATTCCTCCGGTCTCCTGATAAATAAAGACCGGCATTTTGGGAGCGTCCTTCTCCACCTCCGGCACATAGAGATTCATCACCTGCAGTTCAGGCGCGTTTGGTCTTTCTACATAGGGGATATCCGCATACAGGCGATACAGCACATCCGTATTTTGAACAGTCACATTTCCTGTAATAAAATCTCTCATCTCTTTTTCCTTCTTTGATTGTTCAGTCTTTTTGTGGTTTAAAGAAGCAATCCTCTTTCTTTTTTTATTTTGTTTGAAAATAATTTGACAATGCTTTACTGCGGTGCTATACTTTGTCAAAATGTGCATCCACAGGCTCCGGCGCCAGGCAGTTCAGCTTTAAAACATTCGAAAGGCGAATATACAATGGGTTTAAACGAGCAGTTCAAAAAATGGGTAGATAAACGTACAAAACGCCAGCGTGAAGAAGAAGTTCTCAACCGCAACTGGTGGCATAGCCGTGGTTACCACAAATATTTTGAAGGATATTCAGAATACTATATCATGAAGCCAAACGGCAAAACCAAAATTGAGCGGATATACACCGGTCTCTACTATAGAGCAGCTGTCGGACGCTCAAAATATATATTTCTGAAAATATTCTATCCACTTATGTGGCTGATACTGGCTTTCCTTTTTATCACTGCCAGTGCTGCCTCTGTAAGCAGTAATTTTGTCTGGTATACCGCTTTGCCCGTAGCTCTTTTTATCCCCGTTTTGTTTTATCTGGCAATGGCAATCCTGTCATACATCATATGCAGGCCCAAAATGGAAATACGCCAATACAGGTCAGGTTCGCTTGCTCTTATAAAATCCTTACCGATCGGCACGGTCTTCTGCCTTCTGGCCGCCATTGCCACACTCGTCTATATGCTTATAAATCGTTCTTCCGCGAAGGAAAGCCTGGCATCGCTTGTTAAGTTTGTCCTCTGTGCCGCGATTCAGATTTTACTGTTCTTTACAGAACGAAATATCGAATATGACACAGTTATAAACGAAAACAAGGTGCCCGACTATGGTTTCGAAATTCAGTAACGTTCTTTCCCATCAGGTAATGCCATTGATCTCCCCGCATCTGCAGCAGGCGACAAAATGATTCGGCAGGATCTCCTCAAGCGTCTGAGGTTCCTCACATTGCTCACAGGCGTAGGGGCAGCGGGCCGCGAAGCGGCATCCCTTCTTCGGGTTCACAGGGGATGTAATTTCTCCTTTCAGCTGGATACGCTGCATCGGATGATCAATATCTGTGGATGGAATAGCGGACAAAAGCGCCTTTGTATATGGATGAAGCGTATTCTTAAAAAGCTCCTCCGTCTCACTTTTTTCTACGGCCTGGCCCAGATACATAACAAGAATGTGATCCGAAATATGCCTTACAACCGACAGATCGTGCGTCACAAACATATACGCAAGGCCCAACTGATCCTGGAGATCCATCAGCAGATTCAGCACCTGTGCCTGAATTGACACATCCAGAGCGGACACCGGCTCATCACAGACGATAAATTCCGGATTTAACGCAAGCGCCCTGGCGATTCCGACACGCTGACGACGTCCTCCATCCAGTTCATGAGGATAGGAATAGCGCAGGCGCTCGTCAATACCCACCAGATTCATGAGCCTCTCTATTTCATCCGCCAGTTCTCCCTTTCCTTTAAATCTGCCCGATCGTTTCAGCGGTTCCACAATTGTAGAATTAATATCCATGCGGGGATTCAGCGACGAATAGGGATCCTGAAATACAATCTGCATTTTTTCACGGGCTTTATAAAGCTTCTTTCCCCTGACATGCGTGATATCTTCCCCATTCAGGAGTACCTGACCGTCGGTAGCCTCCTGAAGGCGAATAATAGTACGACCCAGGGTACTCTTTCCGCAGCCTGATTCCCCTGCCACTCCAAGGGTTTCTCCGTGATTAATAGTAAAGGACACTCCGTCCACCGCGTGATTTTTTCCGGATGGCACGTCAAAATATTTTTTCAGGTCTCTGACTTCAATCAGCACGTTTGAATCACTCATAGTTTCCCCTCCTTCACCAGGTGGCAGCGACAGTAATGACCGGGACTTACTTCAAAGTCAGGGACTTCGCCTGTTCTGCAAACTTCCTCGGCATATTTACACCTGGGATGGAACTTACATCCCCGCGGAAGGTCAGCCGGATCGGGCGGTAGCCCCTCTATCGGGGTCAGTCTTGCGTTATTCTCAACCATGTTAGGCAAAGAATTAAAAAGTCCTATCGTGTAAGGATGTTTCGGATTTTTAAAGATATCCCGCCTGGATCCGCGTTCCACTATCTCGCCGGCATATATAACCGCAACGTTCTCGCATGTCTGCGCAACGACCCCCAGATCATGTGTAATCAGAACCATGGAGGTATTTAATTTTCCCCGGAGATCCCTGATCAGGTCAAGTACCTGTGCCTGAATCGTGACGTCCAGCGCCGTTGTTGGCTCATCCGCCAGCAATAAAGCCGGGCCGCAGGCCAATGCCATCGCAATGACTACGCGCTGTTTCATGCCGCCGGAGAACTGATGCGGATATTCACAGTATCTTTCACCCGGAATTCCCACCATCTCCAGAAGCTGCCTGGCCTTTTCCTCAGCGTCTTTATAGTGCAGTTTGTCGTCGTGAAGCTGAAGTGATTCGATGATCTGATCTCCTACTGTCATTAGTGGGTTCAGTGCTGTCATCGGATCCTGGAAAATCATCGCGATTTCACCCCCGCGGTATTTTCTCATTTCATCCTCCGACAACTCTGTCAGATTTACACCGTCCAGCCAGACAGAGCCGCTGATAAATTTGGCGGGCGGATTCGGCAAAATGCCGAGTATCGTCTTCGCGATTGTAGTTTTCCCTGCCCCGGTTTCTCCTACAAGGCCAATCGTCTCCCCTCTGTTAAGGTCAAACGAGACCCCATTGACCGCCTGTATCCGATCTTTGCCGGAACTGTATTCCACAACAATATCTCTCACGGAGAGAAATGTGTCTGATTTATTATTTTCCTTCATATTTCATCTCCCTCAGTTTCTAAGTTTCGGATCTAAGGCGTCTCTGACACCGTCGCCGATCAGGTTAATGGCCAAAACCGTAATCCCGATTACAAGACCGGGAAACAGCAGCAGATACGGATACGTTGTAAAATTCGATGTTCCATCCGACAGCATCGCGCCCCATTCGGGTGTGGGCGGCTGAACGCCGAGTCCCAGATAAGAAAGACCGGCAGCCTGCGTGATATTACCGCCTATTCCCATCGTCATGCTGATGATTGTCGGAGATATCACATTTGGCAGAAGATGCTTGAACATGATTGATGCCTTTGGTGTATTCATGGATTCTGCCGCTTCCAGATACTCTTTATTGCGCTCCACAAGTATCTGGCCACGCGTCATTCTGGCTCCCTGCGGTACACCTCCGATGCTCATGGCGATCACTGTATTAAAATATCCCGGGCCCAGCGCCGCGGAAATAATGATAGTCAGAAGCATTCCTGGTATCGCGCTCCAGATATCGCAAAATCTCATGACGAGCGTTTCGGTCATGCCGCCAAAATAACCGGCAATGCTGCCCAAAATCACTCCAAGGCAGTTTCCTGCGAACGCCGTGATGAGACCAAGAGTCAGCGAATATTTCGCTCCATACATCAGACGTGAAAGAACATCCCTGCCCATGTAGTCGGTGCCAAGCCAGTGCTCTTTGCACGGGGAAAGATAAATGCTTTTCAGATCCATCTCATACGCGGTATACGGTGCAATCCAGGGAGCAAAAATTGCAATAAAAATAATAATTCCAAAAATAACCCCTCCGAGCTTGGATGTTGGCGTTCTGAAGATACGCTTGAAGGTCTCCAGAACCTGTCCTTTTCTCTTGACTGTATTCTTTGTTTCTTTCTTCATTTCGGCTCCCTCCTATCTCCGTCTGCCGCTCTTATATTGAGCCTTAATACGAGGATCAACCCAGGCGTAAACCAAATCCGTAAGCAGAACGCAAATTGCATTAAAAAGTGCGAAAAACAATGTGCATCCACGGATAATCGGATAATCCCGATAACTGATGCCATTAAGCAGATAAAGTCCTACGCCGGGAATGGAGAAGATTCTCTCCGTTATGGAGGAGCCGGAAACAATATGACCAAAACGCCCGCCTATCATGGTAATGACCGGCATCATAGCGTTGGGAAGAATATGTTTCCTGACAATCACACCTTCCTCCTGCCCCTTTGCTCTGGCAGTCGTGACGAAATCCGCGCGAATCACCTCCAGCATAGCGGAACGCATCTGACGGGCATTGCCGGCTATGCCTGGAAGCGCACTTGTCAGCACCGGCAGTATATAATATTTTATCCCTCCGATACCATGGGACGGCAGCCATCCAAGCATAACGGAAAACAGAACAATCGCTTCCAGCGCTACCCAGAAGCTGGGCAGTGAGATCAAAACCATGCTGCCGCCTATGACACCATAATCCTGCCATTTTCCCTGATGTCTTGCCGCGGATATACCCAGAGGAAGACCTACAGCAATGGTAATCAGCATTGATGCCAGATTCATAAGAACCGTGCGAGGCAGCCTTTCTATGAGGGCATCAATCACCGGTGTTTCATATGTCCATGATGTTCCAAGGTCAAATTTTATAAACGTGTCTACGTAGAAATTATAGAGCTGGACGATATACGGTTTATCTATACCAAGAGCGGCCCTTTTGGCGGCCAGCTCCACCGGTGTCGCATTCGCGCCAAGCAGCATCTCGGTGGGATCCCCTGGTGTGAAATAAAGTATCGTAAAGATAATAAACGCGACGCCCAACAGAACAACAATTGTCCACAGCAGACGGTTAACGACATATTTCCGCATTACATTAATACTCTCCTTTGATGATAAACAGTTCAGACCTTCATAAAACCGGATCATTTATCAAAAGACCCAAAACAAAGAGCCGCGGGGTAATATGATACGACTGCCTTTGTTTTGGGTCTCCTTCCATTTTTATTTCCAGATGAAACAAAACGGCATAATCAGGTTAATCCAGATAATAGTCTGACGCTGTATAGAAAATTCTGTCATGTCCGTTCAGAGTGCAGATTCTTGCAATATTCGGCTGATACACATTCCAGCTTACATTTGACCAGATTGAGTAAAGCATGCAGTTGTCGGTAAAATACTGTTGAATCTCCTGGATATTTTCATCGGTAAAGCCGTCGACCGTCTGCACATTGTCAATCATTTCCTGCAGGACAGGGTCATTCACGCCGGTAGCTGTATACCCGTGGCTAAAGTTGTCAAGATCCTCCAGCCTGCTCCACAGCTGTGAAATCGGATCCCCGTTCGCAATATAAAAATACATATCCCAGCACGTTGCATCATACAGATAGCTGTTCACAATCGCGTCCTCATACGCGTCTATCTGTACCGTGACCCCGATCTCATTCAGTTCCTGCTGAATGATCTGCACCGCGGTGTCATTGGCTTCACGTCCCGATCTCATAATAATATGAAGCGTTTCCCCGTTATAATTTGACTCTGCCAGGTATTCTTTAGCCAGGTCTACATCATACACACTGTAATAGTTCTCCATGCTGTCCCAGACATCCTGATAGCCAATTATGGAAGAGCTGGCCTCCGCGTGAACGGCAGCATGGTCAGTAGAGCCGATCGCCTCCACGATACCTTCTCCGTCAATCGCGTAAGCGATCGCCAGGCGCAGATTCAGATCATCAGACACCGTGGACTCCCCGGACAGGTTAAATCCAAGTCCATAAACGCCGGTGCTGTACTGATAACTCAAAGTATACTCACCGTAATATTTGCCGCCTTCCAGGAAATCAGTCAGCTGCACTGTGCTTGGAGATATCTGATAGATGCTTCCTTCCTCAAAAGCAATGTAGGCTACACTGTTGTCGTTGATAACTTCAGTCGTGAACACATCTACATTCTGAATGGATTCATCGGTTCGAACCGATTCATCTGTCTGCCAGTAATCCGTCGGCTCTACCACATATTTTGTGCCTGTCACCAGTTCCGTCGGCTCATAGGTTCCAGTTCCGACAGGATCTGTCGTGAAATCATGATCCGCGTACGCTTGCTGTGAATAAATTAAAGTCCCCATCATGGAACCCAAAGCCGTAATCGAATCAATTTCCTTTGTCCATGTAAACCGAACCGTATAATCATCAATGGCTTCAACGCTCTCAAAATAATCAAAATCTGTGTAGTTACCGCTTTCAATCAGAATTTCATAAGCCGCGACCACATCCTCCGCGGTGATATTGTTTCCGTCGGAGTCGTGGATATAGTCATAAATCTCAACTACCATATGTGTCTCATCTTCATCATACCAGTCTTTCGCCAGACAAGGCTCCAGATTAAAACCATCCTCCGTATACTGCGTATAGAAAAGAGGCTCATAGATAAGTTCAATCAGGCCGTTGCGTCCCTGACCCGGCTGCCACGGCGCCCATGTTGTGATCTCAGCCTTTGTATAAACAGTCAGCTCAGGCAGCGTCTCATCTGAGTTATAGGTAGACTTGCGGCTTGTATCAATATTTGCCGGGTCCATCAGATCATAGATGTTGACGGCACCGACCGATGCCGCCACGGCAGCGGAAGCATCTTCCCCGGCATCCGCTTCCGAAGAGGTGTCCCCATCTTCTGAAGCCGTCTGTGTACTTTCGGAGCTGCTCGATTCGCCGGATTCCGTTGAACTGCTACTGCTGCAGGCCATCATTGATACAGCAAGCGAAAGCGAACACAAAATGGCAACAATTTGTTTCTTTTTCATAAGAATTTCCTTCTCCTTTCAAAATTTGAACAGTACCGGTATATTGTTTTATTTTTATTATCACTTAATCTTTCAAAAGAGTCAAATTCAATATTTTTGTCGGGCATTTTGTCGAAGAAATAATTGGCAGACTGCTTTAAATTAATGAAATTTATTAATTCATATTTGTATGAGTAAATTAAATTATTGTAATTTTTGTAAATTATTTCACTTTTTATATTGCAAAATATACAAAATTAGCTTATAAAATAATAAAACATTTGCAGTGCCATATGTATCATAACATAAAAGGAGATTTAACGTTGAGAACAGAAAATTTACGTGAGTTTCTGGCTCTGGCGGAAACAGGAAATTATAAAACTGCCTCAGAACTTTTGTATATATCTCAACCAACTTTGTCGAGACACATCAAGGAATTAGAAGCAGAGCTGGGCGTTCCGCTGTTCAAGCGGACAACCCGAAAAACAGATCTGACAGACTTTGGTCTTTTACTTCTTGTCCCTGCCAGAGAAATAGTCGAAGTTGAAAATAACTTCATAAAAAGTATCGCCTCTCTGCAGGAAATGAACAAAAACACAATCACCATCGGCTGTGCGCCCTATACCGATTCCAAATTCACCGAAATCATCTCAATCTACAAAGAAACCCACCCTGATGCTCATATTAAAACCACGTGGGAAAACACAAGCTCTTTGCGGAAAGAATTGCAGTCCGGTAATTTGAATTTTCTGATACTATGTGAAAGTCCGCCATACAAACTTCAGCAAGTGGAGCGTATCAGGCTTTATACTGTACCCATGAAAATTGTATTGCCTAAAAGTCATCCCCTGGCTTCTCGTCAGGAAATTTCTATCAGGGAGCTGAGCAACAAAACCATTATGGTCGCCGAAGACCTTAAAATTGCATATCGCCTGGTAACAAAGATGGCATCGGACAACGATACAAAGCTGAGAATCATATTCCAGGGAAATCAGACGCAGCTGTTGAACCTGGTACAGCTGGGCACAGGAGTAGCATTGGTATTCAGAGACGCAGAAGTGAAAAAATATGACAACATCACCACCGCGGTATTAACGCCTCGTACGTGTGCGGAAATAAACTGTATCTATATACCGGAATTTTGCTTCAAAAAAAATTGTTCGGATTTTATAGATTTCTGCAAAAGCCTGAAAGACGATCAATAACATATGCAGGAAACAGCCCGGTTCATACAGGCTGTTTCCTCATTTTTTATTCGATTTCTTTTTTATTTGGCTCTTTTGCGGCTATTTTTACTGCCGATTCCTCCACCAGGCGCGGCCGTGTGTCTGGCTTATGTTGTCCCAAGGTTCTGTCAAGATCCTTAAATAACAGTTTCGCAAAGTCCGCAAATCCCCTGCGGAACGTAGAGTGATCATGTGTAAAATCGCCGCCATACAGACGGACATGCACACAATTCTGCTTCATGATCCCGTTGCGGCTCATCCAGTCATCGCACATCTGCAAAATCCAGTTGGTCAGATATTCTGCTTCCCCACGTGAGAGGAAAATCAGCTTATACTGTTTTCCCACCTCATCTCCATTGTTAAACATCCAGTGCATGTGCTTGTTTTCTTCAAAGGTCTTATATAGATTTTCATAATAGATCGGCGCCGCGAAAAATCCCAGATTTCCGAAAATTTCCGGGTGACTCCAGCCGATAAAGCCTGCCGCCACGCCGCCAAAGGAATCTCCGGCGACCGCGCGGTTCCACTTATCAGTCCTGACCCGGTATTCGCTCTCAATAAAGGGAATGGTATCCTTTAAAATCATGTCCCTCCAGCCGAACAATTGCTCCTTCTCGGCGTCCTCTGGGCGAAAGGCCATCGTATTGGTCATCACCACCACCATAGGAACCGCTTCGCCGGATGCAATCAGATTATCCAGGATGTGGTGAACCTTGCTTCCATTGATCCAGGTGGTCTCGTTTTCGCTGCCGCCATTATTTAAATACAGTACGGGATAAGACACCTCCGGCTCATGATTATACTCCGCCGGCAGATACACCACGCAGCGCATAAAACGCCCATACACCTCGGACCAGTAGGTGCGAAACACAACAGAGCCCTGGGGTACCTTTTCAATATGATGAAGCGTAAATCCGGGATCCGGTATTTCTATATAATTATTCGGGCGGCCCGTCCGCCAATACATAGGCAAATACGGCGATAGTACCTTTGCCCCGTCCACTATAAAACAGAAGTCCCTGGGTCCCACATCATTGGGACTGTAAGGAAGGAGATACTCAAAGGTACCGTCCTCCTTTTTCTCCATCTCCAGCACTATGCCCTTCTGTGTGCGGATGTGCGTTCCGCTAAAATCAAGTTTCACACTTGTCGCCTCCGGAGCATAGAGCCGGAATAAGACATCCCCATTGGGCTGTACCTCGGCTCCGGTCTTTATGCTTTTGCCCTTCGGGCCACGGGGTCCTATACGCTCAGGCCCACGCGCTTCAAACCCCTGAGTGTCCTCGTTGAAAACCTGATTGGACATCAATTCTGCAAAATCAACCATTTTTTCTTCCTTCCACGTATCTCAATCCCGGAACAGCAAGGGCGCGAAATCCCGCATGGACCGACGATAGCTGGACCAGTTGTGACTGGCATGATAAACTTTAAATACATAGCCGGGCAGTTTGTCTATGCCAAGCAGGGCAAACATCTCATTTTCCGCCTCCACAGAACGGAAATGCGGATCCAGATCTCCCTCGCTGTGGTAAAACACCTTTACCTCCTCGGGATGAGCGGCTATTTTTTCCGCGGCTGTATAGAACGGATCATCCTTCCCCTCCGCGTGATAAAAGCTGGAAATCCAGAAGGCGGTAAACATTCCTATGCTGCCAAAGACATCCGTATTACGCATTCCGATATAGGCCGCCTGCACCGCGCCGAGGCCGATGCCTGAAATCGCTCTGTCCCACTTGTCCTTGCGAACCCGGTATTTCGTTTCCATAAAGCTGATGATATCCTTTAAGAGGAACTGCTCGATTTTATCATAACCTGCAAACCAGTCTTCATTATTATGATAATTCAGGGGGACTGTACAGTCCAGCTCCACCATCAGAAACGGCACGATTTTCCCGTCGGCAATCAGGTTATCCAGCTCAAAATTCAAGAGGGACGCCGGCGTCCAGGCCGTTTCATTTTCCGCGCATTCATGAAAGAAGTACAGTACTGGATACTCGCCTCCCTGCTCATAGTCCGGCGGCGTATACACCGTGCAGTTCATCCATTTGTCATAAGTCTCAGAATAATAAAAGTCATGCGTAACAGAACCGTGCGCGATATCCCGGCGGGCCTCAATCAGAGCGTCCGTCTCCGGATCCGGCAGTTCCACATAGTTATGCAGGGCGTTTGCCAGATACCACAGCTGAGAGGCCGAGGTATTGAGCACATCCAGCCCGTTCACACTGAAATTAATCATCTGCGGACCAACTAGCCCATGATTCTCCAGAACAGCGGTAAAGATTCCGTTCCCCTCTTCATCTGTCATGGGCACCCGGATCGGATTCCGGTTATCATTGCCTACAGCGGCAATGACTTCATCGCCGGGGCACGCTTTGAATTTCATGATGATTTCCCCGTTTTCTCCCACCGTAATGCCGCTGCCGGGCTGAAGTTTGACCCGTGCGGAGTGATACCCATGGTCCCCGTGCACGCCTTGCGGTGCGGGTTGCTGTGTTTCCTGTGTGTCATGGTTCAAATTTTCATTTTCAAGCATATTCTTTTCCTCTCCTTGTTTCTTTATGGTATTCCATTTGAGCGATTTTTGCAATTTATCTGGGAAATTCTGCTGTCTTATGATATTTTTGACGAACTCACAGTTTTATGTTTATAATAGGAATAAGGAGCGTTCCCTGTCAATTCCAATAAAAAGGTCTCACATTCCAAATTGGAATGTGAGACCTTTTTCAGGTGCGCCTGGCGGCGCACATGCAGAGAGGCAGATGGCATAACGCCACCTGCCTCTGCCTTTATCTGCAAATCCTGTTGAAATACTCGAAGGCCTCATCCTGCTCAATATCGGAAATGCCAGTATGACGCATCGGCCAGGAATATCTCCAGTTAACGTCCGCGTCTGTGCAGTTCAAAACCTTCAGCGCCAGATTCAGGAAAATGTTGCCCGTTGTCTCGTGGTGGCAGCCGCAGCGCATATACCAGTGCGGCGCGATGGTGGAAACTTCATCCGTCCCGATAAAGTTCATCGGATTTACCAGATATTCGCCTTTGGCATTTTTCCAGGCTTCCTCAATCCACTCCTGTCCCTCTTTCGCGTATTCCGGGGAGGCTGCCAGAACTTCTCCCATCGGCAGGCTGAAATGTCCCAGAGAACCGTCCGATTCCCCGAATGCCTCATTTTCCCTGGACGGTCTTGAGAAGAAGCCGTCATAGCATCCAAGATACTTCATCCAGCGGCCTGTATTCCAATTCACATAAGCCTTCAGGTCTGTTACCGAAGCCTTTTCTCCGTCCCAGTCAAGCACAGGCTGATTAAACGGATCCGCAAGCCAGGCATTCTGTTCTTCCTGCGACTGCTCTGAGAGATATTTCGTCGCGGCCTCGCTCAGTTTTTTCAGAAGGTAGGGAGAATAAGTATCCTCTCCTTCAAAGCCGATCGCCTCACCCGTCTCGGGGTCTGTCAGATGCAGCCGGTTCACATACACTTCAAACGCCTTCGCCATCCTGCGGCTGACAGCAGCATCTTTTTTATTTCCCTCATACAGGCCGTTCGCCCGGTCCGCGGAAAACAGCCATTCATATGCGATATCAATGTGCGCGAAATCTGTCATGGGCAGATCGCCGCGTCCGACATAGACGCCGTCCACCACAGTATCTCTTCCTCTCGCGCCCGGGCAGGCTACTACATAGCCTTCCGACAGTGCCCGGCCAATAATGCCGTGGTAATCCTTACCTATCGCAGGCGCGGGAGCCTCTCCCATACCGCCTGTCTGCTGGAACAGATAAACCGGCGCTTTCGCGTCATCCTCAAGCGTCTAAGGTACGTAAAGGTTCATCACCTGCAGCGCGGGCGCGGTCGGTTTTTCCACATAGGGGATCTCCGGGTACAGACGATATGACACCTCCCGGTTTTCAACCATTACACTTCCGGTAGCAAAGTTTTGAATCGTATTTTTCTCTCTCCTTTCTCTGAATGGATATCCGGTCTCTGCTGCCTTGAAAGATATCTGGCGGCGCTTACCGTATCCTGTCCGCATGATAGTTGAATCTATACCCGCGATACTCCACAGACGCCATGGCTCCCGGGCCGCCCAATCCTTTCATGCCGGGCTTCGGCACATCCTCCGGATGCGGAGCCTGGCAGTCATAGATAATGGGTTGGCCTTCCTTCGGCTCTTCATGCTGCGGACGCGGTCCGGGCCTGTA
The DNA here is from genome assembly GCA_021200995.1 of Lachnospiraceae bacterium. Lineage (GTDB taxonomy): Bacteria > Bacillota > Clostridia > Lachnospirales > Lachnospiraceae > RGIG6307. The sequence continues at coordinate 4,714 of JAJQFS010000003.1, read as the reverse complement.
TGAAGTCGGCTCCAGTTTTCCATCCAGAATCAGCCCCGCCGCCTCATAAAAAATCTCCACAGTATCGCCCGGCAGCACGCTCGGCCCGCCGCAAAGCGTATCAAATTCCTCCCGGTGCGTCATGAGCTTTCCCATATCGCCGCGAAGCTTTTCGACGGTAGCGGAAATATTTTTCATGCCCGGCATCAGTTCATCCCCGGTAAATAAAAAGCGTCCCTTCCGATCCAAAATCGCGATCCCGCCCGCGGTGTGATCGCCGATCTTGAAAATCTCCAGTTCCCGCCCCTTTAAGGGAATCACGGAACGATCTCCCACAATTTCCACGCCATAGTCCCGCGGAAAAGAGATTCCCTCAAAGCTCGGATAAGGAATGGCCGCCCTATCCACATCCTCCTCAGCCATGTATACCGTGTCAAAATAACAGTTGTTGGCGCTGTGGTCAAAATGATAATGCGTGTTAATACATTTTGTGACCGGTTTGCCGCCAAGCTGCTCCAGAAACTCCCTTAAATTGCCTGCGCCATATCCGGTATCAATGGAAATTCCTTCCTCGTCCCCGACCACCAGATAGTGATAATCACCGGAGCTCATGATCTGCCAGGTATCTTCCCCGATTTTCGTCACCTCATAATACGGCTCATCCATCGGTGTCAGAGTTCCATCCTTGTGCCGGATCAAAACATCATGCTTTGCTGAAAAATCAACAGAACCTTTCATAAAAATATATCCTCCTCACTCAAACTTTGCTCAAACAGCCAGTCCTTCACAGTCTCCAGCTGATAAGCCGCCGGCCAGGTGTTCATATGGTTGGCCACCGGACTTTTTACCACTCCCTCCGGCACCACGGACTGGTCCTCAAACGTTCCGTAAAGGATTGATGCACCGCTCGCCATCGCCTCCCGGCATGCCTGTTCCTGCTTTTCCAGAGGCCAACGGGCGTCAAGCGTAAAATGATGTACATTGTCTCCGGCCTTTTCCAACTCTCCCGCAATCTCGTTCATGCCCGGATAAGCCCTCGCGTCTCCGTCAGAATTTAACATCCACATTTTTTTACCCGCCAGGCGCGCAGTGGAAGGTAAATCTCCCCACTGTCCGCCCACCAGCAGAGAAGCCGCGAACAGATCCGGGTAGCAGATATTCATGCCAAATCCAAGAATGCAGCCCATGGACTGCCCTGTGTTATAGATTCTGCTTCGGTCAACAGGGTAAGACCTGCAGACCTTGTTAAGAATTTCCTTCACCTTTTCATGCAGTGTTCCCAGTCCGGCAATTCCCTGGTCGCTCCGGGCCGCGTAATGTTCCGGAATCTGCGGTGCCAGGACAAAACAGGGATGCTTTTTCTGAAAAACGTCAGCCGCAAAGCTCATGGCGCCGTTTCCCTGCGTCAGCACGATCAGACGATCATTTCCTTTCACCGATGCGTCCGGGACAAAGAGCACAAGCGGATAAGTTTTACCAGCTTCCATCCGCTTCGGGACAAAAAGATTACAAGGAATATCCTCATACTGAAATACCTGAAATGCATCAACTCCTTCTGTCAAAGCCTCTCTGGAAGCGACCCACTCATCCATGCAGGGAATCTCTGTGCCGTCCGCCTTTTTCAACGGCCGCACCTGCTTTACTACGACACGATTCTCACTCATCACAACCCAGGATCGGGGGCCATGTCCAGGCTTTCCTTTCTGCAGACCATCCTGTCCTTTGGAACCGTTGAGTGCAGGCGCTTCCACAGGCATCGTTTCCATTCCAGCGGTCACAGCTCTCCCTGTCTCAGTTTCTGTCAGCAACAGAGGCGCATCCGGATCTGTCAGATCCAGCTCGAGAATCACGTGTCGCCCATTGCAGCATGTCGGCGATTTCATCGCCTCAGAATTCGTATAGGCTCTGACAATATGACGATTCTCCACGCAAAACTGCTCAGGTACAAGCGCCTCACTGTCAAGTACACAATCATAAGTCAGAATTGCGGTGGAAATCCGGTGCCCGTGCGGCAGCGCCTCCGCCAAAGAGCAGACATTTAATATATGTCCCGCTTCATAAACTGCCATAAAACATCCTCCTTCTTTTCAATCTCTATCATGATTTTATATATGCTTCGCCGAAAAATCAACAGAACCTTTCATAAAAATATACTCTCCTGTCTGTAGAATAAACTCATTTTTCCTGATAAGGAAACTCCACATTCTGTTCAGAATGCGGGGCTCTTTTTGTAATTATCAAATAGTACACAAATGTACCGCTTCCGGATCTTCCGGCTCCTGATACCAGTCATGTGCTTTATAGTAAGCAACTGTCTCAACATGCTTTGGCATTTCACCCTCTACAATCGGCGCAGTGCGGTCAATGGTAATATCTGTCATCTTTTTTCCAAGATCAGCCTGATAAGCATAAAATACTTTATAGGAAGCAGCCTTCAGTTCCCGGTACAGCGGGTCATGATAAACAAATTTATCACTGATATTGATCAATTCGATAGCTTCATTCTGGAAACTTGCCAGAACAGGTGCTGCTCCGTTGGCATCACAGTGATCCCTGTCATAGGCAAAGCAATAAGGAATTCCCACACGCAATACCGTGTGATCCTGCCCCGTTTCATCCTGATAGCTGAGCGTCGGCTGAACACTCCGCCCACGGCGACTGGTAAAGCATACAACACACGCGCCCGGCAGATCATCCTCCCAGATTTCCACAAAATATTTTCGCATGGGCGGACAAGTCATTGTCAGCTCATTTCTTCGTGGATACTGCCAGAAATCGATGGCATGCTTGCTGTCCAGACGGCTGTCTGTCATATAAACCCGCACCTGATTGGCGACGGCATAATCATTGACGGTTGCCACAGCGGCCTGCGAATTGGCGCACCAGGGACCTGCCAACAGGAAAAGAAATGTGCCCTTCTGCTGAAGAAGCCAGTAGTAAACCTGAAAACTGACAGCCTCAAGATTAATCTGCTCATCCTCCCTGAACGCGTCCTCCGTTTTGAACGAATGACCACGTCCGTTCTGCGCAAACGCCTCCCTGATATAATCTGCCTGAGAATACGGCGTGACAGCGCAGTTGTTTTCTCCTATGCGGCTGAAAAATTTATCCACCTGTCCCTCTTTGTCCTCTTCCAGTTCAGCAGCCCATACGATGGGATATGTATCCGCCTCTATGCCGCTGTCCGCATTGTCCACCGTATTGTCTTTATTGTAGAGGAACAAGAACGGTTCTGTCAGATTGGGTACAGTAACAGGGTCACGGTAAAGATTCAGGTAGGTAATATCTTCTCCGCTCCCGATTTTTTTACACACCCAGCTGTTTAAATTTGTCAGGTGCCTTGTGACCATTTCTCCGTACAGATAGTTGTAAACAGCAAAGGGATTGGCTTCCTTTTTACCCGGTCCGACATAATACTCATGAGCGGTGATATCCTGTTTAATCGTGGCTTCCGCCGTGCCGTCAGCTGAGAAATCAAACAGATAAACTCTCTCCACGCCATATTTTCGCGCATAAAAGTTCACCTGATCGATGACATTCTGTGTTTCCTTACTCCAGACGCCTCCAAACAGAATCAGGTAGGTTCCCGTCCTCATAAACAGATAATTCAGCATATCAAAGTTAACAGGCTCGATCACCACCTCGCCTGAATTGGCCGCGCCGTACACCGGACTGTTTTCCCAGCGGATGCGCAGAAAATTCTGCCAGACAAATTCCCTGTTCATATCCATGCTGATATCCGAGGAATAGGATTTTTCATTTAATGTTTCATTCATGCTCATATTGATCTCCTTTTCCATGGAACATTTAATCATTCTCTTTGGACACCTTCATAATCCAGTCAACCATTTCCACAGGATCATCGGAACACTGATGACCATAGTCCCACAGGAACGTCATGGACGTATCCATTCCATTGTTCTGCAATAATGTCTGGAATAGTATATATACAGAATGCGATGTACTGGCATCCTTACTTCCTATACAAAAATACCAGTGTTTTGAGCAGCCGGGGTGGTTGATGCGGGCAAAAAACATGGGATTCATTAAATTGGCAATCCGCGTCACCTCCGGATCGACAAACCCATCAGGATTGTCCTTCTTCGCCCCATACTCTGTAAAATGACGCTCGTCAAGCGACTCATTCCCAAATACGGAGCCTTCCCCCCTGCCGTCGAAACTGCAAAGCTCTTTCATTCTTCCGACATGTCCCGTAAAGTCTTCAAAAGTAAAATCTGCATGACCGTTCTCATATTTCATCCACGGATTTTGAGCCAGATACTCCGATCTTTCGCTGTCTGTCAGCTCCACTTTCAGAAAATGATCCGCGGAAGGAAGCATATACTCTTTTACAATATAATCTCCCAGATTATCCCCGTCAATTAATCCAAAATTATGAAGCCCCTGAATGTTCAATTCCTTTAAATAATCTCTGTATATTCCTGCAAGAACCGCTGACTCCTTCTGATCCACAAGCCCCTTTTTTCCCAGATATGGACCATACATCCACTCATATGCCGCATCCGCGTGATCCAGATCCATAATCGGGCAATGACAGATCGTTCCCAGGATGGAGTCGCTCTCATCAGCTGCTCCAATCGCGTCCAGGTACGGCTTATATGCCTCATAATCAGCTGAGGCGCCCAGCGCTGCGGAAACAGCGCCTCCCGCGCTTGCTCCATTAGGGAAACACTGAAAAATAGCACTTTCAGCTCAACTAACCATCCATGTGGAT
>JAJQFS010000032.1 GCA_021200995.1 Lachnospiraceae bacterium | reverse complement strand
ATATCAACGGCGTCATCAAAAAGCATGAAAATACGCGGGAGGAAAAAGAACTGGACCGCATCCGGCACATCGACGTTACCGGCATGCAGACAGGCCCCATTTTCCTCGCCTACCGTAGAAATGAAGCTCTGAGTGCCATTGTTTCCGAAGTGAAAGAGCGTCAAAAGCCCTGTTTTGACTTTACGTCCGAAGACGGCATCACCCACAGGGGTTGGACCATCTTTGAGGAAAATAAAATCCGCCTAATCGGCGAAGCCTTCGCGGCTATCCCGCAGATTTACATCGCGGACGGCCACCACAGAGCCGCTTTCGCTGTAAAGGTTGGCTTAAAACGCCGCGCGCAGCATCCGGATTACAATGGAAATGAAGAATTCAATTTCTTCCTTTCCGTCCTTTTTCCGGATGAGGAACTGATGATCATGGATTACAACCGCGTGGTCAAAGACTTCAACGGCCTGACCGAAGCAGAATTCCTTAAAAAGGTTGCGGAGAAATTTGTGACAGAGCAGTCAGAAACACCCGTATCGCCATCGCAGAAACATGAAATCGGCATGTATTTAAAGAGCGGCTGGTACAGACTGCGCGTGAAACCGGAATATCAGAACGCCCATCCCGTCGACGGCCTGGACGTCTCCGTTCTGCAGAAGGAGCTCCTGGCCCCGGTTCTTGGAATCAATGACCCGCGAACCGACAGCCGCATCGACTTCGTGGGAGGCATCCGCGGCCTTTCAGAGCTGGAACGCCGCGTCCACACCGATTGTGCAGTTGCCTTCGCCATGTACCCCACCTCCATCAGCGAACTCTTCGCAGTCGCTGACGCGGGTCTTCTGATGCCGCCGAAGTCTACCTGGTTCGAGCCGAAGCTGAGGAGTGGATTATTCTTGCATGAAATATAGGAGAGACACATGTGGATCGCAGATAAATGGAAAGACTACGAAGTCCTAGACACCTCCGGCGGTGAAAAGCTCGAGCGCTGGGGCTCCTACGCCCTCGTGCGCCCCGACCCCCAGGTCATCTGGACCACTCCGAAGGAAAATCCCCTCTGGACCACCCCCAACGGCCACTATCACCGTTCCAGCAAGGGCGGCGGCGAATGGGAATTTCATAATCTCCCGCAGGAATGGACCATCGCATATCAGTCCCTGAACCTCAGCTTCCGCCTCAAACCCTTCAGCTTCAAACACACCGGCCTCTTCCCCGAACAGGCCGCCAACTGGGAATGGTTTTCTTCCTTAATAAAAAAGAGGCGGTCAGAGAAACCTGACAGCCCCGTCAAAGTCTTAAATCTTTTCGCCTACACCGGCGGCGCGACCCTCGCGGCCGCCAAAGCCGGCGCGAGGGTCGTCCATGTGGACGCCTCCAAGGGCATGGTCGCCTGGGCGAAGGAAAATGCTGAGATCAGCGGCCTGCACGACGCGCCCATCCGCTACCTCGTGGATGACTGCGTCAAATTCGTGGAGCGCGAGATTCGCCGCGGCAACCATTACGACGCCATTATCATGGACCCGCCCTCTTACGGCCGCGGTCCCAAGGGCGAAATCTGGAAAATTGAAGACAGCGTTTACCCCCTGATTCAGCTGGCGAACCGTCTCCTGTCGGAGAACCCGCTCTTTTTCCTGATCAATTCCTACACCACCGGTTTACAGCCTGCCGTCCTGACCTATATGATGTCCACAGCCATCTGTCCGCAGCATGGAGGCAGCGTGGAAGCGGGGGAAATCGGCCTGCCCGTTTCCTCTACAGGTCTTGTCCTGCCCTGCGGCGCAAGCGGCAGGTGGAGCAGACCATAACCGCACACGGTACCCAAAAAACCTGCCGCACAGCAATCTGTACATTGCCGCGCGACAGGCTTTTTATAAATAGGCACAGTATAACATTTCACGTCTTACGGGGCAGATACGAGCTCACCCCCGCACCTTATTTTTCAGATACTGCTGCAGAATATCAATCCCTACCGTATTCTCGCCGCCCTCCGGGATGATGATGTCGGCGTGCATCTTCGTCGGCTCCACGAACGCTTCATGCATGGGCCGCACCGTCTCCTGATACTGCGTCAGCACAGACTCTAACGACCGCCCGCGTTCCGCGATATCCCTGCGGATGCGGCGCGCCAGCCGCTCGTCCGCCGGCGTGTCCACGAAGATTTTCACATCCATCAGGTCGCGCAGCCTGGCGTCGTAGAACAGGAGAATTCCCTCTAATACAATGACACGCCTGGGCGTAATGTGAAGCGTCTGCTTCGAGCGGTTGTGGACGCTATAGTCATAGGTGGGAATATCCACCGCCTGTCCCGCTTTTAATTTCATCACGTCCGCCACCATCAGCTCCGTGTCGAAGGAGTTCGGATGATCATAATTCAAATGCGTCCGTTCCTCATAGGACATATCGTCATGCGCCTTGTAATAATTGTCATGGCCGATGATCACGATATCGTCCCCGAAATACTCCCTGATCCGCTCCACGACCGTCGTCTTACCGGACGCGCTGCCGCCCGCGATTCCTACCACCAGAACATCCATCTTCTGTACCCCGCTGCCGCCGGACGATGAAAACCGCCGCCGACATTTCCCTTCAGGAACACCGTTTACAGCTGCTTTTTTAGTCAGTATACAATAATAAATGGGTTTTCACAACCGAAATCACGAGGAAAAGCAGTTATTTTCTGTGTATATGATATTCTTTTGTTACTCCGTTTTTTGCAAATAAAAATCCTGAGCTATAGATAATTTTTATAGCCCGTTCTAAAATTTTTGTTTCGAAAATCGTGGATTTATGTAAAAAAAGCCCTTGCATTTTCAATAGTTTGATGCTATACTCGCATGTAGTATTGAGGGTGCGGTATACATGCACACAATCATACTTCGGCGCCCGTTTTTCGTGCGCAGGGCCATCCCCACAGTATAGATCACTGCGGGAAAGTGAGGAGAATATGCTGCTTTCTTTTCTGCAAAGACGCAGAGAGTGAGTGGCATTTTGCATTTTATGGCATGCGGGAGACGCGCATGAATAATCGGAAGCCGGACAGATATTTGTTTTTTTAAGGAGGAAAATGTAACATGATTACAAGAAGAGATTTCCTGAAGACTGCGGCGATTGGTGGCACCGGCCTGGCAGCGATGGGACTTGTGGGATGTTCTTCATCCGACAGCTCCAGCAGTACGACTGAGAGCACTTCTTCTGAGAGCAGCTCCACTGAGAGCACTTCTTCTGAGAGCAGCTCATCTGAGGAGACCACGACTTCTGCCAGCACCAATCCGATTACGGATTATGTAGACTATCAGACAACCGCGAATGAGATGGAGGAGTTTGTCATTCACCATTCCCAGCAGGCGAAGGATCTGCAGGTTTTAGTGAACATGATCTCCTCTCTGGTTGCCAGTGATTCCAACGGCAACCTGGTGAGCTCCATCGCGGAGACCTGGGAAGCAAATGATGACGCGACCGTCTGGACCTTCCATCTGCGTGACGATGTGACCTGGGTGGATGTAAACGGCAACGAGATGGCACAGCTGACCGCCTGGGATTTCGTGGCGGGCCTGGAGTGGGTGCTGAACGCGGCCAAGAACGGCGCGGCCAACGTATCCATGCCAGAGGAGATGCTTGAAGGCGCGGAGGAGTATTACAATCTGACCGCTGAGATGGATACAACAGAAGCGGCTGCCCTTGCCTGGAACAACGACACTTTCCTGGATACTGTGGGCATTACTGTGGAGGATGATTACACCCTCGTTTATACCATGAAGGCTTCGAAGCCTTACTTTGATACGGTCTGCACCTATGCCTGCATGTTCCCGATCGCGCCGGATCTCGTATCCAGCATGACCGCTGAGGAATATCTGGCCATTGGCAACACCACCATGTGGTACTGCGGACCTTACATCATGACAGAATACATTCAGGGCAATGAGAAGATACTTGAGGCCAATTCATCATGGTTCGGCCTGGATACAAATACAACCTTCAACTCCGTGACAATTAAGATGGTGGATTCCGCGGATGTTGCCTGGACACTGTATCAGGCTGGTGAAATCGACAGATGTACGCTGAGCGAGTCCATTCTGGCGACCATCACCGAGGGCACTGAATACTATGATTACCTCTGCGAGTCGAGACCTGCGAAGTATTCCTATCAGTTCTACTTCAATTATCACAGACATGATGACGACGGCAATCCGGATGACAACTGGAACAAGGCAGCGGCCAATGAGGCGTTCCGTCTGTCCTGGTACTACGGTCTGGATCTGATCAATTATTACAAGAGAACCAACGCTGTCAACCCGCTGAAGTGTGAGAATAACTTCTTCACCATGAAGGGTCTTGTCTCCACTTCCGACGGTAAGGATTATACCGATCTGGTAGCTGAGGGCCTGGATCTGAAGGATTATGACGGTGAGAACATGAGACGTCTGAATCCGGAACTGGCCGAGCAGTACAAAGAGGAAGCCATTGAGGAGCTGACAGCGCAGGGCGTGACCTTCCCGGTCGAGATTAATTACTTTATCCCCGCAGGCAACCAGACTTCTCTGGACAGCGCGAATGTGCTTGCAGACTGCTTCTCAGCCAGCCTGGGAGATGATTATGTGACATTGAATATCGGCACCTATGTTTCCTCCATGAACCAGGAGGTTCGCAACCTGAAGCGCGGCGGCATGTATGGCAGCGGCTGGGGTGCGGACTATGGTGACCCGGTCAACTTCTTAAGCCAGTACGTAGTGGAGAGTGACAACGCTTACTATTCCGAGTACTACACGCTGATCAACGATTTCTACGGAGAAGATGCGGCGGAGCCCTATAACCAGGAGCTGATCGATACCTTCAGTGAGTTCTCCGAGATGGTCTGGGAGGCTGACGCGATTTCGGATGATCTGGACGCCCGCTATCAGGGTTTTGCGGAGGCGGAGATTTTCATGCTCAAGCATGGATTGACGATCCCGTCTTATTACGACATTACCTGGCAGCTGACCAAGAGCAACGACTATTCCAAGGCGAACAGCCTGTACGGTATCTACGGTAATTACTATTATGTAAACTGGGAGACCAACACTGACGGATACACGACCGCGGATTACGCTGAGTTTGAGGCGGCAGCGAACTAAACGGATTTTTAAACCTGTGTCCCGCCGGCGGACTGACGAATCAACACAAATGTGTGCGTCAGCTGTTCGGCGGGATTTTCGTTTCTACCTGACAAAAAAGGAATGATGACTTATGGCTAAATATACTTTGAAGCGAGTAGCGCAGGGACTGATCACGGTTCTGATCGTGGCGACAATTGTGTTCCTGCTGATGAGAATGCTTCCGACTGATTATTACTTCTCTGAGGAACAGCTGATGAAGCTGACCGAGGAGCAGAAAAACGATCAGCTGCGGGCCGCGGGGCTTCTCGATCCGATTATTGTACAACTGGCCCGCTTTTACAGAAATATCCTGACGTTGAATTTCGGCACCTCCCGCAGGATTCAGTCCGGCGTGTCGGTGGTGAAACTGATTGGCACGAAGTTTGCCGTTTCCATGAGACTGGGAGCAATTTCCCTGTGCATCTCTGTGGTGGTGGGCGTACTGCTCGGCATTCTGCAGACCGTACAGAAGGATCACCTGGGTGATCATATTGTGACCGCGTATACCATCTTCGTGAACGCGGTGCCGCACCTGGTCAGCTACTCCCTGGTGCTGGTCTTTGGTGCCCTGGTTCTGGGCTTCCCGGCGACCTATTCCTCACGCAATAACACGGCACTTTCCTGTGTTCTGCCTGTGACCTGTCTGTGCCTGACGTCCATCGCGGGCTATGCGCTCTGGACCAGGCGGTATATGGTGGATGAGTTAAATAAGGACTACATCCGTCTGGCGAAGGTGAAAGGTTTGTCTAACTCTCAGATTATGACACGTCACGTCCTGCGCAATGCCTTTGTACCGCTGGCACAGTATCTGCCGCAGTCGTTTCTGCTGACCATCAGCGGCTCTCTTTTGGTGGAGCGCTTCTTCTCTGTACCCGGAATGGGACCGCTTCTGACGGACGCCATCTCCCGTTATGATCTGGATGTGGTGCAGACCCTGGTCATCCTCTATGCCTCTCTCGGCGTTCTGGGTGTTTTCCTGGGTGACGTTCTGATGATGCTGATCGATCCGCGTATCACGCTGACCGGGAAAGGAGACACAAGATGAGCAGTGAAGTTGCAAAAAGCCTGGAAGGCAAGACGGAGGACGAGCTGTTTTACTTTGTACCTTACAGCTCGGAGGAGGCGGAGAGCATCGGCTATTCCGACTATTCCTACTGGGGAAGCGTATTCCAGAACTTTAAGAAAAAGAAATCCGCGGTATTTATGTCCGGCGTGTTTATCTTTATTTTTATCATGACCTTTGTGGCGCTGGCAATCGGCAAATATGATTATTCTGAGCTGGTGACCAATTCCAGCCTGGCCTTTACCAGACCGAACGGGGAATTCTGGTTCGGTACGGACAACCTGGGGCGTGACTATTGGTGCCAGGTCTGGTATGCGGCGAGGATTTCCATCATGCTGGCGGCGATCGTGGCTCTGGGCGAGTGTGTGCTCGGTGTGACGATCGGACTGATCTGGGGTTATGTGAGAGCACTGGACAGTTTCTTTACCAATTTATACAACCTGATTAATAATGTCCCCATGATTATCTATATGACGCTGATCGCCCTGATGGTTGGTCAGAGCTTCCTGATCATGGCAGTTTCTCTGATCGCGTTCGGCTGGCTCGGTATGGCCAGAAACGTCAGGAACCTGGTCTTTATGTACCGTGACAGAGAATATAACCTGGCATCCAGATGTCTGGGAACCTCTCTGCTGCATATTCTGACCAAGAACATTTTCCCGTACCTGATCAGCGTGATTATCCTGCGGCTGGCATTGTCCATTCCGAACACGATTTCCTTAGAGTCCACCCTGTCCTACTTAGGACTTGGCCTGGATGTGAACACGCCGTCTCTGGGTATTCTGTTGAGAAACGCGAGAAGCTATTTCCTGCAGTTCCCGTATCTGCTGATCTTCCCGGCGGTAATCGTATCGCTGATCACGGTGACCTTCTATCTGGTGGGCAACGCCTTCTCCGACGCTGCTGACCCGAGAAACCACAGATAAAGGAGCACAGAGATTATGGCAGAGAAAAATGTGATTTTATCCGCGAAGGATGTGGAGATCGAGTTCAGCCTGCGCGGCAGAAAATTAAAAGCCATCCGCAAATGCTCTCTGGATCTGTATGAGGGCGAGACCCTCGCAATTGTGGGAGAGTCCGGTTCCGGCAAAAGTGTGTTTACAAAATCCTTCCTGGGAATGCTGGATTCCAACGGCTCCATCGTTGGCGGCAGCATTACCTATGAGGGCAATGAAATATCCAAATATAAAACAGAGAAGGAATGGAGAAAAATCCGCGGCAAAAAGATCTCCATGGTCATGCAGGACCCGATGACCTCCTTGAACCCGTTAAAAAAGATAGGCGTCCAGATTCAGGAGTCCATCGAGATGCACAGAGGGCTGAAGGGAGACGCCGCGAAGCAGGAGGCCATCAATATGCTGACGAAGGTCGGCATCCAGGAGCCTGAGAAGCGTTACAATCAGTATCCACATGAGTTCTCCGGCGGTATGAGACAGCGTGTGGTGATTGCCATTGCTGTTGCCTGCCAGCCGCAGATTCTGATCTGCGATGAGCCTACTACGGCGCTGGATGTGACCATTCAGGCACAGATTCTGGATCTGATCCGTTCGCTGAAAGACGAGCTGGGCATGACGGTCATTTATATCACGCATGACCTGGGCGTGGTGGCCAATGTAGCGGACCGCGTGGCGGTGATGTATGCTGGCCAGATCGTGGAGTACGGCAACGCGGATGAGATTTTCTTCGACGCGTGGCATCCGTACACCTGGGCGCTTTTATCCGCCCTGCCGCAGCTGGGCGTCAAGGGCGAAGAGCTGCCGGCCATCGAGGGCACGCCTCCGAATCTCTTTACTGAGATTAAGGGAGACGCGTTCGCACCCCGCAATAAGATGGCGCTGGCGATCGATTATGTGAAGGAGCCCCCGTTCTTTGAGGTGACTCCCACGCATTGGGCCAAGACCTGGTATCTGGATCCCCGCTGCCCGAAGTTTGAACGGCCGGCCAACATCATGGGGTACAAAGAAAAAATACGTGGAATGGAGGGGTGATCGGCATGGCAGAGAAAGAAAAACTGGTAGAGGTAAAAGACCTGCAGGTCACCTTCGGCAAAGGCCGCAGAAAGTTTGTGGCCGTGGACGATGTGAACTTCGATATTTATAAGGGCGAGACCTTTTCCCTGGTGGGCGAGTCCGGTTCCGGTAAAACGACGATCGGCCGTGCCATTGTCCGCATCAATCCGGTCACAAAAGGAGAAATCCTGTTTAAAGGTCAGAAAATCAATGGCAAAATCTCCAAGGAGCTGGATACCGAGGTCATCCGTAAAATGCAGATGATCTTCCAGGATCCCCAGGCGTCTTTGAACGAGCGAGCCAAAGTGGATTATATCGTCTCCGAGGGCCTGATTAACTTCCACCTGTATAAGGATGAGGAAGACCGCAAGCAGAAGGTGCAGAACGCCTTAAAAGAGGTGGGTCTGCTGCCGGAGTTCGCGTCCCGCTTCCCCCATGAGTTCTCAGGCGGGCAGCGTCAGCGTATCGGCATTGCCAGAGCGCTGATTATGGAGCCGGAATTTGTGGTCTGCGACGAGCCGATCTCCGCGCTGGACGTTTCCATCCGCGCGCAGGTGCTGAACCTGTTAAATAGTCTGAAGGCGAGCAAGGGACTGACCTATTTGTTCATCGCGCATGATTTATCTGTGGTGCGTTTCATTTCCGACCGCATCGCGGTGATTCACAAGGGTCGCATCGTGGAACTGGCGGAGACGGAGGAGCTGTTCTTAAATCCGCTGCATCCGTACACGAGAGCGCTGCTCTCCGCGGTTCCGATTCCGGACCCGGAGATGGAGAAACAGAAGAAACTCCTGGTCTATGACCCATCTGTGCATGACTACTCACAGGACGGCCCGGTCTGGTGCGAGATCAAAGAGGGACACTTCGTCTATGGCAACCAGAAGGAGCTCGAGGAGTATCGGAGAATGCTGAAGTAGGCGGTGAACCTGTCTGTGAAAAAGTTTTTTAAGATTTACCGCAATCGTTATATGATACGGCCCACGGTGTATCAGACGGTGTACCGATGTCTGGCCGCACTTGTGCTTTCCCTGCTGTGGAGTCGCTATATGGATCAAAACGGCAGGGGAGTATCTTTCGCACTGCAGGTGTTCGGCATCATTCTGTGTATCTTTTCCTGGTTTCGCTATCTGGGGCTGGATGGTGTGCATATTTTCCCATCCCGCCAAAAGGATAAGGATCAGACCAGGAAAAAGAGGTTTCACCTGCCTGATATCATCGATTTCACGGATGAGCGTGTCAGTCCCATGGACGAGCTGGAGGAGGAAGAGAAGACCGCGTGTCGACTGGCTTCCGATCTGATCTCGGGGGCGGTGTTGATCCTGGCCGGTGTCATATGCGCGTATGTTTGAGTTTTCATTTTATATGAATAAAAGAGCTGTTTTTTCTTCCCGACAATGGTGTTGAGAAAACGGCTTTTTTGTTGGCAGAACGGCTGAAGAACACACGGCCGTTTCTGCCGCAGTACAGATATGTGTGATTCGAAGGAGGAGAAGTTATGAAAAAACTGACAAGAAGAGATTTTCTGAAGGTTTCGGGAGCGGGACTTGGGAGTGCAGGTCTGATGCTTCTGACCGGCTGCGGCAGCAGCAGTTCGGACAGCACATCTAGCACATCGAGTTCATCAGTCACTGCTGACACAGGCAGCACAGAAAGCGCGGAATCAACAGAATGGACCCTGAACATGTATGAGGGGGAGAACGCGATTACTGATCTGGTGACTTATCAGACGTTGACCAATGAGATTACGGATTTTGTGGCGCATCACTCGCAGGGGGCGGTCACCTTTAATGTCATATGCAACCTTGTCAGCGGCTTTGCGGCTGCCGACCCGGATGGCAATCTGACCCCCGCGGCGGCGACGTCCTGGGAGTCGAATGAGGATGCGACGGAATGGACATTCCATCTTCGTGATGATGTAACCTGGGTGGATGTGAATGGAAATTATATGGCGGATATGACCAGCGCTGATTTTATCGCCGGTATGGAGTGGACGCTGAATTTCTGGAAAAATGAAGGCTACAACACTTCCATGCTGATTGAGATGGTTGCCGGCGCAGAGGAGTACTATGAGTATACCAAGTCATTGACAGAGGAGGAGGCCGAGGCGCTTACCTGGAATAACGACACCTTCCTGGAGACGGTGGGCATCTCCACGCCGGATGATTATACCGTCGTTTACACAATGAAAGCGCCGAAATCTTATTTCTACACCCTGGCAACCTATATCTGCCTCTATCCGATCGCTCCGGCGTTACTGGAGAGCATGACAGTGGATGAATATCTCGCGATCGACAATACAACCATGTGGTACAATGGACCATATATTCTGACAGAATTCATTTCCGGCAATGAGAAGGTCTTTGAGCCGAATGAATCCTGGTTTGGCAATGATGAGCATACTCGTTTTCAGTCCGTGACGGTCAAGATGATTGAATCCACTGATGTCGGTTACACACTTTATCAGGCCGGAGAAATTGATCATATTACGTTAAACGAATCCATCATGGCGAATATCACAGAGGGTTCGGAATACTATGACTATATGACGGAAACCAGGTATAGCAAGTATTCTTACCAGCTTTATTTCTGCTATGATAAGAATCTGGAGGACGGCAGTACGCCGGATGTGAACTGGAATACGGCGGTCGCCAACCTGGCTTTTCGCAAGGTATGGTATTACGGTCTGGACTTCACGACCTACTATGCGCGTACCAACGCGGTCAACCCACTGAAGCTGGAGAATAACTGCTTTACCATGAAGAATCTGGTCTCGACCTCTGACGGCAGGGATTACACGGAACTGGTGGAGGACTATCTGGATCTCGCTGATTATGATGGTGTCAATATGAGACGCCTGAACCCGGAGCTCGCGGCTCAGTACAAGGAGGAAGCAATCGAGGAACTGACCGCGCAGGGCGTGACCTTCCCTGTTGAGGCAACTTATTATGTGGCTTCCAGCAATCAGACCGCTCTGGATACGGCGAATGTGTTAAAGGACGCGTTCACGGAATGCTTTGGCGATGACTTTATTACGTTGACGATTGGCACCTATATTTCATCCTCGAGCGATGAGGTGAGGACGCCTTCCAAGGCTTCCTTCTATTTCACCGGCTGGGGCGCGGACTATGGCGATCCGATCAACTATCTGGGAGTAGAGGCTTTTGGATCGGACGACGCGGTATTCGCGACCGACATGTCCAAGATTAATAACTATTCGGAAGAATACTGCTCTGGTCACAGCATGACGGTGAAGGAGCCATATGACGAGCAGTTGATTGAGGATTATCAGACATTCACCGACATGATGTATGCGGCGGATGAAATTGTGGACGACCTGGATGCCCGTTATGCCGCGTTCGCGGAGGCGGAAGCATACATGATTGACCGCGTTCTGGTACTTCCTGTGAATTATTCCAGCAGCTGGCAGCTCACCAAGATTAATGATTATTCCAAGGCCTACACGATGTACGGCATTATTGCGGATTATTACTATGTAGACTGGGAGACCAACTCCAACGGTTATACCACGGAAGAGTATGAGGCACTTGCGGCGGAGTAAAAGACGTTACTGAAAACAGAAAATCCCGCAGACCGGCAGCAGCCGGTACTGCGGGATTTTTGATAAAAATACAAAATAAATACAATTTTCAAAAAATATGTCTTGCATTCGGGAAAAATATGTTGTATCATCATTTTTGCTGTGACATGATAGCTGTGAAGCGTGAGGTTGCCATGCGGCGGTAACGGCGTATGGGTTTTCCGTGGAGCGAATGTCAAGTCTTGATATTGACGGCAAGTCACTGTACCATAACGTCTGTCATTGAGACAGAAACAACGTGTAGGTCCCACGCACTTTTGAAAGGCCCGTTCATGAGCCTTTTTTAAAGGTTTTAGCAGGACACACACGGGAGAGTGTACAGTCACCGCTTGTCGCGCATGCTTACATTATAAAAAGTGCGAAAAGGAGGCGACTTTTTTATGGCAAATCAACAGGTAATGAGAATTACACTCAAGGCGTACGACCATCAGCTGATCGACGCATCTGCCAAGAAAATCATCGAAACAGTCAAAAAGAACGGTTCCCAGGTCAGCGGCCCGATTCCCCTTCCTACCAAAAAGGAAGTGGTCACCATTCTGCGCGCAGTCCACAAATACAAGGACTCCAGAGAGCAGTTTGAGCAGAGAACCCACAAGAGACTGATCGACGTCATTGCACCCAACTCCAAGACCATCGATGCCCTGCAGAGAATGGAATTGCCCGCCGGTGTCAACATTGTCATCAAAATGGTAACAAAATAATCTCACAATCAAAAACCTTCTACTAGAATGAATGGCCTGTTCCATTCCGCTGTAGAAAAAGGAGGAAGAATGAAAAAAGGTATATTGGCAACCAAAATCGGCATGACCCAGATTTTTGCCGAGGACGGCACATTAGTTCCCGTAACCGTGCTGCAGGCGGGACCCTGCTATGTGACGCAGGTCAAAACGAAAGAGAACGACGGCTACTCCGCCGTGCAGGTCGGCTTCGTCGACAAAAAAGAGAAGCAGAACATCAAAGACAGAAGCGGCAAAAAGGAAGTCGTGCACAGACACGGTGTGAACAAGCCGCTGCAGGGACATTTCTCCAAAGCGGGCGTGACGTCCAAGAGATATGTAAGAGAGTTCAAATTTGAAGACGCTGAAAATTATGCTCTCGGCGCGGAGATCAAAGCGGACATCTTCGCGGTGGGTGATCGTATAGACGCAACTGCCATCAGCAAAGGTAAGGGCTATCAGGGCGCGATCAAGAGATACGGCCAGCACAGAGGCCCCATGGCTCACGGTTCCAAGTTCCACCGCCATCAGGGTTCCAACGGCTCCGCCACCACACCCGGCCGCGTGTTCAAGGGCAAGGGAATGCCCGGACACATGGGCTGCGTGAAGGTGACAGTGCAGAACCTGACAGTCGTGAGAGTTGACGCGGAGCAGAACCTGCTCTTAGTCAAGGGCTCCGTTCCCGGACCGAAGAAGGGTCTGATCACGATCAAAGAGACCGTCAAGGTCGAGGCTTAAACGGTTGAAAGGAGGACATGCAGATGGCTAACGTATCTGTTTATAATATGGAAGGAAAACAGGTCGGCACGATGGACTTGAATGACGCCGTTTTCGGCATTGCAGTCAACGAGCACCTGGTACACCTGTCAGTGGTACAGTATCTGGCGAATCAGCGTCAGGGTACGCAGAAAGCAAAGACCCGTTCCGAGGTCAGCGGCGGCGGCAAAAAGCCCTGGAGACAGAAGGGCACCGGCCACGCGAGACAGGGTTCCATCAGAGCACCCCAGTGGAAGGGCGGCGGCGTTGTGTTCACACCTGTTCCCAGGGATTACAGCTTCAAGCTGAACAAAAAAGAAAAGAGAGCCGCATTAAAGAGCGCTTTGAGCGACGCGGTGGCGAATGACAAACTGATTGTGCTCGACGAGCTGAAGCTTGACGAGATCCGCACGAAGTCTTTCGTGAAGGTGATGGACAATCTGAAGGTGGAGAAGGGCCTGGTAATCCTGGATGAGAATGATCAGAATGTGGTCATGAGCGCCAGAAACGTGGAAGGCATTGAGACAACGCTGACCAACACCCTGTGCACCTATGATATCGTGAAGGCGAAGAAGGTCGTTGTGACCAAAGACGCCGTAGCGAAGATTGAGGAGGTATTCGCATAATGGCTAATGTTCAATATTATGACGTCATCCTCAAACCGGTTGTGACTGAGAAGTCCATGAACGGCATGAGCGAGAGAAAATATACGTTTTACGTACACCCCGAAGCCAATAAGATCATGGTCAAGGAAGCGGTCGAGAAGATGTTCGACGGCGTCAAGGTTGCAAAGGTCAACACCATGAACTGCCCGCGCAAGAACAAGCGCCGCGGCATGGTGAAGGGACAGACCGCCGCGAAGAAAAAGGCGATCGTATGGCTGACCGAGGACAGCAAGGATATCGAGATCTTTGCCGGTCTGTAAGCGTCAGACAAATTAAGCACAGTGAAGTGCGATAAAAAACACGTATCTGATGTCCGATGATTTTCGGACAACAGTAACCGAAAGGAGACAGAAATGGGAATTAAGACATATAAGCCATATACCCCATCCCGGAGAAATATGACCGGTTCTGATTTCGCGGAGATCACCAAAAAGACTCCGGAGAAGTCCCTCACCGTTGCGGTGAAAAAGAATTCCGGCCGTAATAACCAGGGGAAAATCACAGTAAGACATCGCGGCGGCGGTGAGAAGAGAAGATACAGAATCATTGATTTCAAGAGAAACGCAAAGGATGGCATTCCGGCAACGGTCATCGGCATCGAGTACGATCCGAACAGAAGCGCCAACATCGCCCTGATCTGCTACGCGGACGGCGAGAAGGCCTATATCCTGGCGCCTGAGGGCTTAACCGACGGCATGAAGGTTATGAATGGTCCGGAGGCTGAGGCGCGTGTCGGCAACTGCCTGCCGCTTGCCAATATCCCGATTGGTGCCCAGGTGCACAACGTGGAAATGCATCCCGGCAAAGGCGGCCAGATGGTTCGCGCAGCCGGCAACAGCGCGCAGCTGATGGCGAAGGAAGGCAAATACGCCACCTTAAGACTTCCCTCCGGCGAGATGAGAATGGTGCCGATCAACTGCAGAGCCACCATCGGCGTGGTAGGCAACGGTGATCACAACCTGATTAAGATCGGTTCCGCGGGCCGCAAGCGCCACATGGGCATCCGTCCCACGGTACGCGGTTCTGTTATGAACCCGAATGACCACCCGCACGGCGGCGGCGAGGGCAGAGCGCCCATCGGACGTCCGGGCCCGAGTACTCCCTGGGGCAAGCCTGCTCTTGGCTTAAAGACCCGCAAAAAGAAGAAGCAGTCCAACAAGCTGATCGTAAGACGCCGTGACGGCAAAGCGATCAAGTAATTCAGGAGGGAAATAAAGAAAATGGCAAGATCATTGAAAAAAGGACCATTCGCAGATCAGAGTTTGCTGAAGAAGGTTGACGCGCTCAACGCGTCCGGTCAGAAACAGGTTATCAAGACCTGGTCCCGCCGCTCTACGATTTTCCCGTCCTTCGTTGGACACACCTTCGCGGTTCATAACGGCAAGCAGCATATTCCGGTGTACGTCACCGAGGATATGGTCGGCCACAAGCTCGGCGAGTTCGTAGCGACCAGAACCTTCCGCGGACACGGCAAGGACGAGAAGAAGAGTAAAGTAAGATAAGGCGGCGCCCGAAAGGGTTTGAAAGGAGGCTATATCTATGGCAAAGGGACATAGATCTCAGATTAAGAGAGAGAGAAACGCGCAGAAAGATACCAGACCTTCGGCTAAGTTATCTTACGCCAGAGTGTCAGTTCAGAAGGCGTGTTTCGTATTGGACGCGATCAGAGGCAAGGATGTGGATACCGCACTGGCAATCCTGACCTACAGCCCCAGATACGCGGCAAGCATTATTAAGAAATTACTGGAGTCGGCGATCGCGAACGCTGAGACCAACAACGGTTTGAACCGCGAGAATCTCTATATTGCGGAATGCTACGCGGGCCAGGCTTCCATCATGAAGCGCATCAGACCCCGCGCACAGGGCAGAGCGTACAGGATTGAGAAGAGAATGAGCCACATTACTATCATTCTGGATGAAAGATAGGATTGTTGAAAGGAGATTCAAATGGGACAGAAAGTTAATCCTCATGGCCTGAGAGTAGGCATCATTAAAGATTGGGATTCCAGATGGTACGCTGACAAAAAGTTCCCTGAGTATTTAAAGGAAGACTATGATATCAGAAAGTTTCTGAAGAAGAAATTATACAGCGCGGGCGTTTCCAGGATTGAGATCGAGAGAGCCGCGGAGCGTGTGAGAGTGACTCTATATACCGCGAAGCCGGGCGTTGTCATCGGCAAAGGCGGCGCGGAGATCGAGAACACCAAGCAGCAGCTCTGCAAGATGACCGGCAAAAAGGTCCTGATCGATATCAAGGAAATCAAGAGACCTGACAAGGACGCGCAGCTGGTAGCGGAGAACATTGCGCAGCAGCTGGAGAACCGTGTATCCTACAGACGTGCCATGAAGTCCTGCATGAGCAGAACCTTAAAGAGCGGCGCCCTGGGCATCAAGTGCTCCGCATCCGGCAGACTTGGCGGCGCTGACATCGCGCGCAGAGAGTTTTACAGTGAGGGAACCATTCCGCTGCAGACCTTAAGAGCGGATATTGACTATGGCTTCGCGGAGGCCGACACCACCTACGGCAAGGTTGGCGTGAAGGTGTGGATCTACAAGGGCGAAGTGCTGCCTGAAAAGGGAAACAAGGAAGGGAGCGATAAATAATTATGTTAATGCCTAAGAGAGTTAAACATCGTAAACAGTTCCGTGGTTCCATGCGCGGCAGGGCTACGAGAGGCAATACGATCACATACGGCGATTACGGCCTGGTGGCGCTTGAACCCTGCTGGGTCAAGTCCAATCAGATTGAGGCGGCCCGTGTCGCGGCAACCCGTTATATGAAGCGTGCAGGTAAAGTCTGGATCAAGATTTTCCCTGACAAACCCGTCACAGCAACCCCTGCCGAGACTCGTATGGGTAAAGGTAAAGGCAGCGTGGAGTACTGGGTAGCGGTAGTTAAGCCGGACCGTGTTTTGTTTGAGGTCGGCGGTGTGCCGGAGGAGACGGCGAAGGAGGCCCTGCGCCTTGCGTCCCACAAGCTTCCGTTAAGATGCAAGATCGTATCCAAGGCAGATCTGGAAGGCGGTGTATCAAATGAAGAGTAAGAAATATAATGAAGAGCTACAGGCAAAGACCCCCGCGGAGCTTCAGAAGGATCTGACAGCGGCGAAAAAAGAGCTTTTCAACCTGAGATTCCAGAATGCGACCAATCAGCTCGACAACACAGCCAGAATCAGGGAGGTTCGCAAGAACATTGCCCGCATTCAGACCGTGATGACGCAGAAGACAAATGCAGCTGAGTAAGTGGCAGGAGTGATTTCAGAAAGGAGAATGTAAGCCGTGGAAGAAAGAAATTTGAGGAAAACGCGTGTTGGTAAGGTGACCAGCAATAAGATGGATAAAACGATCGTTGTCGCAATCGAGGACCATGTCAGACACCCGCTTTACAAAAAGATCGTGAAGAGCACCTACAAGCTGAAGGCGCATGACGAGAACAACGAGTGCAACATCGGCGACACCGTCAGAGTGATGGAGACCAGACCTCTTTCCAAGGATAAGAGATGGAGACTGGTGGAGATCGTTGAGAGAGCGAAGTAAGCTTTTTTTACAGTAAGAAATTGGAAGGAGAATTAGCATGATTCAGCAGGAAACAAGACTGAAAGTTGCTGATAACACCGGTGCGAAAGAGCTGCTCTGCATCAGAGTTTCAGGCGGTTCCACCAGGAGATATGCAAATATCGGTGACGTCATCGTCGCGACTGTCAAAGATGCAACACCCGGCGGTGTTGTGAAAAAAGGCGACGTTGTAAAGGCCGTTGTCGTTCGTACTGTAAAAGGCGCGAGACGTAAGGACGGTTCCTATATTAAATTTGATGAAAATGCCGCGGTCATTATCAAGGATGACAAGACCCCCAGGGGAACCCGTATCTTTGGACCAGTGGCGAGGGAGTTGCGTGAGAAGCAGTTCATGAAGATCGTTTCTCTGGCTCCCGAAGTATTATAAGGAGGGCCATTATTATGTTGAAAATCAAAAAAGGTGATACGGTGAAAGTCATCGCCGGCAAGGATAATGGCAAGCAGGGCAAGGTGGTGTCCGTAGACTTAAAGACCCGCAAGGTCATCGTCGAGGGCATCAATATGGTGACAAAACACGCCAAACCAAGCCAGGCAAATCCGAACGGCGGTATTGTCCGGAAGGAAGCTCCGATCGATGGTTCCAACGTCATGCTCGTTTACAAGGGCAAGCCCACCAGAGTAGGCTTTGGCATGAAGGGCGGCAAAAAAGTCCGCATCGCGAAGGCCACAGGCGAGGTCATCGATTAATTCTGAAAGGAAGGAGAACAAATTCATGGCAAGACTGAAGGAAACATATCAGAACGAGATCGTCGAAGCAATGATGAAAAAGTTCGGATATCAGAATATTATGGAAGTCCCGAAGCTTGATAAAATCGTCGTCAACATGGGCGTCGGGGAAGCGAAGGACAATGCGAAGGCCCTGGAGGGCGCCGTCAGGGATATGGAAGCCATCACCGGCCAGAAGGCTGTGATTACCAGAGCCAAGAACGCCATCGCGAACTTCAAGATTCGTGAGGGCATGCCGATCGGCTGCAAGGTAACCCTGCGCGGCGAGAAGATGTATGAGTTCATGGATCGTTTAGTCAACCTGGCTCTGCCCCGTGTGCGTGACTTCAGAGGCGTTAATCCGAATTCCTTCGATGGAAGAGGCAACTACGCGCTGGGCATCAAGGAGCAGCTGATCTTCCCGGAGATCGAGTATGATAAGGTCGACAAGGTGAGAGGAATGGACATCATCATTGTGACTACCGCGAAGACCGATGAAGAGGCACGTGAACTGTTAAGGCTGTTCAACATGCCGTTTGCGAAATAGCAGGGAGGATATTCATGGCTAAGACATCTTTGAAAATGAAACAGCAGCGCAAACCGAAGTATTCCACGCAGGCTTATACTCGCTGCAGCATCTGCGGGCGCCCGCATTCGGTTCTGAGAAAATACGGGATCTGCAGAGTCTGCTTCCGTGAGCTGGCCTACAAGGGACAGATCCCCGGCGTGAAGAAAGCAAGCTGGTAAAAAGATAAGGAGGAAGAAATCATGACTATGAGCGATCCGATAGCAGATATGCTTACGAGAATCCGCAACGCAAATACTGCAAAGCATGACACTGTATCTATTCCGTCTTCCAAGATGAAGCTTGCGATTGCGCAGATCTTGCTGGACGAAGGATATATCAAGAAATACACGGTAGTGCCGAACGGCAATTTCCAGGATATTGTGATCACCTTAAAGTACAACGCTGATAAGAGCGAGAGAGCGATCAGCGGCATCAAGAGGATCTCAAAGCCGGGTCTGCGTATTTACGCGGGCAAGGAGGATATGCCGAAGGTGCTCGGCGGTCTGGGAATCGCCATCGTATCCACCAACCAGGGTGTGATTACGGACAAAAAGGCCAGAGAGCTCAACGTGGGCGGCGAAGTACTGGCATACGTCTGGTAAGACGACTGAATATCATAAGGAGGTACGGGCATGTCACGTATAGGAAGAATGCCAATCGCTGTCCCCGCGGGTGTGACTGTGGAGATCGCAGAAAATAATAATGTGACTGTAAAAGGTCCCAAGGGTACTCTTAAAAGAGCCCTTGCACCTGAGATGGAAATTAAGTTAGAGGGCGCGGAGCTGATCGTTTCCAGACCCAATGATTTAAAGAAAATGAAATCCCTGCACGGCCTGACCAGAACCCTGCTGCACAACATGGTGGTAGGCGTTACCGAGGGCTATGAGAAAAAGCTGGAGATCAATGGCGTCGGCTACAGGGCTTCCAAGTCCGGCAAGAAGCTGACCTTAAACCTCGGCTACTCTCATCCGGTAGAGATGACCGATCCGGAGGGTGTTGAGACTTCCGTGGAGAATAACATCATCACCGTAAAGGGCATCGACAAGGAGAAGGTCGGACAGTTCGCCGCGCAGATCAGAGATAAGAGAAGACCTGAGCCGTATAAGGGCAAGGGCATCAAATATGCTGATGAGACGATCAGACGTAAAGTCGGTAAGACCGGTAAGAAATAATATAAGGAGAGTGTGAAAATGGTTAATAAAGTATCCAGACAGGAAGTTCGTGCAAAAAAGCACAGAAGAATGCGCCACCATTTGAATGGCACTGCTGTGAGACCTCGTTTGGCAGTTTTCAGAAGCAACAATCACATGTATGCGCAGATCATTGACGACACTGCTCAGAATACACTGGTCTCCGCCTCCACGCTTGAGAAAGAGATAAAAGCAGAGCTTGATAAAACCAATGATGTAAAAGCGGCGGCCTATATCGGTACGGTAGTGGCAAAGCGCGCGTTGGAGAAGGGCATCAAAGAGGTGGTCTTCGACAGAGGCGGCTACATTTACCAGGGCAAGGTAGCGGCGCTGGCACAGGCGGCAAGAGAAGCCGGCCTGGACTTTTAGGAAGGGAGGGACCAACACATGAAACGCACAATCATTGACCCGAGTCAGTTAGAGCTGGAAGATAAAGTTGTGACCTTAAAGCGCGTATCCAAGACTGTCAAGGGCGGACGTACCTCCCGCTTCACGGCACTGGTCGTTGTAGGAGACAAAAACGGCCATGTAGGCGCAGGCCTGGGCAAGGCCGTGGAAATTCCGGAGGCAATCCGCAAGGGCAAGGAAGACGCGACGAAGCAGCTGGTTTCCATCGCGCTGGATGAGAATCATTCCATCCCCCACGATTTCGTTGGCCAGTACGGCTCCGCGAGCGTTCTTTTAAAGCGCGCTCCCGAAGGTACCGGTATCATAGCAGGTGGACCTGCGCGTATCGTCTGCGAGCTGGCGGGTATCCAGAATATCCGTACCAAGTCTCTGGGCTCCAACAATAAGCAGAATGTTGTTCTGGCAACCATCAGCGGGTTAAGCCAGTTGAAGACTCCGGAAGAGATCGCCAAAAAGCGCGGCAAATCCGTCGAAGAAGTCATGGCGTAAGGAGGTAAGGCAATGTTAAAAATTACGTTAGT
Organism: Lachnospiraceae bacterium; assembly: GCA_021200995.1. Taxonomy (GTDB): domain Bacteria; phylum Bacillota; class Clostridia; order Lachnospirales; family Lachnospiraceae; genus RGIG6307. The sequence goes on along the minus strand of JAJQFS010000032.1, from coordinate 11,596 downwards.
GAAGTCTCCTATTGGAGCGGTTCCGAAGAACAGAGCCACTCTCCAGTCCATGGGGCTTCGGAAGCTCAATCATTTTGTCGTACTGCCGGACAATGCCTGCACAAGAGGTCAGATCCAGCAGGTAAGACACATGGTTAAGGTTGAAGAAGTAGAAGAGGCATAGGGAAAGGAGTGAGTCAGCATGGAATTATCTAACTTAAGACCTGCAGAAGGTTCCAAGCACAGCAATAATTTTAGAAGAGGCCGCGGACATGGTTCGGGCAACGGAAAGACTGCTGGTAAGGGTCACAAGGGTCAGAAGGCTCGTTCCGGCGCACCCAGACCGGGCTTTGAGGGCGGTCAGATGCCCTTATACAGACGTATCCCCAAGAGAGGCTTCCACAACAGGAACACGAAGGAGATCGTCGCCATTAATCTTTCCGCTCTGGAGAGATTTGAGGACGGAAGCGTAGTGGACGTAGACACGCTGGTTGAGTCCGGCGTTGTTAAGAACCCGCGTGACGGTGTTAAGATTCTGGGCAAGGGAGAACTGACCAGAAAGCTTGATGTAAAAGCGAACGCGTTTTCCACATCCGCGAAAGAAAAGATCGAGGCGCTTGGCGGAACTGCCGAGGTGATCTGATATGTTTACGACACTGAAAAATGCATTTAAAATCAAAGACGTCAGAAACAGGATTCTGTATACGTTCATGATGCTGGTTGTGATCCGTTTTGGGTCACAGCTGCCCGTGCCGGGTACGAACAGGACTTATTTCGCTTCCTGGTTCGCTTCACAGACCAGCGACGCGTTCAGCTTTTTCAATGCATTTACCGGTGGATCGTTTTCCAGCTTTTCCATCCTCGCGCTGAGTATTACACCCTATATCACATCCTCCATTATCATTCAGCTTCTGACCATCGCGATTCCGAAACTGGAAGAAATGCAGCGTGACGGGGAAGAGGGACGCAAAAAGATCGCTGCGATGACACGTTATGTGACAGTTGCGCTGGCCCTGATTCAGGCGTCCGCGCTTGCCATTGGCTTTGGCAGCCAGGGACTGCTCGAGGAATATAACGCGTTCAATGTCATCACGGTAATTGCAGCTCTGACAGCCGGCAGTGCTTTCTTAATGTGGGTCGGCGAGCAGATTACGGAGAAGGGCATAGGAAATGGTATTTCCATCGTCCTGGTGATCAATATTTTATCAACGATTCCCAGTGATTTTGAGGGACTCGCGGAGCAGTTTGTATTTGGCAAGGCACCGGCGACAGCCATCCTTGCCGCGGTGATTATCATCGCCATCGTACTGGGCATTATCGCTTTCATCGTGGTACTGAATTCCGGTGTACACAAGATTCCGGTACAGTACGCGCAGAAGGTACAGGGCAGAAGAAGCGTTGGCGGCGCAAGCTCCAACATTCCATTGAAGGTTAATACTTCCGGCGTTATCCCTGTGATTTTTGCCTCCACCATTTTGCAGACGCCGAGCATTATCTGTACACTTTTCGGAGTGTCAGCGTCCGGTGTTGGAGCCGAAATCATCAAGGTGCTGAGTTCCAGCTACTGGTTCAACGTCTCCACTCCGGTGTATTCTGTGGGCGTTCTCATTTATGTCGCTATGATTATCGGGTTCGCGTACTTTTATACTTCTGTGACGTTTAACCCCATGATGGTCGCCGACAATATGAAGCGGCAGGGCGGTTTCATCCCGGGTATTCGTCCGGGCAAGCCGACTACAGACTATCTGAGCAGGGTGCTGCACTATATTGTGTTTATCGGAGCGATTGGCCTGGCGTTTGTAGCGATCGTCCCCTATATATTCTCGGGACTTTTCAATGCCAGCGTATCCTTCGGCGGCACTTCCTTAATCATTGTTGTCAGTGTTATCCTGGAGACAATAGAGCAGGTGGAGTCCCTGATGCTGGTACGCAATTATAAGGGCTTCTTAAACAGTTAATAAAAGAGACAGATATCTGGGCTGCAGTGGTGAACTCTGCCCAGATATGTTTCGCGTTTACCAAACGATTGGAGAAATGATGAAAATAATTATGTTGGGAGCACCCGGCGCAGGTAAGGGTACGCAGGCCAAAATGATCGCGGAGAAATATCAGATTCCGCATATCTCTACAGGCGATATTTTCAGGGCCAATATCAAAAACGGAACTGAGCTGGGAAAAGAAGCAAAAAAATACATGGATCAGGGCCTGTTGGTTCCGGATGAACTGACAGTGAAGATCCTTCTGGACAGGGTTGCGCAGCCAGACTGTGAAAACGGCTATGTTCTGGATGGCTTCCCGCGCACCATTCCGCAGGCGCAGGTTCTGGATGATGCCCTGACAGGGATGGGCGACGCCATCGACTACGCAATCAATGTGGATGTGCCGGATGAGAATATTGTAAAGCGCATGAGCGGCCGCCGCGCCTGCTTAAGCTGCGGAGCCACTTATCACATTGAGCATGTTCCGCCGAAGCAGGAAGGAATCTGCGACGTTTGCGGACAGCCGCTGGTGCTTCGGGACGACGACAAGCCGGAGACGGTCTTAAATCGTCTGAAGGTATATCATGATCAGACACAGCCGCTGATTGAGATTTACAGCGCGAAGGGTGTGCTGAGAACAGTTGACGGTACAGTTGACATGAAAGATGTTTTCGCGGCCATCACCGCGATTCTGGATTAATCGGAGGCGCGAACATGGCGGTATCGATTAAATCTGCGAAGGAGATCGAATTGATGCGCGAGTCCAACAAAAGACTCGCGGAAGTGCATCTGGCAATGGAGGAGTTGATCAAACCGGGCGTTACCACCTGGGAACTCGATGAGTTTGCCGAGAACATGATCAGAAAAATGGGCTGTGTTCCCAACTTCAAGAATTACGAGGGCTATCCGGCGACGGTGTGCTGCTCGATCAACGAGGAAGTGGTGCATGGCATTCCCAGCAAGACCAGATATTTAAAGGAAGGGGACATCATCAGCCTGGATATGGGCCTGATTTACAAGGGCCTTCATTCTGACGCGGCGAGAACGCATGGCGTCGGAAAGGTGGCGCCTGAGGTGCAGCAGCTGATGGACGTGACAAAGCAGAGCTTCTTTGAGGGGATCAAATATGCTGTGGCGGGACATCACCTGCATGAGATCGGCAATGCGATCGATGATTATGTGTCGCCATACGGCTATGGTATTGTATATGACCTGACGGGACACGGCGTGGGGCGCAAGCTTCATGAGGATCCGCCCATTCCCAACTATCGCTCCCGTTCCAAGGGCGTTCGTTTAAAAGCCGGTATGACTCTGGCGGTGGAACCCATGATTACTCTGGGAACCGCGGATGTGGAGTGGCTTGATGACAACTGGACAGTGGTGACGGCGGACGGCTCCTGGGCCGCTCACTATGAGAACACCATCCTTGTCACGGACGGAGAACCGGAAATCCTTTCCATGCTGTAAGAAGCGTTACACAGCATATATTATAATATATTATATAGGAAGAAATCAGTTCAATATCTCAAATCAGATTTAGGAGGAGAACATGTCAAAAGCTGACGTAATTGAGATCGAGGGAATTGTAGTCGAGAAGCTGCCTAACACCATGTTTCGTGTGGAACTGGAAAACGGGCACAGAGTGCTCGCGCACATCAGCGGAAAGCTTCGCCAGAATTTTATCCGGATCCTGCCGGGAGACAAGGTGACACTGGAGCTGTCTCCTTATGATCTCACAAAGGGACGGATCATCTGGCGTGATAAATAAGAACGGTGAAAGAGCGGCGGAAACGGAAGCAAAATGTGAAAAAATCCTTTAAAATAAGGAAATTTTTCCTTGCATTTGCCTTTTGTTTATGTTATCCTTAAAAACGGTCTTTCATGAAAGGAGGGTTTAACGATGAAGGTTAGATCATCAGTGAAGAAAATGTGCGACAAGTGCAAGATCATCAAAAGAAATGGACAAATCAGGGTTATTTGCGAGAATCCTAAACATAAACAGAGACAGGGTTAATCACACGGATACGACGTGACGACCTGTTTGCTTGTTGGTACCGAAAATAAGGTTCTCCCCTATCCGGCACATACCGTGTCCGTGGAGGCAGTGAGAGCCCGGTGAGTATCGGAAAGATCGGATTTTGTCCGGTTGGGAGCATTCCCCAGCCAATTAGTAACAGAACGCGCCTGACTTTCTCACGGAAAGTGGGAAGGAGAGGTGCGGCATGCGCATGCATGCGGGAAACCGCGGCCGAAAGGCCATGCGGTTAAAAAGCCTCATCTGAGGCGGAAGCGAAATAAAGCTGAAATGGAGGAAAAACGTAAATGGCTCGTATCGCAGGTGTTGATTTACCCAGAGAAAAGCGTGTGGAGATCGGCTTGACTTACGTCTATGGCATTGGCAGAGCCAGCGCCAACAAGATCCTGGAGGAGGCAGGCGTCAATCCCGACACCCGCGTCCGTGATCTGACCAGTGACGAGGAGAAGCGGATCAACGCGGTGATTGAGAAGTCCTACATGGTGGAAGGTGACTTGAGACGTGAGGTTGCCTTAAACATCAAGAGACTGCAGGAGATCGGCTGCTACAGGGGTATCCGCCATCGTAAGGGTCTTCCGGTTCGTGGTCAGAAGACCAAGACCAACGCCAGAACCAGAAAAGGCAAGAAGAAGACCGTTGCCGGTAAGAAGAAGTAAGAAACTGCAACTATAACAACAGGAAAGAAAGTAGGTTAGTTTAGAATGGCTAAAAAAGTTACCAAAAAAGTGACAAAAAAGCGCGTCAAGAAAAACGTTGAACACGGACAGGCACATATCCAGGCATCTTTCAACAACACCATCGTGACTCTGACAGATGCACAGGGCAATGCCTTAAGCTGGGCTTCCGCCGGCGGTCTTGGATTTAGAGGTTCAAGGAAATCTACTCCCTATGCTGCACAGACAGCCGCTGAGACAGCGACCAAGGCTGCCCTGGTGCATGGATTAAAGACAGTAGATGTTTTCGTGAAAGGACCTGGCTCAGGCCGTGAAGCCGCCATCCGCGCGCTGAACACAGCAGGCCTGGAGGTCACCAGCATCACCGATGTGACGCCGGTACCGCATAACGGCTGCCGTCCGCCGAAGCGCAGACGTGTTTAATCCGCAACAGGACTGCATTGCGAATGCGGTCTTAAGCGATTGTGAAACGGTCGCAATACCTGCATAAATCATAAACTGCAGTTGGACGAAGACGCCGTGAGAATTTGCGGCGCTGTAAACAATAATCTGAAAGGACAAATTTAAAATGGCAGTAGACAGAACTCCGGTTTTGAAAAAGTGCCGTGCGCTGGGCATCGAGCCGAGCGTACTTGGCTATGACAAAAAATCCAAGAGACATTTTGCAAGATCCGGCAAAAAAGTAAGTGAGTACGGTACCCAGATGAGAGAAAAGCAGAAGGCGAAGTTCATCTATGGCGTACTGGAGAAGCCTTTCCGTAACTATTACGAGAGAGCCGACAGAATGAAGGGCATGACCGGTGAAAACCTGATGATCATGCTGGAGAGCCGCCTAGACAATGTTGTGTTCAGAATGAATTTTGCGCGCACCCGCCGCGAGGCGAGACAGATCGTCGATCACAAGCATGTGACTGTGAACGGCAAGTGCGTGAATATCCCGTCCTATCGCGTGAAGGCCGGCGACGTGATTGAGATCAGAGAGAAATCCAAGTCCCTGACCAGATACAAGGAGATCGTTGAGGTGACCGGCGGCAGACTGACCCCGGAATGGCTGGATGTAGATATTGATTCTTTGAAAGGTACTGTGAAGGCGCTTCCTACCAGAGAACAGATTGATGTACCGGTAAACGAGATGCTGATCGTCGAGTTGTATTCTAAGTAATCTGTATGATACAAGGGACAAAAGGTCAGAAATCGAATGTTTTACATTCGTATTTATGACCTTGGGGACCGCAACGACATATTATATAGTACATCTGTAAGGAGGACATACAGTGTTTGATTTTGAGAGACCAAATATTGAGGTAGCAGAAATCTCGGAAGGTAAAAAGTACGGGAGATTCGTCGTAGAACCACTGGAAAGAGGGTATGGTATTACTCTGGGCAACTCCTTAAGAAGAATTATGCTTTCATCTTTACCCGGCGCGGCAGTGACGCATGTGAAGATCGAGGGCGTTCAGCATGAATTCAGCTGCATTCCCGGCGTCAAAGAGGATGTGACCGAGATCGTCATGAACATCAAAAGCCTTGCGATCAAGAATCACAGCGAGACTTCCGAAGCCAAGACCGCGATCATTGATTATACCGGCGAAGGGGTGGTAAAGGCGTCCGATATTCAGGTAGACCAGGATATCGAGATTATGAATCCTGACCAGACCATCGCGACACTCAGCGGCAAGGATACCAAGTTGTTTATGGAACTGACCATCAATAAGGGCAGGGGCTACATCAGCGCGGAGAAAAATAAGAGCGAGGATCTGCCGATCGGCGTTCTGGCGATTGACAGTATCTATACGCCTGTTGAGCGTGTCAATGTGACCGTGGAAAACACCCGTGTCGGACAGCAGACTGACTATGATAAGCTGACGCTGGATGTGCATACCAACGGTACCTTGGAGCCTGACGAGGCTGTGAGCCTTGCGGCGAAGGTTTTAAGTGAGCACTTAAGCCTCTTCATCGACCTCTCCGAGAACGCGAAGACCGCGGAGGTGATGGTGGAGAAAGAGGACAGCGAGAGCGAGAAGCTGCTGGAGATGAGTATCGATGAGCTGGAGCTCTCGGTGCGCTCCTACAACTGCTTAAAGCGCGCCGGCATCAATACCGTGCAGGAGCTGATCAACAAGACGCCTGAGGACATGATGAAGGTCCGCAACCTTGGACGCAAGTCTTTGGAAGAAGTACGGGCCACGATCAAGGAACTGGGTCTGCAGTTCAGTGATTCTGAGGAATCGTAAATCAAATCATAAATAAAAGAGATACGCCTGCCGGGTAAGACCGATGAGCGCCGCGGGTGATTTCATACTGGAACAAATCATACATTTTCCCGGTAAGACCGTGGGCGCGGGGAAATGCACCATGCATGAAGGAGGCAAATAATGGCCGGATACAGAAAATTAGGAAGAACATCCTCTCAGAGAAAAGCTCTCTTAAGAAACCAGGTAACCGCAGTGATCGCCAACGGCAAGATCGTGACAACTGAGGCAAGAGCAAAGGAAGTCGCGAAGATTGTTGACGGACTGATTGCGCTGGCAGTCAAAGAAAAGGACAATTACGAGACCGTAACCGTGGCCGCGAAGGTTCCCGAGAGGGACAAGGACGGCAAGCGCGTCAAGGAAGTCGTGGACGGCAAAAAGGTGACCAAGTACACCACCGTTGACAAAGAGATCAAAAAGGATATGCCCTCCAGACTGAACGCACGCCGCAAGATGCTGAAGGTCTTAAATCCTGTGACCGTGGTTCCTGAGTCCAACAAGGGCAAAAAGAAGAACACGAAGAAGCTGGATCTTCCCGCAAAGCTCTTTGATGAGTACGGACCGAAGTATGCCAACCGCCAGGGTGGTTATACTCGTATCGTCAAGATCGGCACCCGCAAGGGCGACGGCGCGATGGAAGTTCTCTTAGAGCTTGTATAAGTCAGACACCTGAATGAGGAGGAGCCGGGAAGACTGGTTCCTCCTTTCTTTTTGTTTTTCAAGGAATACATCATGAAATTAACGCAGCATATCAAAGATATCATCCGCACAGATCATCTGCAGTATGATTATGTAATGCGGGATGAGGAAGGCAATGAAGCGGGATTCTACCGCGCACTTGACGATGTGGATCTTCAGGTAAAGCAGGGTGATTTTATCGCAATTCTGGGGCATAATGGCTCCGGCAAATCTACACTTGCCAAACAGATCAACGGCATTCTCTATCCTACCGGCGGTACCGTCTGGGTAGATGGGCTGGATACTTCCAAAGAGGAAAATCTCTGGGACGTGCGTCAGCGTGCGGGGATGGTATTTCAGAACCCGGACAACCAGATCATCAGCCAGGTGGTGGAGGAGGACGTGGGCTTCGGCCCGGAGAATCTGGGCGTTCCCACCGAACAGATCTGGGAGCGGGTTGAGGAGAGCCTGCGGGTTGTCGGTATGTATGAATATCGTAAATATTCTCCCAATAAGCTTTCCGGCGGACAGAAACAGCGTGTTTCCATCGCGGGGGTACTTGCCATGCACCCCAAATGCATCGTTTTGGATGAACCTACAGCCATGCTGGATCCCAGCGGCCGCAAAGAAGTGATCCGCGCGGTGCGGGGGTTAAACCAGGTGGAGGGCATTACGATTCTGCTGATTACTCATTATATGGAGGAGACAGTGGACGCGGATCATATTTATGTGATGGATCAGGGGCATATCGCGATGGAGGGGAGTCCGTGGGAGGTCTTTTCCAGAGTTGAGGAGTTAAAGTCACTGCACATGACACTGCCCCAGGCTACACTTCTGGCGGATGAGTTAAAAAAGCACGGCGTCAATCTTCCAGATGGAATTCTGACGATCAAAGAACTGCTGGCCGAGATTCAAAAGCAGCTTGAGGAGTAATGAGATATGCTGAAGTTTGAACATGTGAATTACGATTACGGTCAGGGAACAGAGATGGTGGTGCATGCTCTGCGCGACATCAATCTGGAAATTCAGGATGGAGAGTTTATCGGCCTGATCGGTCATACCGGCTCCGGCAAATCTACGCTGGTGCAGCATATGAATGGTCTGATCAGGGCAACCTCCGGACAGATATACTTGGATGGAAAATCAATCTATGCCGAGGGCTTTTCCATGAAGGACCTGCGGCGCAAGGTGGGACTGGTATTTCAGTATCCGGAGCATCAGCTCTTTGAGGTGGATGTTTTAAGCGACGTCTGTTTCGGCCCCAAAAATATGGGACTTTCGGAAGATGAAGCGAAAAAGGAAGCAAAAGCGGCCCTGGAACTGGTAGGGCTTGGAGAGGAATATTATACGCGTTCTCCCTTTGAATTGTCCGGCGGACAGAAGCGCAGGGCGGCCATTGCCGGCGTGCTGGCCATGAAACCGCAGATGCTGATACTGGATGAACCGACCGCGGGACTGGACCCGCAGGGCAGGGAGGAAATTTTAAATCTGGTCGCCTCCCTGCGTGAGCAGACCGGCATGACAGTCGTTTTGATTTCTCACAGTATGGAGGATGTGGCGCAGTATGTTGGCCGCATTGTGGTCATGAACCATGGGGAGATTGCCTTTGACGCCAAGCCCCAGGAGGTGTTCAGACATTACCAGGAGTTGGAAGAGATGGGGCTTGCGGCACCGCAGGTGACCTATGCACTCTATGGCCTGAAAAATATGGGACTGGATGTGGATACGGATCTGATTACCCTGGAAGATGCCGCGGATAATATCGCAGCGGCGCTCCAGAGAGCCAAAACCGGACAGAAAAAGGATCAGGAGAAAGGCACAGCAGAGGAAACGGTCAGCGTGGAGGCTGTGTCGGGAGAAATGCGCGAAGGAAAGGACGGCCTATGATACGGGACATTACACTGGGACAATATTATCAGACTGATTCCGTCATCCACAGGCTGGATCCGCGGGTCAAGCTGGCGGGTACCGTCCTTTTTCTCATTGATTTGTTTTTAATTCAGAATGTGTGGGGATATCTCATCGCGACAGCGGCATTGGCGACGGTGATCCACCTCTCCAGAGTACCCTTCGGCTATATCATCCGCGGTCTGAAGTCCATTATGATTCTGCTGATGATTACGGTGGTCTTTAATCTCTTTCTGACGGAAGGTACGGTCATTTTCAAAGTCTGGATCATTCAGGTGACCTGGGAGGGCTTACGGACAGCGGTTTTCATGGCCTGGCGCCTGATTATGCTGATTATCGGCACCTCGCTGATGACATTTACCACCACGCCGAACCAGTTGACGGACGGCATGGAAAAGGGCCTGCGTCCGCTGAAATATTTAAAGGTACCGGTGCATGAGGTGGCCATGATGATGTCCATTGCCCTGCGCTTTATTCCCATATTATTGGAAGAAACAGATAAAATCATGAAGGCGCAGCAGGCCCGCGGCGCGGATTTTGAGAGCGGAAATCTTTTCGACAAGGCAAAGGCCCTGGTGCCGCTTTTAGTGCCGCTGTTTATCTCAGCGTTTCGCCGCGCCAATGACCTGGCGTTGGCGATGGAGGCGCGCTGCTATCGTGGAGGCGAGGGACGCACGAAGATGAATCCATTGATATACAGCCGAACGGATAAAGTGGCGTATCTGCTGATTTTTGCTTTTATGGCGGTGGATATTTTTGTGGGACGGTTTTTTTGATATCAAACAAAGAGAACGGGGCGGTATGCCAGAGAGTTCTTTTTGCATCCTGCTGCATACAAATTGCTGCCTTTTATGATGGAAGCTACAAAAGACTGTATTTCCGTGAATGTCTGGATGACCGACGGTGAGGATAAATATGGATGGTGAAATGAAAAAAGTCCTACTGCGTGTGGCTTATGACGGTACATCTTACCACGGCTGGCAGAGACAGCAAAACGGCATTACTGTGCAGGAAGTGCTCGAGGAGAAGCTGACAGAGCTTTTACACGAGGAAATCCGGGTGACAGGCGCCAGCAGGACGGACGCGGGCGTGCATGCGCTATGTAATATCGCGGTCTTTGAAACCCACACCAGAATACCAGCGGAAAAAATCAGTTACGCGCTCAATCAGAGACTGCCGGAGGATATCCGGATCGTGGAGTCGCGCGAGGTTTGTCCGGATTTTGATTTACGAAGCTGTCACGCGCACAAAACGTACGAATACCGTATTGTCAACGCGGCCTTTCCAAACCCTGTGAAGCGCCTCTACACGCATTTTACTTATTTCAATTGTGATGTGGAGAAAATGCGGGAGGCGGCGCAGTATCTGATCGGAGAGCATGATTTCAGAGCGTTCTGTACCGTGGGTGCGCAGGTGGATACGACTGTGCGTACTGTGACTGATATTTGTGTGACGAGAGAGGGCGAGGAGATTATCATTTCCGTGTCAGGAAACGGTTTCCTTTATAATATGGTGCGGATTGTCGCGGGCACGCTGCTGGAGGTGGGATACGGGCGCATGGAACCGGGCAGAGTCGCAGAGATTTTAAAATCCCGCGACCACAAAAATGCCGGCCCGACTGCACCAGCCAAAGGACTCTGCCTTACCAGACTGGAAATAGAAGGCCTGTAAAAACCGCCCAAAAAGGCAGGCCTGAAAATAAAAAAATTGTAAGTGAAAAGTGAAAATCGTGGTTGACTTTTGAGAAATGGTTTGCTATATTAGTATTTGCCGTTGATGTGACGGACTCGGAGAGGTAGCGAAGCGGTCATAACGCGGCGGTCTTGAAAACCGTTTGTCCGGAAGGGCGCATGGGTTCGAATCCCATCCTCTCCGCTCAGTCAGATTTTTCTGACCGGTATAACAGAATAGAGATTATGGATTTAGCTATGTGGAAGTACCCAAGTTGGCTGAAGGGACACCCCTGGAAAGGGTGCAGGTCGTTAATAGCGGCGCGAGGGTTCAAATCCCTCCTTCCACGTTTTTTCTTTCTCAAAAAAAGAAAAAAAGTGCTTGCAATTCGGCAGCAACTGTGATAATATATTCGAGTTG
>JAJQFS010000064.1 GCA_021200995.1 Lachnospiraceae bacterium | reverse complement strand
GGCAAAGAGCCGCACAATGAGCTTTAGTGTAACTTTTATGCAGAGTTCACAATAACGGCTGTAGCAGCTTCACCACTGTTGTGATGATCGGGAGAACGCGTTTCCGATATGCCTTGCCGCTTTCCAGTGTTTCAGCCTGCGGCAGCCATTCCTCTGGAAAGTGTGTATACTCCGCTGCATACCGTTCCACCTGATTCATGTTACCCGTCAATGTGGTCAGCTTCTTTTGCACCTTCTCCGCTTTGGCTTCGGCGGCATCTGTTTCTTTCTCCGCCTTTTCCTTCCGTTCCTGCGTCGCATGGATTTCCGCGTCTATCTCACTCAGCTGCTCTATGAATGATTCCTTCATAGCCGTATAATCAGCATTGGTCTGCTCCAACTCCGTCCGCTGTTCCTCTAAAACAGCAACCTCTTTTGCCCGTTCCTGTTTCTTAAATTCCAGCACTGACAGATGCTCTTCGTGCGTCCCCAGATGCTCCCACTCAATATCGTGCCGCGCCATCACTTTTGCGAGCTGTTCCTTCTCCGCGTTCGCCCACTGATTCCACTCTGTCTCCCGTCGGGTGCCGCCCTTAAAACCAAGCGCCGCCAATGCCTGTTTCAATGATACTCTGGTGTCTACACCACGGCTACTCCCAGTAATATACGGAACGAAATCAATGTGCAGATGTGGCGTTGCTTCATCCATATGCAGATGTGCGAAGAATACACGGAGAGTAGGATTTCTTGTTTGAAAATCTTTCATATACTCGTCCAAGACCTCCGCAGCCAGTGCGCCCTCCTCCGTCATCGCACCCATATCGTCCTTGTTCCCGATCTGCAAAATGATCTCATGAAACAACTTCTCCTGCTTTCCGGATCTTATTTTTTCATAATAATCATCAATGCGACGGTCGCTCCGCTTTTGCTTTGCATTGTACCGGGCAACAGCCTCGTCAAATAATTCATGATAAACATCTTTGATATTCTCGTTACAGTATTCCTTATTCAGATAGCTCCGCGTCGGGTCAGTATTCTCCGCGTGGAACTGCCTACTATTGTGATTCAGGGAACCTTTCCCTACCATTACACTGATCGTTCTTTTCAATTACATTCCTCCATATTCATCTAATAAGCGCCGGATACGGCGCATAGGCTTTGTTACTTTCGTCGAAAGTAACGCAAAAGCACTTTTGACAGCCGTTCCGTCCATCAAAAGCTGCCTTTGCGCTCCTCGCCGGAGGGGCTTCTTCCGGCTATCGCCGGATTATCCCGCCTGCGTCACCTCTGCGGTACCTCCGGACGGAGATGCAATCCGCACGATCTGGTTTCTCACGTCACCACCATGCGAATCGCAGGAACGGTATTACCGCCTTATCACAAAACTACGGCGAATACCCTTCCCAAGCGTATATGCGTATATCTACACTCTTTGCTTTTCGCAAATCCATTGAATTTACTGGCAATATACGCATATACGCTTTTCAAAGTGCTTCACACTGTTTCCCGTATCAGAATGGTTCTGTCCGTATCTGTACGTGGATTCCTGTGAATCCTCTGGCTTTCTTCCCTGTAGCTGATGGGATATTGGTAGAGTGCCGAATCCCGTACTTATCTTCATTCTGTGATAAGTAGCTGCTAAAGCTCCTCGGCATCATGGGTTTCTCCATGTTAATCTCCATTCCGCCGCCCTTCGGTTGGCGGCACAAATAGTAATGAAAGATTTTCAAAACCTCTACTCTGTGCAATAATAGACCTAAGAAGCTATACTACAAAGCACGGGAGGAGGAGTTGTAAATTCTTTCTCGTTTTTAAACAGCATGTTAATCAGTGTAAGTTCTGCCTTTTCAAGCACAAATAAGTGGTACCTCGAGTCCGTACACTAAGAATTGTTTAAACGCCTTGGTTTAATTGTGTGGCAGTTCAGTCAATGGCTTCTTATCTTTTTACGAAAGGAGTCTGACTATGAAAGTTACTTATCAAACCTGTTGCGGCGTCGATGTTCACAAATCTTTTCTCGTCGCCACAATCATCACAACTACGGGCGGAATTGAGCCTTCTTACCAGAAAAAGCGCTTCTCCACTTTCAACAATTCTATCCTTGAATTCAAGCAGTGGTTACTTGACAATAACTGCCGTGATGTCTGTATGGAATCCACCGGTAAATACTGGATCCCTGTTTTTAATCTTCTTGAGGATGTCATTAATGTCACCGTTGCCAACCCGAAATGGGTAAAAGTGGTGAAAGGCAACAAGGACGACACCAAAGATTCTAAATGGATTGGAGACCTGTTTCGTCTTGGACTGGTGAAAGGCAGCTACATCCCCTGTAAAGCTATCCGTATCTTAAGGGAGTATACTCGATACCGCTACAAGCTTGTTTCCTGCCGTTCCAGCGAAAAGAATCGGTTTCAGAATGCGCTTACGGTCTGTAATGTCGCATTGGATTCTGTAGTATCCGATATTTTCGGGAAGTCATCCACATCCATCATTGACTACCTGCTTGCACAGTCTGGCAATTCTATTAACCATGAAGAAATCGCTTCCAGACTTCTCCGATCCCTCAAATCGAAAGAAGACGCTGTTATAGAATCCATTGAAGGATACCAGATGACTGATCCCCAAAAATACCGTATGCGTCTTGTCCGCGCACATATGGATTATATCACAGCTGCAATCAATGATGTAGACTCTATGATAAAATCTTTGATTTCTTCTGATCCTGCTTATGAAAACGCTGTCCAGTTACTCTGTACCATTCCGGGTGTCAAACGTGATAGTGCAATCACTATCATCTCCGAAATTGGTGTTGATATGACTCAGTTCTGCAGTTCAAAACGCCTATGCTGCTGGGCCGGCTTAACTCCCGGCAGTAATGAATCCGCTGACAAGAAGAAATCTGTTCGTATTACACGTGCCGGTGTATACCTCAAACCTGCATTGGTGCAATGCGCCCATGCAGCCGTGAAATCGGACAAATCTCCTTACTACAAGAAAAAATACGAATCACTTGTTAAACGCCGTGGCAAAAAAAAGAGCCATTATTGCGATCGCCCGGATGATTCTTACTGCCATCTTCCAGATGCTGTCTTCAGGAGAGGCATGGAATCCCTGCGATCTTTATAAAATTGATATGTCTGAAGCGCTGCTTGAAAAGCAAAAGCAGAAAGCGATCAAGCAAGCCCAAAAACTCTTACAGCGGGAAGGATTACTACCTCTGGCAGAATCTTTGGCTTCTTAAAACTTCTCCTAAACATAATGCTTTCTTAAGTTGCCATTTCTGACAGCTTATTTCAGTATGCCATTCTTTGGCTATCCGCCACTTTCTTTCACACTATCTCCAAGCAAGCTCCGCATGACCAGTCCTATCCTTGATTTCCCCTCTCCGCCCTTGCCGATAATGCTCATCATTCGCTGTGCCTTGTTGGTAGGAAGAAGGCAGTATCCCATATACTCCTGAAGCGTGGGAATGTCCTCCGGCTCCAGAAGCTCCGATACAAACTGCAGCCATCTTTCCGGCTTCGGTGCCTGTGGATGATAGGCAACCGGCAGCCGGTTCAGACAGAACTCTTTTTCCTCGCGGAATGTGCCGTCCACAAACAGCGTCCCATTTGCTACATGAAGCCGGTCAAGCTGCACCGGCATTTCCTCAGAATGTGCCTCCAGTTTCAATGCCGCTGCGATCTGCCTGACCTTTTTCTCCACACCATTCACAAGGAACGGTTTAACAAACTCATAAATCTGCCGCTCTATTTCGCTATCCGGCTGCATACCATCCACCGTGAAAAAATGTCCATTGATGCACCTGACCGGATGGGTAGACAGAAAATCCTGACAGCAAAGTACCTCATTGATCTTCTTGCCGTCGAACCAGAGCACTTCGTCCTCATCTTCCTCCTCGTCCCCGTCAAGCTGCCGGTTCATAGCTTCCATCGCGGAAGCCGCCCGCTTCTTGGTTTCCTCGTCTATACTGTTCCATTCGTTTTTCAAGCCTTATCACCCCCTCTCCTTTATCTGCCATAAACTGTAACTGATCTTCCAATGTGCCTGTCAGCAGGACATCCAGATAGTATTCTATGACTGTCTGTTTCGACAGGGCTTCCGTGAAATGCTCATCCCAGTCATCATCTCCCTCTTTCGGCGCGAACTGTCCTCGCCAGTCCTCCAGTAGGTGAAGGTAATCTGACAGGATGATGATACATTTCTGTCTCCATCGCTCAAATTCACGTTCCATTTCCATCTGCTTCTGTTGCGGAGACTTCGGGGAGTCTTTTTTAGATTTCCGCTTCATTCCGGAGCCATTTGCCTTATAAGAAGATTTATACTTCGCATTGGAATCCGGCACTGGCACATTAAAATCTGCAGCAATCTTCTTCGCCGCTTCGTAAGGAGACAAGCCAAATAGCTTCGACACAAATGTGATAACATCACCCTTCTCCCCGCAGGCGAAGCAGATAAACCCTTTGTCTACTTTCATACTCGGATGGTGATCATCATGGAACGGACAGCAGGCCATGTTGCTCCGGTTTACCCGGATGCCGTAATACATGGCTACGTCCTTCGCCGTGACCGCTTCCTTCACTGTCTGAAAAATATTCATTCTGCCTTCATCTCACATCCATAGTATTTTTTCTGGAAATACCGGACCGGCACTTTGCCCTTGATGACGTTATAACCGGCGGCTTCCAATTCCTCGTTCATCTGGCGCACAACCTCATAAGCTTTGCTGCGTCCGATTCCCAAGATCTTCATGATTTCATTTGCGCTGATATACGACACGCTGATCTGCATCTTCACCACTCCTTTCTCTGGTTTTATCATTTGTGCAATTCAGATACGCCTTTTTCTTTCGTTTGTCATTTTATGCGCCTTGAATATGCACTTTTAGTTCGTATTTATATAATACACGCATGTTACGCATTTGTCAAATCTTTTTCTTTTAAAATATGCACTTGCAATTCGCATTGTTTTATGTTAAATTATCCATGAGGTGAATTAAAAATGAGCAAAACAGATTCTATAAGCATCGGAGAGCGCATCAAAACACTCCGCAAAAAAAGAGGCTATAACCAGACAGAACTTGCGAACCTGCTGGGGAAGTCCCTGCGCACTGTCCAGAAATATGAAAGCGGGGAGATCGAAGTATCCATTGCCGTCATCAACGAACTGGCGAAGGTGCTGGATACCACATCCACCTATCTGCTCGGACAGCAGACAGGCGACTTCAAATTTGACTCCCTCGCAGATGTGATGGACTGCCTGTTCCAAATGGAGAAGATCACCGGCCTCCACTTCTCTGTGGACGTGAAAAAACCACCCCGCGATGAAGGGTGGCAGTGCTCCATTACATTTGATGGGAAAAACCGTGACGCTGATCTGAACGCCGATATGTGCCTGTTCCTGGAGGAATGGGAGAACAACCGGCAGGAATTTGAGCATTACGGCAGCACAAAGGCGGCATATGAAAAATGGAAAGACCAGACGCTTGCCTATTACGCCTCACAGCGCGTCGAAATCTCCGAACCGGACGAACTGGATGAAACCGAGCGCATACAGAAACGGAACGCATATCTTTCCGGATTGTAAGAGACAAGTTCGCATACATAAAAAAGAAAGGAATGATGCAATTTGTCAGTAACGAGAGAAACCAATGGAAAATGGATGTCACAGGTTCGTGTAAAGGACTGGACAGGGAAAGTCATCCACAAGAAGAAGCGTGGATTTGACACCAAGAAAGCCGCCCTGGAATGGGAGCATGATTTTCTGAACAAGGCAAAAGCCGATATGGGGATGCTGTTTTCAGATTTTGTCGATCTGTACTTTGAGGACATGAGCCACCGTCTGAAAGAGTCCACCATCATCAGCAAGCGCTACGTGGTAGACAAGAAGATTCTCCCTTATTTCGGGAAGATGCCGATGAACGAGATCTCTGCCACAGACATCCGCAAATGGCAGAACAAGCTCACAGCTTACCGTGATGAGAACGGTAAAGGCTACGCACCCACCTACCTGAA
>JAJQFS010000061.1 GCA_021200995.1 Lachnospiraceae bacterium | reverse complement strand
ATTCGGGTCGAGTATGAAATAACAGACTCCGTTCGCTCTCTGATTCCAATCTTGACAGAGCTTGCGGTGTGGGGGAACGGTTTGAACAACAAATGAGAAAGGAGCAATCGCAAATGAAGATTACAGAAGATATCAAATATATCGGCGTCAATGATCATCAGGTGGATTTATTCGAAGGGCAATATCCCGTCCCGAACGGCATGGCTTACAATTCCTATGTGATCCTGGATGAAAAGACCGCGGTGATGGATGCGGTGGATGCGCGTTTTAAAGAAGAGTGGCTTGAGAACCTGGATGCTGCCCTGGAAGGACGAACCCCGGATTATCTGATTATTCAGCATATGGAGCCGGATCATTCCGCGGTCATAGCGGATTTTATGGCAAAATATCCGGGCACTGTGATTGTTTCTACCGCCATGGCTTTCAATATGGTCCGCCAGTTTTTCGGCGAGGATTACAATTCGCGACGCAGAATCGTGAAGGGCGGGGATGAACTGCCTTTGGGAAAACACAGACTGAGCTTCGTGGATGCGGCCATGGTTCACTGGCCGGAAGTGATAATGACCTATGACGCCTGCGATCAGGTGCTGTTTAGCGCGGACGCCTTCGGCAAATTCGGCGCGCTGGACCGCGAGGAACCATGGGAGGAAGAGGCGCGGCGCTACTACTTCGGTATTGTAGGCAAATACGGGATGCAGGTGCAGAAGCTGCTGCAGAAAGCTGCTGCCTTAAATATTCAAACGCTCTGCCCTCTCCATGGACCGGTACTGACACAGGACCTGGCGCATTATCTTGGATTGTACGATCTTTGGTCCTCCTGCCAGCCAGAGAAAAAGGGCGTAGTCATCGCGTACGCGTCCGCTTATGGTCACACCAGGGAGGCCGCCGAAGCACTGGAAAAGGATCTGATAAAAGAGGGCTGTCAGAATGTCCTCCTCTATGATCTGGCGCGCTGTGATCTGTCCCAGGCAGTCTCTGATGCTTTCTGCTGTGATACGCTGGTGTTGGCTTCCATCACGTATAACGCGGATGTTTTCCCCTGCATGCGGGACTTTATCAACCGTCTGACGGAGCGCAATTTCCAGAACCGTAAGGTTGCCCTCATTGAGAACGGTTCCTGGGCGCCCATGGCCGCAAGAGTGATGAAGCAGATGTTTGAAAAGAGTAAGGAAATCACCTGGGCGCAGACAGCCGTCCAGATCAAATCCTCCATGACTGAAGATAACAGGGAGCAGTTGAAAACGCTGGCAAGGGAGCTTTGTTCTGAATAAACATGCGGCAAAAGCAGTTTTTCAATCGCTTTTCTTCACTCATGTATTTCATGCAAACCGCTCCTTTAAAAACTCCACCAGTCTCTCCGCGATCGGTGAAAAGACCTGGTATTTCTTCCATATAATATACATCTTCGTCTCCAGCTTTGGAGTCAGCGGCCTGAAACACAGGCCGCTCTCCTCGCTGACATCTGCCAGCCGGTCAAAGACCAACAGGCACCCCAGCCCTTCTTTTACAAAAACCGATCCATTATAAAACAGGTTGACGGTTCCAACCATATTCAGCTGATCGACCGCCTCGCCGCACCACCGGGGAAGGTCGACGCGCAGAGACTGCGGGGAACTGATGAGGGGAACGCCATGCAGATCCTGTGGACATATTTCTGTCTTCTGCGCCAGCGGATTGTCTGTCCGCATCAGAAGCCCCCAGGTGTCGCCGCCCGGCAGGGAGAGATAATTGTACCTCGTCAGGTCCGGCGGCTCCACAATCACCGCGAAATCAGAAAGCCCCTGCTCCAGATCGTTTACCACCACACGGGTATCTCCGCTGGTAATATGAAAGCGCAGCCCCGGATATTGCAGGCGAAAGTCCTTGATCGCGCCCGCCAGATGGTGAATCAGCTCTGACTCCGCGCAGCCGATCCGCACCTCCCCGCCAGTCACATCATTTAAAGACTGAAATTCCTCTATGGTTCTGTCCGTCATGTCCAGAATATCCTCTGCGCGCTTGCGCAGCAGAATTCCCTCCTCGGTCAGATGCACATTATAATTTCCCCTGACAAACAGCTTGCAGCCAAGCTCCGCTTCCAGCTCTTTGAGTTGTTTCGACAGCGTGGGCTGGGATATGTGCAGTGTCCGCGCCGCGCCCGTGATACTGCCCTCTCTGGCCACCTCAATAAAATATCGTAAAACACGCAATTCCATCTTCATTCCTCCCACCAGGATTATACGGAATCGAGATATTCTTTTCAAGAATAACCAGAAATAGAAATTAAATATTTGCCATCTCCATTCCTGCAATATAAAATATAGCCAACAGACAGGATAACAGAAATATCGCAGGAGGTGATCATCATGCCGGACGCAAACAACGAAGCCCAGCGCTTTTACCAGAATCTCATTGACATCGGTTTAGGCGAGGAAACGATTTCCCACTGCGTTTTTCTGAAAAAGGAAGGCCGCAACCGGGAATTGCTGCTCACATTACAGAACAGCAGAAGGACCTTGCTGGAACAAATCCATATAGACCAGAAACGGCTGGACTGTCTGGACTATCTGGTCTGCCGACTGAATAAAAAGGGAGGTGTGCCATGAAACAATACAGCAGACGGCAATTCACGAAGCTGGCGGCGGCCGGAGGAATTTGCGCAGCGGTTGGGATGCTTACAAGCTGTATGGGTTCCAATGCAGGGAGTTCTGCTTCATCCGGGGATGCGGATGAGAACGGCACAGCAGAATCAGATACGTATGAAACTACACTTGAAAACTCCCAAGCAGGCAACAGCTCCGACGGCAGCTCTCTGGCAGGTGAAAGTGACACATCCACCTCATCCACGGATGAAGTCCCATCGGGCAGCAGTTCTGAGAGTAATTTCCTGGCCGGCAGCAATCTCCTCATCGCATATTTTTCCTGCACAGGGACAACTGAGCAGATTGCCGGATGGATTGCGAGCGAGACCGGAGCGGACATCTACGAAATCATACCGGATGACCCTTATACAGAGGAGGATCTGGCGTATTATACCGGCGGACGTGCAGACCAGGAGCAGGCCGATTCTAGTGCCCGCCCCATGATTTCCGGCAGTGTGGAGAACCTGGAACAGTATCACATTATTTTCCTCGGCTACCCCATCTGGCACGGACAGGCGCCCAGGATTATCAGCACCTTCCTGGAAAGCTATGATTTTTCCAACGTTACAATCATCCCGTTCTGCGCCTCTCACAGCAGCGGCATCGGCTCCAGCGCACAAAATCTGCATGGTCTGATTTCCGACACCGTTACTTGGCTGGATGGACGGCGGTTTTCAGGAAGTGCGATCGAAAATGACGTGGTCGAATGGATCGAAGGCCTGGATTTACCGGAAAGTGAGGTTCTAGCCGTGCGTGAATTTGATTTTGAAACAAAGAAAGTCCTTTTAAACAGCGGTTATGAAATGCCCATCATAGGACTAGGTACCTATAGTCTGAGTGCCACAGAATGCGCCGTTTCCATCGCAGCGCTTTTAGAAAGCGGAGGCAGACTGATTGACACCGCCTATATGTATGGCAACGAAGCGGCTGTCGGGCAGGCTGTTTCAGACTCTGATGTGCCGCGGGAAGAAATTTTCGTCATTACCAAGCTCTACCCCACCCAGTTTCACCGTGCCGCCGAGGCGATCGATGAGGCGCTGGAGCGGATGGGGCTTGACTATATTGACATGATGCTCCTGCACCATCCGGGAAATAACGATGTGGAGGCATACCTGGCACTGGAACAGGCTGTCGCGGACGGCAAGGTTCGTTCCATCGGTCTGTCCAACTGGTATGTAGAGGAGCTGGAGGAATTTCTGCCCCAGGTCAATATCACACCGGCGCTGGTGCAGAACGAAATCCATCCTTATTATCAGGAAAATGACGTGATCCCCTATATCCAGGATCTGGGAATTGTTGTGCAGGGCTGGTATCCGCTCGGCGGGCGCGGCTACACGGAAGAGCTTCTAGGGGACGAAACAATCACCGCAATCGCTCAAACGCACGGGGTTTCCGCCGCCCAGGTGATCCTGCGCTGGAACCTGCAGAAGGGTGTTGTGGTGATCCCCGGCTCCAGCGATCCGGAGCATATCCAGGGAAATCTGGACCTGTATGATTTTGAACTATCAGACGAAGAGATGGCGCAGATCAACACTCTTGACAGAAATGAAAAGCACGACTGGTATTAAAAGCTGGCTTCGTGCTGCAAACCAAATGAAGCAAAACCGTTCACAGGAACAAATCAGTCAGGCAATTCAGCAGCCAAAGACTGACAAGTATAAAATCAATCACAGAAACAGCTATAAAAACAGCAAAGCAAACCAGCAGCCACAGGCTGACAAATTTAAAATGAATTTTAACTCAGAAAGCGAGGTATCATTTATGTTTATGGAAGAAAAATTAAATCTGACAACGGAATGGGACAAAACCTTCAACAAAAGTGACAAGGTGGAGCACAGCAAGGTGACCTTCCACAACCGCTACGGCATCACCCTGGCAGCCGACCTGTATGTGCCGAAAAACGCGGCCGGAAAACTCCCCGCGATTGCGGTCTGCGGCCCCTTCGGCGCGGTCAAGGAGCAGGCTGCCGGTTTGTACGCGCAGACCATGGCGGAACGTGGGTTTCTGACCATCGCCTTCGACCCCTCCTACACCGGCGAGAGCGGCGGCCAGCCCCGCTACATGGCTTCCCCGGACATCAACACTGAGGATTTCATGGCTGCGGTGGACTTTTTGTCAGTACAGGACAACGTTGACCCGGAGAAAATCGGCATTATCGGCATCTGCGGCTGGGGCGGCATGGCGTTAAATACGGCGGCGCTGGATACCCGCATCAAGGCAACCGTCTCCTCCACCATGTACGACATGACCCGCGTGAACGCCAACGGCTATTTTGACAGTGAGGACAGTGAGGAGGCCCGGTATGAAAAGCGCAAGGCTCTCTGCGCTCAGCGTATCACCGATTATCAGAGCGGCACCTATGCCCTGGGCGGCGGCGTGGTTGATCCCCTGCCGGAGGACGCGCCCTTCTTTGTAAAAGATTATTATGATTATTACAAGACAGAGCGCGGCTATCATCCCCGCAGCTTAAACTCCAACGGCGGCTGGAATGTGACGGGCTGTGAGTCCTTTCTGAACATGCCGATTTTGCAGTACAGCCAGGAAATCCGCAATGCCGTCCTCATCATCCATGGTGAGAAGGCTCACTCCTGCTATTTCAGCAGGGATGCCTTTGCGAAGCTGACCGGTGACAACAAGGAACTGATGATTATTCCTGGCGCGGTGCATACGGATTTGTATGATCAGACGGATATCATTCCGTTTGACAAGATCGAGAGTTTCTTTAGAACTTATCTGAAATAACTCTGTGATATTAAAAAGGCGGTTCTGCTATGAGCCGCCTTTTTACTAAAAACACAAATCACACCTGTTTTGAATGTCATACGCCTGAAAGTATGCCTCCTCCAGCGGAATCCATTTCTCCTGAAATACTGTCAGGGCCGTAGCTCCATTCCTCTGCGCAATGCGCCGTAACTGCTCCTCTTTTCCCACATCCATAAAAATCCGCAGGTCATAAAAAGGCCAGAGCGTCGGATGACAGCTGTAGGACCCCTCAATCACCGCAAGCTCACACGGCTGCACCTGTATCGCCTCCGACAATGCCTGCCTTTTGCAGTCATACGGACGATAGGTAAACAATCGATGCTCCGTAAGCGGCTCCATCACTTCCGTCAGAAATCGTTCATAATCCACATTGCCGCCCGGCTCCTGATACCGCTGCGTTGTCCGCTGCTCTGGGCGCAGGAAAAAATCGTCCATATGAAGCACCGTACACCCAGTTTCCTCATGCAGCCTCTGCGCCAGTGTCGTTTTGCCTGCGCAGCACCTCCCGTCTATGGCGATCAGGATGGGCTTTTTCCCTTTTGAGATAAAATGAATGGCTTGCATGACACAGTCGGTAATCTCTGACATTGCATGACTCCTTTGCTTCAGAAAACTGTTTTCAGTATGATATCATAATTCATAACCTTTTGGAACATCGGGAAAGCCTTTTTCCTGTTGATTTTTCATGATATAATGAGCGAAAGCGAGGAAAGGACTTGCTCGCACGTCCGGCGGCGCTGGATGTCCGGGGGACATCCGTTCAGCGCGGACC
>JAJQFS010000086.1:127723-146350 GCA_021200995.1 Lachnospiraceae bacterium | reverse complement strand
GTGTATGCCTGTCTGTGACCGTTCTTTTTGTGATAGCCGGTCTTTCTCTTATACTTGTAAACGATGACCTTCTTGCCTCTGCCCTGACCGGTTACGGTCGCTGTGACAGTCGCACCGGTCGCATCCGCGCCGGCCTTGAAAGTCTCACCGCTTACTGCCAGGACCTGGTCAAAAGTAATTTCGCTGCCGGTTTCTGCGTTGAGCTTCTCCACTCTGATCACATCGCCTTCGGCTACTTTGTACTGCTTGCCGCCTGTTGCAATAATTGCGTACATCCAAGACACCTCCTGCTATTTACTCGCTAACTGCGGTGACACCCAAATCAGGGCATACTTATACCTCGTTAAGCGGCATACCTAAAGTATAATAGCAGTCGATCTTTCTTTTGTCAACAGTTTTTTCCAAACCACTGTTGACTTTTTGAACGCTTTTTAGTAGATTTACATGAGCACATAACAGAAAGGATCTACTCATGTATCAGAATTATATTTTCGACCTCTATGGCACGCTGGTGGATATCCGCACAAATGAACAAAAGCATTATCTCTGGGAAAAAATGGCTCTCTATATGCGTCTTCAGGGAGCGGATTATACGGCAAAGGAATTAAAAAAGGCATATCACACACAAATCTCGGCACAGAGGACACGAAATCTGACCGCGGCACAGCATAACCCGACATTCAATCATGACTCCGGCATTCAATCCACAGAACTGAAACCGGAGGAAATTGAAGTTTCTTTTGAGACGCTGATTCCCGCTCTGTATCAGGCAAAAGGGGTAGAGATCACGGAAAAACAGGCCGCGGACTGGGCCGTCTTATTCCGTGCGCTCTCCTTAGAGCATCTGTCGCTGTATGAGGGAGCGGCCGCGCTTTTAAAACACCTGCGTGGGAAAGGCAGAAAGATTTATCTGCTCTCCAACGCGCAGCGCCTGTTCACGGAACCAGAAATGCGCGCGCTTGGTATTTACGATTATTTTGATAAAATCTATTATTCCTCAGATATCGGTTTCGTAAAACCGTCCCCGCATTTTTATCAGAGACTTTTACAGGAACAACGCATGAATCCGAATGATTCCGTCATGGTCGGAAACGATGACAAGGCCGATGCCTGGGGCGCCCATGACAACGGCCTTGACAGTATTTACATTTACACCAAACAGTCTCCAAAACCGGAACATCCGCTTCCGGACAATTGCCGGGTCATCACGGATCTCTCAGAGATTCTGAAAATCTGAGCGAGCCATTCAGCCTTTCTCTTCCATCAGCCTGACATATTCATAGAGGAAATCCACAGTGCCGTCAATTCCCAGCTTGCCGCTGTCCACGCACAGATGATAGCTGTCCGCCCTGCCCCATTTTTTGTCAGAGTAGTAGTTGTAATAGCTCTGGCGCTGTTTGTCAGTCTTACGGCAGAGTTCCTTCGCTTCCGCGACGGTCACATTCTGGCGCAGGCTGATCCGTTTGGCCTTCTCCTCTTCCTGCCCGAAAATGAAGATGTTCAGACAGTGCGGAACTTCTCTGAGCGCGTAATCCGCACACCTGCCGACAATCACGCACGCTCCTTCCTCCGCTATCTTTTTCACCGCGTCAAACTGTGCCAGGAAAACCTTCTGGCTGATGGGCATATCCGTAAAGCCCTGATTGTAACCGAAGGAATAGCTGTCCATCACCATCGTGTAAAGAAAAGAACTGGTGGGTCTCTCATCGTGCATCTGAATCATCTCTTCCGCAAATCCGCTCTCCTTGGCCGCTCTCACCAGCAGCTGCTTGTCGTAATAAGGCGCGCCCATTTTCCTTGCCAGCTTTTCGCCGATTTCACATCCACCGGAGCCATACTGTCTTCCAATCGTTACTACTGTCTTCATCTTGATACCTCCTGTCTTACGTAAAATGATAGGATGAACTGTCACTGTTTCACGATCATCAGAAAAAAGGACAAATCCGAGTAGAACGTGAATCGTAATCATTCATAACTGTTTCAGTTAGTTCAATAATACCAAATATCCGGAAATAAAACAAGGGTTTTTGTGCGATTTGACAAGGTTTATGATGACGCTTTTGTGACGGAGAATGAAAAAATCTGCTCAGGCCCTGAGCACCCTCAGTAAATGCGTAAAATACTCCGGAAGAGGCGCGTTCACCTCAATATACTCTCCCGTTCTCGGATGCGCAAATCCAAGCGTCATGGCGTGCAGGCACTGCCCCTGAAGCTTAAAAGGCGCCCTGCGTCCCGCCGCGTACAGCTCATCCCCCAAAAGGGGATGTCCGATACTGGACATATGCACGCGAATCTGGTGTGTACGTCCTGTCTCCAGCTGACAGCAGATATAGGTGTACCCTCCAAAGCGCTCCAGTACCTGATAATGTGTGACGGCAGGTCTGCCGTTTCTGGCATTGACAGCCATTTTTTTACGGTCTGTCGGGTGTCTGCCAATCGGGGCATTCACACAGCCTTCCTCTTCCGCGATATTTCCATAGCAGATCGCGTGATATACTCTTTTGATGGAATGAGCCTTTAACTGCGCGGCGATCGCGTTATGGGAAAAGTCATTTTTGCAGACGATCAGTGAGCCAGTCGTATCCATATCAATCCGATGCACAATGCCGGGACGCAGGACACCGTTGATACCGGACAGCTCGTCTTTGCAGTAATACAAAAGCGCGTTCACCAATGTCCCGCTGTAATGTCCCGCGGCCGGATGCACCACCATGCCCTTCGGTTTATTGACCACAATGACATCTGAATCTTCATATAAAATGTCCAGGGGAATATCTTCCGCCTCAATACGGGGTTCAACAGCTTCAGGAAGGGTGAAAATCACCTCATCATCCGCGGACAGCGGGAAACTTGCCTTCAGGATCTGAATACCGTTCACTGAGACGCCGCCCTCTTTGATCAGTTTTTGAATAAAAGACCTGGACAGAGAATCGGTGAGAAAGCCAAGCGCCTTGTCGATCCGTTCCCCGTCCAGTTCTTCTGTTATCTGAAAATGATAGGTTTTCATTTTGCGTTTTGTCCCGGTACGATATAATCCAGGTCTTCATTCTGATAATAAAACAAAAGCAATATGACAAGAATTGCCATGGAAACAGTGATGCAGCAGTCCGCCCCATTGAAAATCGGGAAATCAATCAGTTTAAAATAGATAAAATCCACCACAAACCGCTGAGAAAGCCTGTCAATAAAATTGCCCACCGCGCCGCTTAAGGTCACAACCAGTGTATATACAAGCGGTAAATACCTGCTCTTTTTGCTCAGACGGACAATTTCCGCGATCGCAATAGCCAGAAAGACAACTGTCAGGATATAAAACAGCCACTGCATACCCTGAAATGTACCCCAGGCTGCCCCGGTGTTTTCCAGATAGCGGAACTCTAAAACGCCTTCAATCAGTACGACAGGCCCATCCCGCAAGGCTAAAGAAGCCCAGTTTTTGGTAACTCTGTCAAACAGCAGAAGAACTGCGAACAGTACCAGAGAACTTAAAAGCCAGTGTTTGGTCAGAAATCTTTTCATTACGCTTTCACGTCCTCTTCATCAAAACAGATTTCATCAATCGCCTCCAGGACCTCCTCATCTGTCACTGTCCGGTCAATAAAGGCTTTGCCGATTCTTTTCAGAAGAACGAATTTAATCGTGCCTGCCTCCATCTTCTTATCGGATTTCGTATAGGTGAGCACTTCCTGCGGGTCTATCCCCTCTACCGTAATCGGAAGATAGAATGGCACGAACATATCCCGTACCTCGTAGTACTCTTCCGCTGTAATCAGCTGTTTTTTGTAGGAAATAAACGCGGCGGCTACGCAGCCTAATGCGACGCATTCCCCGTGCAGCAGGGTGAAGCCTTTGGCCTTCTCAATGGCGTGACCAATGGTATGACCGAAATTTAAAAGCGCCCTGTCTCCCTGCTCATAAGGATCCTTTTCCACAACAAGCTTTTTGATGGTACAGCTCTGATAAATCATGTCCTCAAGTACGAGTTTGTCTCTTTCACAGATTTCATACATGTTATCAATGAGCCAGGTATAAAACCCCTCATTTTTGATCAGGCCATGCTTCATGACTTCCGCGAAGCCATTGAAAAACTGTCTGCCGGGCAGGGTATCCAGCGTATCAACGTTCATATAGACCAGAACCGGCATTTTGAAAGCGCCGACCATATTTTTATAACCGTCAAAATCCACGCCTGTCTTGCCGCCGATGGAGGAATCGCACTGCGCCAACAATGTCGTCGGAACCTGAATATAATCCACTCCCCTTAAATAGGTGGCGGCGATATAGCCTGTCACATCCCCGACCACGCCGCCTCCGAGCGCGACCAGCATGTCTTTACGGTCAAAGCCTTTGTCGATCAGAAATTTATACGCCTCTCTGACGGTGTCTAAGGTTTTATGCTCCTCGCCCGCCTCAAAAGCGTATATGGTCACGGACCGGCAGACTCCCTCCAGCAGATCTTTCAGCTTCTGCGCGTACAGAGGCGCTACATTCGTGTCCGTAATCAGGCAAATTCTCCTGTCCGCCGCGTTAAGCTTTTCAAGCTCCGTTACAAACTCCTCAAAGCCCTGCGTAATGACAATGTCATAACATGGCTTTTTATCTTTCAAAATCGGTAAACGCTGTGCCATAAAAGTTCTCCTTTAAAACCTAAGAAAGGCTCCCCCGACATACATACGGGGAAGCCCTGCCGCAATTCCAATTAATATGTATCTTCTTCCTGTGAATTCTGGCCAAAGACCTCCAGGAAATCGCCGGAAATCTCTACAGAAGCGGGCGTCACGATAAAAATACGCTGTGATATTTTCTGAAGGTTGCCATCCATCGCGTAACAGCTCCCGGATGTAAAATCCAGAATTCTCTGTGCTGACAGCTCGTCAATATCCTCCAGATTGAGAACCACCGTACGGTTCTGCAGTAAAGTATCCGTAATGTCACGGGTTTCGTCCACTTTTGTAGGTTTAATCACACAAACTTCCATGCCGCCTCCTATATTTACATTGCGCTTCTGTCTCATAGGTACTGGCCTGTTTACTTTTCTGGGCGCCTTTTGCGCCGCAGATTCCGGTTCAGGGTTTGGTATTACTCTCAGATTGATCGGGGATCTTTCCGGTTCATCGTAGCCATCATCGTCCAACGCTTCGTCATAATCGTCGTAATCCTCGTCCTCATCATCCTTGCCTATGGAAATGAAATCGGCCAACTGTTTCATCACACTCATGGAAAACTCCTTTATTACCTGTCAGCCTCCAAGACCGACTGTTTTACACTGGTCTTATTATCGCTTTTTTTACATGCGATGTCAACTATTTATTCAAAAACGCGGATACAAAAAATTTACAAAAACCACACAGTCTACTCATAAATAAAATCATTTTCACTGACTGCGTCCGCGTTGAGTACAATATAATCGTAAGCGCTCAGCCCATAGGTCGTATTGGACTGCACAATCGCGTACAGCTCATTTTGTTCCAGAATGGTAATCTGTCTGAATTCCGCGTAGCCCTTATTGATGTTATAAACGCCGGTCAGCGTACCGATCGTATAAACCTGATAGATATCTGAACTGTCTAGTTTATAGATTCTTGTGCCCTGACTGACAGATGTATCATCCGGGTAATACTGATTTTCCTTCAGGGAATACGGTTCCACTTCTGTCCGTGCGACCGACAGGCCATCTTCCCCGTAGGTCTCGACCAGGATGTAATAGGCGTTTTCTTCTTCCACATAAGAGACATATTCCTCCGGGACCAGGTAGAAGGATTTCTCCACAATGGAGGAAACAGGAATCTTTAAACCTGTCTCGTCCTCCGAAATAATCTCAATTTCCAGGAAACGGTCTGTGGAGAAATTCACGCTGCCGCTCTGAAAAGATAATACCAACAGACTTTCTCCCAGGCTGTTTGTCGTGGTGGAGACATCCGCCCAGAGCTCGAGGTCATTTTTAAGGAAGCGAACCTGCACGACCTCCTCGCTTAAGTAATACTCCAGTTTTTCCTCATCTACACCCGTGATCACAAGATCATATTTCTCCGAAGGGATAATTTTGTATACAGCGTCTCCATCAGACACAAGTGTATTGCTGACAAGCTCTGTACGGGAATAATCGGTCTGCTCAATCAGAGCAGAAGTCACCTCCTCCGCTGTCAGGTCCTCCAGGCCATCGATCCAGTAAGCGACAAGTCCGGTATCTGCCGCGTAATGGTACTCAATCATGCTGCTGGTACTGTCATACAGTGAGTTGATATTCTCCAGCAGCAGACTGTTTACCAGCTTGTCCGTCTGTGATGTCAGCGTGGTGTGAAGGTCGTAAACGGCTGAAAAATCATCATCGCCGTATTTTTCAAGAAAAGTATCGATCAGATAACGAAATTCCTCCTTGTCACTGTCGGACAAAGAATTCTCATCCGCGTTCAGAAGCTCCGTATAATCCTTGATGGTGCCGCTGGAATCCAGTGTATATACCAGATTCCCTACCGCAACGCGTTCCTTTTCAGCCGTAAAATAGTTGACATAGCCGGCACCTGTACTGTATACGACAGTTTCCTCTCTGACAATGACGCCTGTATAGCGGGTATTTTCCACAAGGGATCCTTCCCTGACCTGATAGCTCTGGATCTGTTCCCTGGAAAGATAAGTCGCCACACAGACCATCGCATAAATAAATACCACGGCCAGAATGACAACGCCGATATTTAACTTTGACTGTTTGGGGAAGGGGACCACATTATTTCCCGCCGTTCCTCCTGCCGTTTTGCGTGTATTTCGCGCCATGTCTCCTCCAACAAGAATGGAGAATGTGCCGCAGCACATTCTCCACATTTTCTCTGCCTTTATCCTGTCCTATACGGCGACTGCAATATCAGATTTTAATGGTTCCGGGATATCCGCGCTGTCCAGTGAAACGCTGATGGTAACATCCACATGGAATTTCTCACTGAGGGATTTAATCTTCTGCACCGTCGGGCTGATGTCCTGTCCTTCCAGCGCCGCAATCTTTAAGAAACCGTCAATATAGATTGCCTGCAGATCATGATCCTGTGAAATGATACCGGAAAGAAAACCAACAAACTCGTCCGCGTCGCTGATCATGTAATCTGTCACATTGATCAGACGGATTTTATTATTTAATTCATACATATGCTTGGTGCTCTTGTCAAGATAGACAATGTTGCCTTCCACGGTTTTGATGTGGTTATTTGCCTTATCCAGTAATTCCTTTGTCTTGCCCTTGCCCTTGTCACCAACAATTAACTGAACCATATGTAGTCCTCCTAAATGTGAAATAGTAAATTCATTATAGTAAATCTGCCGTCAAAAAGCAACCATTTTCATAAATTCTTCACGTTGCTTCACACAGCAATTCTTCACGAGGCGCCAGGCGTATTTACCAGCTCCAGCATGGTCTTCATTTCTCCATAAACAGAGTCTCTGTCATAGCTGTGCAGGATAATGCCAATGTAAGGATTGCCGTTCACGTCCTTTACATAAAGCGCCAGGCACTGTCCGGCCTGATCCGTATAGCCGGTCTTGCCGCCGAGAATGGTGATATTCTCCGGAGTAACGTAAAGCTGTCTGAAAAAAGCATTGGTCGTATTCACAGTGATATTCTTCGCGTTGCCGCTCGAATCATAGTAGGTTGTCGAGTAGCTGGACTGGGAAATAATCTGGGTGATCGCCTCATATTTGACTGCCTCCTGGAAAATCAGGTAAAGGTCATACACCGTCGTATAATGGTCATTATCATGCAATCCGTGCGGGTTGGTGAAGTGCGTGTTGGTCGCGCCCAGTGCGTTGGCTTCCTCATTCATCATTTCCACGAAAGCGTCCACACTTCCGCCAATATTCTCCGCGATCAGATTGGCTACATCATTGGCGGAATAAATCAGCAGAATATTCAGTGCCTGCTCCAGCGTCATGGTATCCCCCGCGGAAATACCAGCCAGCTGTGCGCCGCTCTCCGTAATCGTCACCGCGTCAGTCGCAGTGAGCGTCTGATCAAGGCTTCCGTATTTCACTGCCACAAGCGCTGTCATCAGCTTGGTCAGACTGGCCATATACAGCTTTGAGTGCATATTATAAGCAAAAACAACCTCATGATTCGTCAGGTCAAACAGTCCCGCAGCGGATGCGTATTCAATTTCATAGTCGTCATAGGAGACGCTGGTTTCTCCCACCGCCAGGTTTGCCACAAAAGATGTGGCTCTCTCCTGGGTTGAAACCGTAATCAGTTCGTAGCTGTTATTGCCCGCCTGCTCCTCAAAGGCCGCCTTTAGCTGACTGCCGCAGCCGGTCAGAAATACCATGACCATGCCGGCGCACACAAGAAACGCAGCAGCTCTTTTTCTACCTGTAAGCTTCACGCCAATCCAAATCTCCTCTGTCCATTGCTCTGATCATGATCTCCGCGCTTGCCAGATTGGTGGCCAGGGGGATATTGTGCATATCGCACAGCCTGATCGTATTGTCCACATTCGGCTCGTGAGATTTCGGGGAAAGCGGATCTCTTAAAAAGATGACCAGGTCTATCTGATTCTGTTCAATCTGCGCGCAGATCTGTTGCTCTCCGCCCAGATGACCAGCCAGTAATTTATGAATAGAGAGATTGGTTACCTCTTCAATCAGTCTTCCTGTGGTTCCCGTAGCATATAATTCATGTTTGGAAAGCAGTACGCGGTACGCGATGCAGAAATTCTGCATCAGTTTTTTCTTGTTGTCATGTGCGATCAGTGCGATGTTCATGCTGCAATACCCTCTCTCTTTTTTCTTTGCTGTAATTTGATGTTCAGTACAAAGCCTATCCCCATATACAGGCTGAGTAATGATGTGAGTCCGTAACTGATAAAGGGAAGCGGCAGACCGGTATTGGGAAGCAGAAGCGTCGCCACCCCGATATTGAAAAACGTCTGAAACCCGATCCAGGCGGCTACTCCCGCCGCCACAAGACGCCCGGCCAGATCCCTAGCTTTATATGCCACATACAGGCATTCCAGCACAATGGAAAACAATACCACGATCACTGCCAGACTGCCTTTGAAACCAAACTCCTCACCGATAACGGCGAAAATAAAGTCTGTATGAGGTTCCAGTATATAACTCCCGTTTTTTAAGCTGGTTACTTCGTTATTTTTGTACCCCTTGCCATCCAGCTGTCCGGACGCAATGGCCTTGACACTGTAGAGCTGCTGCCAGGCGGTATCCGGATACTCCTCAGGGTAGAGATACGCCAGAATCCTCTCCTGCTGATGCGACGCTAAAAGCGTAGAATCCGGCTGTATCGCCAGAAAAATGAAAATCGCTCCCACAGGAATCACGATGGCAAAAGCAGCCACTACATATTTCCAGCTGATTCCTCCCACAAAAATCAGAGTGCACAGAATCGTGGCGATTACAATAGCGGTCGACAAGTCAGGCTGCTTCAAAATCAGATATGCCGGGACAGCAAACAGCGCAACGATAATCAGTAAAAGCCATGGCTTGTTGATATCGCTCTTATGTTTCATAATAAACTGTGCAAAAAATAAAATCAATAGTAATTTCGATATTTCCGAGGGCTGAAAAGTAAAACTTCCAATCTGAATCCAGCGCTGCGCATTGTTGGAGCTGTCCCCGATCTCCGTATACAGCGTGACAAATAAGAGCACCGCCATAAAAGCGTAAATCACCCAGTAAAGCTTCAGAATCTTTGTGTAATCTATCACGGAGATTACGAGCATCAGCACGATGCCGATGCCCATACCCATGATCTGCCTGCCCTGATAGTTCTCGTTCGCGCTGCCGATGGCATACATGCCCATGACCGACGCGATAATTACAAAGATTACCAGACGAAAATCATAAAATCTCCAATTGTATTTTTTGAACATTCTTTCTCCTTTATGTGAAAGGCTTCAGACCGCTTTCAGACTTTTGGTATGTTTACTTTCCATTCCCGATGTCCAGAATGGGAATATTGGCGCTCAGAACAGGATTTTTGGCACCCCGCTCCGTGTTCGCCGTCTTACTGATCTGAATTTCCATGCTGTCCGTATCAATCTTCATATATTTTGAGAGCACTCTGACAATGTCGTTTTTGATCATCTCCATGGTCTCCGCCGAGCAATTGACTCTGTCAGAAATCAGTAATATTTTTAACCGGTCTCTGGCCACCTCCCTGGAGCTTTTGCGCCTGAAAAAATTTCTCATATCGCTTCCTCCTAACCGGTGGTGTGGAAAATGCCGGTGATCCTCGTCCAGAACGTGATCCTGCCGCCAATTTCCAGATTGAGCGGAACATCTTTGCCGGAAACTCTGTAGGAAATATTCTGGTAGGCCTTTCCGGCCGGTGTCATGCTCCCAACCAAAGGCTCGCCCTGATTCGTGGAAATCACCACATGCTCGTCATCCGGCACAATGCCGATCAGCGGAACAGACAGAATATCCGTCACGTCGGAAGCGCTCATCATGTCTCCCCTGCGTACCATATCCGGACGCAGTCTGTTAAGCACCAGCTCGATCTGAGAAAATTCCCTGGCTTCCAGCAAACCGATAATGCGGTCCGCGTCACGAATAGCCGACACTTCCGGTGTCGTCACCACAATGGCTCTGTCCGCGCCGGCCACCGCGTTCTGAAAGCCCTGCTCTATTCCTGCCGGGCAGTCCAGAATAATATAATCAAAGATATCCCGCAGATGCGTCACAAGCTTCACCATCTGGGATGGGTTGGCGCTGGTTTTGTCCCTAGCCTGTGCACAGGGCATTAAGTACAGGCTGGGATGGCGCTTGTCCCTAATCAGCGCCTGCTTTAAGCGGCAGCTTCCTTCCACCACATCTACCAGATTATAAACGATGCGGTTTTCCAGTCCCATTACCACATCCAGGTTGCGCAGTCCGATATCTGTATCAATCAGACAGACCTTGTGTCCCATGGCGGCAAGTCCTGTGCCAAGATTGGCGCAGGTCGTGGTTTTTCCCACGCCGCCTTTCCCGCTGGTAACGACTAACACTTCACTCATAAGGAGTTCCTCCAAACAGATTATTGCCGGATTTGCGGCTTTCTCCTTATGGTACATTATGATTAATTGTCATTCGCGAGGTTCGAGGAATCCATATCGGACGCTTCCGCATGCGTGACTTCCTCTTTATCTTCCGCGAAATAATATTCAAAAATCTGCTCAGCCAGCTGCGACGCGTAGGACGAGCTGTAGCCATAACAAATACGGCATGCAACGCTGATCTCCGGATCACTATATGGCGCATATCCTACAAAAAGCGCGTGGTCAGGACGGGAAGAGCTCTCCTGCGCGGTACCGGTTTTGCCGGCCACCTCCACATCCAGATCATCAAAGACGCTGGAGCTCTCAACCACAGCCCGCATGCCGGTGTGGATGGTAGTCCAGGTGCTGTCAGCCAGATCCACAGTATTTCTGACCTCCGCCTCGTATTCTTCCAAAACATTGCCGTCAGGGTCAGACAGCTTGTCCAGAAGCGTCAGATTATAGCAGGTACCGCCGTTGGCGATGGTCGTCACATATCGCGCCATGCCCACAGTCGTATAGGAGTTTGTGCCCTGGCCGATTGCAGAAAGCACCGGCAGTTCCGTGGAAACCTGCGGTGAGGATTCGGAAATCTCTACGCCAGAGGTTTCCGACAGGCCAAACAAATCCGCGTAATACGCCAGTCGTTCCAGACCGAGCTCTGCATCATAATCCCCGTTCTCATCCAGACTCAGCCGGTATCCTACCTCATAGAAAAAGTAGTTGCAGGAATGCTGAATCGCCTGGGATGCTGTCAGGGAGCCATGGGCACCCGGATAAATCCAGCAGCGATAGGACGCCGTGGTAAAGCGGTCAAAGATACCGGTACAGGTAATCTTTGTGTCTGTATCTATCATACCCGTCTCCAGTCCGGCGGCAGTGGACACCATCTTAAATGTGGAACCTGGTGCTGACTTCTGCTGTGTCGCGTAATTATACAGCGGGTTTGACTGGTCAGACTGCAGGGTGGCGTAATAATCCGCGTCTACAGTATTGGCCATTTTGTTATTATCATAGCTCGGATAAGAAACCAGGGCCAGGACCTTTCCCATATTTACATCTGTCACCACAACGCTGCCAGCATACGGATCCAGCGCCAGCTGCGCCGGCGTAATATCAAGGTTCTGTATCCGTGCAATCATAAACTGATAGGCGGAGGTCTCTCCGGAGTAGAGCGCGTCTATTGTCTCATCATCCAGATCCACAATTTCCTGCTCGATCAGAATCTTACATACCTGTGTGCCTGTGATGGTATCTGCCTGAATCATATATTTGAGGATCAGCTTCTGATAAGCGGAGGATTCCTCCGCGGCCTCAAACATAAACTCGATCAGTTTCTCAAAAATCTCCTGCGAGTCCGCGTAGTCGCTCTCTAAGTCGAGCTGCGTCACATCAATCCAGTTCTGTGAAATGCAATATTCCAGATATTCTGCCAGGGAAATGGTCTCTTCCTTAAACCAGGCCTGATATACCTCATCAGACGTGTCCACAAGATCCATGTCGATGACATCGTATCCCTTCAGAATTTCAATCAACTGCTCCTGGTATGCCTGATATTCCTCACTCAGTTCATTGTATGCCGTTCGTCCATAATAGACCTCATCATACAATTCTTCATATCTGTCCTCTTTGAAACGCAGATACGCGGAATATACCTCCTGTTCTACCTCACCAGCGTCTTCCCCCGCCATATGGGACAGACTGATCACATTATTGGAAAAAAGTGCGTTATATACATCATAAATCGGAATAATGATATCGGAGCTGTCCTCATTATCCGCCATGGTGTAGGTTTTTACATTTCGTATCTTCGCAACCAGTATACCAGCAATGCTCTGTTCCAATATGTCGTAACATGTGATCTGCAGTTCAGAATCAATCGACAAATAAACATCATTTCCGGCAGTGGGAGAAACTGTGTCTTCAGTAGCAAGTACACTGCCTACCGTATCCACATAAACAGTCTCATAGCCCTTCTCACCCTGCAGCTCCAGCTCCATGTACTCCTCAATACCGGTTTTTCCGACCACATCACTGGAGGTGTATCTGGCTTCCTCTCCATTCTCGATCAGCTCGTTGTTCAGTTCCTCAAGCTCCGTGCTGCTGATTTTGCCGGTATAACCGAGAATCTGAGAAAAATACTCGCCGTACGTATATCTGCGAACCGTATCCTGCTCAATGGAAACACCCTGCAGCTGGTCGATATTTTCCATAATGACGGCGACTGTGGCCTCACTGACATCCGTAGCCACCGTGGTACCCAGATAAACCTGATACGAAACCAGGCTCATGGCGTAACGGATGGTGACGATCTGCAGGACCTCTGTCTTGGTATAGCCCTTGCCAACGGTAAAAATATCATTGCCATCCTCATCCTGCAGCACATTGCCTTCGTCATCGGTTTCGTATTCGCCGACAGCAAAGCAGTAAGCCGAATCCCCGGCAAGATACGCCATCATCTCTTCCGCTGTAGCGTTTTCCTGCTCATAGGTCAGATCCTCCACATAGCTCTCACCGTATACATCGGCCTTAAAGCGCAGCAGGGAAGTCCCGCTCACATCATACTGATATACCCCGTTCTCATCGAGATAAATATGGAAATCACTGTATATGCTGTCTCCGTTTTTCTCGATCATCTTAATCAGGGTGTAGATATTCTCATTCAACAGCTGATTTTTGGAGCTGGAACTCTCATATACATCCTCAATTTTGACTGTATAGGAGAGCTCATTGTATGCGAGCAGTACTCCATTACAGTCGTAAATATTGCCGCGCGTCGCGGAAATGGTTTTCGTTTTCTGAATGGAGAGCTCATATTCCTCCAGATAGGTTTCCCCTTCCACAATCTGCAGAATAAAGAGTCTCTGCACAAGCGCACAGATACAGACAACAAAAACAACCCCCATAAGAAACAGCCGGGAACTAAGTATCTTTTTCATCCACTCTCTGAACGTTTCCAACATCTGTTTCTTCTTTCTCCTTCATGTCGATGCGTAAAAGACGACGGTTTAACAGCGCGATAAACGGTAAACAGACAACTGCCAAAAGCAGCGTGTAGACCAGCTCAGGCAGAATCACACATCGAAAGTAATACTGAAAATCAAACCTGCCGCGCAAAAGAAAATTCGTCACATACATGACAAAATTATACATAAGATCCGACGCGGCGACTACTACTATGGGAAAGACATATTCATCTTTATAAAAGAATCTCGCCATACTGCCGGCAAAAAAACCAATCAGCAGATAAAACAGGCCATACACCCCCAGCACCGAGCCATAAAAAACATCGCACAGAAGTCCGCAGACCATGCCGGTCACCATGCCGGTATTCATGCCCTGTTCGAAACTGGAAAATACAGTCAGAAGCAGAAGGACATTGGGTGAAATGTCATTAAAGGCAAGGTTGGGAAAAATCGAGGTGTGAAGAATATACGCCGCAAGAATCAGCACCGTCTGGATCAATACTTTTTTTGCTGTCTTTGCCACTGTGCCCTATTCCTCCTCGTAGGTTTCCTTTAACTCCAGTATAACCAGTACTTCCTCCAGGTGATTAAAGTCTACCGCCGGCAGAATCGTGCCGGATTTGGTCATATTGTTGGCATCCGTCTCGATAGACTGAATATAGCCGACGACCAGACCGGGAAGAAATTTGTCGCTGATATTGCTGGTCACGACCTTGTCTCCCACTACCGCGGAATCCGTCGTATCCAGCAGGTCAGAAAAGCTGATCACACCATCGCTCTGGATCAGGGAGAGATCACCCTCTACCAGCAGATTATCCTGTGTGGAGAGCAGCTGGCTCATGATATACACATCGTCCGAAATGATGGACGTCACTCTGGCCCAGTTCGGCCCGACCTTGGTAATAATTCCAACCAGACCGCCGTCCGCGATCACATTCATATTAACCGCCAGGCCATCGTCCGTTCCCTTGTCAATGACAAAGGAGTAATACCAGTTGGTACTCTCGCTGGATACAATCCGCGCGCCCGTTTTTGTATAACTCTCATACTCCTCGCCCAGGTCAAAAAGCTTGCGCAGTTCATTCAGTTCATATTTGTCCTGCTGAAGGCGGTTATTTTCCACTGTCAGCTCGTCCACCTGCTCCTGAAGACTCTCGTTTTGCGCAATCAGCTCCTGCATATCCGCGAAGAGGTCGGCACGGTCGGTGAGATACGTTCCTACCACCGTGATGCCCTTCTGAAACGGAATCACCACATATCCGGCCACGTAGCTTAACGCGGTGTCAAATATGCTTGTAAAAATGCTGAGAATCAAAAGCAGACAGCAAAAGGCAGATAAAGCAAAAAGGAGATATTTACTGGGTATCGTAAATTTTTCTCCCTTTTTTCTGATTACCGGACTCATTTATTCATTCCTTCTACCGAAAACGCGACCGTTTTGAAATAATCCTCGTTGATCACCTTGGAAAGACCCACAGCCACACTCGTGACAGGATTCTCCGAACAGATCACCTTCAGCCCTGTGCCGGCCGCCAGCTGCTCGACAAAGTGCGCGATCTGGGAAGCGCCGCCTGTCAGGTAAAGACCATTGCGGTAAATGTCCGCGGAAAGCTCCGGAGGCGTCCGCTCCAGGATCAGCTTGACATGATCAATGATGGTGGCAAACTGCTCTGACAGAGCCTGAT
Source organism: Lachnospiraceae bacterium (assembly GCA_021200995.1). Taxonomy (GTDB): domain Bacteria; phylum Bacillota; class Clostridia; order Lachnospirales; family Lachnospiraceae; genus RGIG6307. The sequence goes on along the minus strand of JAJQFS010000086.1, from coordinate 130,687 downwards.
TAATCACCTCCAGATCAATGGTGCGTTCCATGGGAAGGCCGGTTACGATATCCCTGCCGAAGACGACGGCCTTGACATTATTGTCCTCCAGATCACGGATGCTGATTTTCAGCTTCTCAGCGGTCTTGGAGCCAATGACCAGATTGTACTCTTTGCGGATGGTGGATTTGATGGTCTCGTCGAATTTCATGCCGCCGGTCTTAATCAGGCGGCTTAAGATGATGCCGCCCAGAGAAATCAGAGAAATCTCCGTCGTGTGATAGCCAATATCGACAATCAGCGCGCCGATCGCGGTTTTGACGTCGATTCCCAGCCCCAGACCGTCAGCCACGGCCTTTTCCACGACAAAAACGTCCTTTGCCTTCAAACCGGCGTTTTTCACCAGGTCATAGAAAGCCCGTTTTTCCACATCGGTTACATCGGTAGGAACTGCCATGTAGTAATCCGCAGGGGCAGGCTTGCCCTTGCAGATGTCGGTGATAAAATATCTCACCAGCACTTCCATGTCGCGGATATCCGCAATCACGCCGTTATTCAACGGAAAAGATACTTTAATATTTGCCGGCGCCTTCTCATACATCTCGTAGGCACTGTCACCATAGGCGAAAATATTTTTTTTATTTTCAATGGCGATCATATTTTTCTCAATGACGTAGCCGTCATCATTCTGCGAATAAATTTTGATATTATTGGTCCCCAGATCGATCCCGAATGTGTTTGCTCCCAATGTATCTTACCCCTTTCTATATCTGTTCAAGCTCGCGAAAGCTTGTATATGTATGATCTCCGATAATAATATGGTCTATCAGCGGTATATTTAACAGTTTGCCGTTTTCCGCAATTCTGAGCGTGATATTCTGGTCCTGAAGGGAGGGCGTCGGATCCCCGCTCGGATGATTGTGCAGTAAAATCAGACCACTGGCATTGTGTTTCAGCGCCGCGATAAAAATCTCCCGCGGAGACATCAGCGAAGCGTTCACTGTTCCAGTGGAAAGGGTTTCCTCACCCAGATAGCGTCCGCGGCCATCCAGAAATACAGCCAGGACCTGTTCTGTATGCAGGTGACGCAACTTCTCCATATAATAGGCCGCCACCTTGGAAGAATCCATGAAGGACATGTCGGAGTGTATTCTCTGCTGTGACATACGTCGTGAAAGCTCCGCCAATGCCAGAAGCTTCACCGCCTTGACTTCTCCGATCCCGCGAATCTGAAGCAGATCGTCAAGCGTCAGCTGATAGAGAACGGTCAGATTGTCCTGCAGGCCACAGGAATTTAAAATATCCTCCGCCAGCTGTACCGCGCTTTTGTCCTTCGTTCCGGTACGCAGAATTACCGCCAGAAGCTCCGCGTCCGTCAATGCGCCAGGCCCGCTTGCAAGGAAGCGTTCATAGGGCATGGTCTATGTCGTAAGGTCAGATTTCATGTTCGCCTTTCCCTCTCCAGGTGCGGCTTGAAAAAATCCGTAAACACAGTTAGTTTACCATAAAAACCCTCCTGTGTATACCAATAAAAAGAAAAAATTATCCAACGAATTATGACAATTCTGTGATAAGTCCCGCGTCCATGAGTGCCTGCAGACTCTTTAAAATACCGAATTTGGCATGAGGCCAGGTCAGCCCTCCCTGAAAAAATACTGTATAGGGAGGTTTCATGGGACCGTCGGCAGACAATTCGATGCTTGAACCGGATACAAAAGCGCCTGCCGCCATAATGACGGGCGCGTCATATCCCGGCATATCCCAGGGTTCGGGTGTGACAAAAGAATCAACCGGCGCCGCGGCCTGAATTCCTTCACAGAAGGCAATCACCCCCTCCGGCTTACCAAAAGTCACGGCCTGGATGATATCATATCTGGGTGCGTTCGCGGCTGGAAATACGGAAAATCCAAGTTTTTCATAGATATTTGCCGCGAATATGGCGCCCTTCAAAGCGCTGGCGGTCACAGTGGGAGACAAAAAAAGGCCCTGGTAAAAGCTCTGCAGGATACCGAGGCTGGCGCCGACTTCCTTGCCAAGTCCGGGGCTGGTCAGGCGGTACGCCGCGTTTTCCACACACTCCTTTGTCCCACAAATATAGCCGCCGATGGGAGCCAGACCGCCGCCGGGATTTTTGATGAGTGAGCCGACAACCATATCCGCTCTCAGGTCTGACGGTTCGATGGTTTCGACAAACTCGCCGTAGCAGTTATCCACCATGCAGATAACGTCCGGTTTGATTCCTTTGATAAAAGCAATCAGTTCGCCGATTTGTTCGACAGATAAAGTAGGACGTGTAGCATAGCCCTTGGAGCGCTGGATGGTAACCAGCTTCGTTTTGCTGTTGATGGCGTTTCGAATGCCTTCATAATCGAAGGAGCCGTCCGGCTTTAAGTCCACCTGCGCATAGGTTACCCCGTACTCGGCAAGTGATCCTCTGGATGGGCGGATACCGATTACCTCCTCCAGGGTATCGTAGGGTTTGCCGACGGGACTTAAAAGCTCATCGCCAGGGCGGAGGTTGCTCATCAGAGCCAGGGCCAGGGCATGTGTGCCGCAGGTGATCTGGGGACGTACGAGGGCGTCCTCAGTATGGAAGATTTTCGCGTAGACTTCCTCCAGGGTATCTCTGCCGATGTCGTTATAGCCGTAGCCGGTGGTGCCGGTCAGGCAGGCCTCGCGGACTTTGCTTTCCTGCATGGCTTTCAGAACTTTCATCTGGTTGAATTCGGCGGTGCGGTCGATCAGGTCGAAGCGGTCTTTTAAAGATGCAAGGATGGATTCGCCGTAGTTGAAAACGGCTTCTGAAATGCCGAGGGAGGCGTATTGTTGTTGGAGTTGCAGGTCAGTCATATTGGTGGTTTCCTTCAGTTTTTTCTTTCTTTATTATATTTCCGCAGTTCTGACGAATAAAAACTCGACGACGCGCTCATCGCAAAGCGCCGTCTAAGCTTTTATTCGTCAGAACTGCTGCTTTAAACAAATTTA